>JAZSQJ010000083.1:0-48400 GCA_045537905.1 Eubacteriales bacterium
AATGGTTGGAATGGACGAGTAGAACCCGAAGCTGTACTGAGTACTGCGAGCGGTTCTGTCTCGTTCATAGCAAAAAATATATGATATAAAAAAGTTTAGGGTTGCACGTTTTGGTGGAACCCTAAACTATCTGTTAATAAACATTAAAAATGAATTTTTTGCGGTCCAGCCTTTTTTTACATCCCCCGACTGGCTAAAGTGAAAAGAAGATATATAACCCCATATATTAGCCCCAGGGCGCAAACCACCGCAACAAGAGGAATAAGCATAAGCCTCATAGCTCCGAAAAAGGTTTGCATTTTAGCCTTGAAGCCATATTTTGGCGTATCTGCGCTGTCGTTTGCTTTATCCTTGGTAAAAGCCGACATATCTGCAAGGGTACTGCCGTCGTCGTAATATATGTACTTTTCCTTCTTTTTCTTATCCTTTGCCATAGTCTATTCCTCAAGAAGATGACAGGCGGCAAAATGTCCCGTTCCGTATTCCTTGTACTCGGGTGTTACCTCGGAGCAAATGGGCTTTGCGTAAGGGCAACGGGTATGGAAGCGGCAACCCTTAGGTGGGTTTGCAGGGGAGGGGATATCGCCGCTTAAAACTATACGGTTCATTTTAACAGCGGGGTCGGGATAGGGGATTGCAGAAAATAAAGCTTTGGTGTAGGGGTGTAGCGGCTCCTCAAAAATATCCTTCTTATCGCCGTATTCCACAATCTGTCCCAGATACATAACGCCAATCTTGTCGGATATAAACTTAACCACCGACAAATCGTGGGAAATGAAAAGGTAGGTAAGGTTCATATCCTGCTGAAGCTTTTTAAGCAAATTGATTATCTGTGCCTGGATAGACACGTCCAGAGCTGAAACGGGCTCGTCGCATACCACCAGCTTGGGGTTTACGGACAAGGCTCTGGCAATACAAATACGCTGACGCTGTCCGCCTGAAAACTCGTGGGGGTACCTTTCGTAGTAATAGTCCCTAAGACCGCATTTGTCCATCAGCTCCAGCACGTAGTCCTTAATCTGCTCCTTGGGCACTATCTTATGCACGGCAACAGGCTCGGAAAGAATACCGCCTACCGTGCTTCTGGGTGGCAGGGAGGAGTAGGGGTCCTGGAATATTATCTGCATTTGCTTTCTAAGCTCACGCAGTTTGGACGACTTAAGGTTTGTAATATCCTTGCCGTCAAAGATAATGCGTCCGCCGTTGGGCTCGTGCAGCTTAAGAATAGTTCTGCCCATAGTCGTTTTGCCGCAGCCCGACTCGCCAACTATACCAAGGGTCTCGCCTGCCTTAAGCTTGAAGG
Organism: Eubacteriales bacterium; assembly: GCA_045537905.1. Lineage (GTDB taxonomy): Bacteria > Bacillota > Clostridia > Oscillospirales > CAG-382 > SIG636. Next base: position 1,304 of record JAZSQJ010000083.1, read on the forward strand.
AAACACCGTCAACCGCAACAAGCTCGCTTACCACCTTACCGGTTATGGTTTTTTTCAGGGGGAAGCACTTTCTAAGGTTTTCAACCTCAAGTATGTATTCTGCAGTGTTTTTGCTTTCGGCTTCCTTAGTCATTTTGCTCCTCCTTTCCGTAGAGGTGACAAGCCACGAAATGGGTGGGACTTACCTGTATCATTTCGGGATAGCTGCCGCCGCATTTGGCGGTACATCTGTCGCACCTTTCCTTAAAGTAACAGTGGTTGGGCATATTTATGGGATTGGGAACGTTGCCCGGGATATTAAACAGAGTATCACTGGCAGAGTCAAGGGTAGGCTTGGACTTCTGCAATCCGATAGTATAAGGGTGCAAGGGATTATGGAATATTTCCTCTACGGTACCCTTTTCTATAACCCTGCCCGCATACATAACCACAACGTAATCAGCCATCTCTGCAATAATACCAAGGTCGTGGGTAATAAGCAGAATAGAGCCGTCTATCTTGTTTTTCAAGTCCCTGAGCAGGTCAAGTATCTGTGCCTGTATGGTAACGTCAAGAGCGGTGGTGGGCTCGTCCGCTATAATAAGGCGTGGGTTTCCTATAAGTGCCATGGCTATCATAACACGCTGACGCATACCGCCGGACAGCTCGTGAGGGAATGCCTTATAAACACGCTCGGGCATAGCGATACCTACAAGGTTTAACATCTCCATAGACTTTGCCTTAGCTTCTTCCTCGGTTATCCCTTTACTGTGGATAAAGCTGACCTCATCCAGCTGTTGACCTATGGTAAACACAGGGTTAAGGGAGGTCATAGGCTCCTGGAAAATCATAGATATCTGCTTACCGCGTATACGGTGTATCTCGTGGATAGGCATAGCTGCAATATCGTAAACCACACCTGCCTCAGAGGTGTTAAAGCGGATAGATCCGGAGCATATCTGCCCCTGCGGTCCTTGAATAAGGCGCATAACCGACATACTGGTAACAGATTTACCGCAGCCCGACTCGCCCACGATACCAACGGTGGCGTTTTTGGGTACGTCAAAGCTTACGCCGTTTACCGCTTTAACCACACCCTGCTCAGTAAAGAAGTAGGTGTTAAGGTTTTCGATTTCAAGTATATTGTCGGGGTTATTCATTTGGGTGGTAAATTCCTCTACCTTTGCCTTGCGGTTTTTGTATTTTTCCAGCCTTTTTATTTCCGCCTTGTTTGCCTTAGCGATGGCGCGTATCTCTTTCCCCGTAAGGTAACCCTTGGCAGAGGCTTTTGTACTTTGTTTGTTGTCCTTCATACCTTACCTCCTTGCCTTCGGGTCGAGGGCATCACGCAGACCATCGCCTACAAAGTTAAGACCTAAAACGGCAATAACTATGCAGATGCCTGCAGGCACCCAGACGTTAAGATGGTTTTGCAATATGTCGTTGTTGGTGGAAATAATGTTTATCATGGTACCCCATGCGGCATAGGGGGCCTGTACACCCAGACCAAGGTAGGACAGTGTAGCCTCGTAAAGTATCATACTGCCAAGACTAAGGCTCATCTGCACTATAAGCTGGGGCATAACGTTGGGTACCAAATGCTTGAAAATCTTACGGGAGGTGGAGTACCCCATTGCCTCTGCGGCAACCATATACTCCTGCTCACGCAGGGACAGTATCTGCCCCCTTACAAGCCTTGCCGTGCCCGGCCAGGAGAACAGTGTAAGGTAAATCATCAAAAGGTAAATGCGGTATTTTGCATCAATATCCGATGCGGTAAGTATGGTGCTGATAATCAGCAGAATAGGTATACCCGGCAAGCATATAAGCACGTCGCAAATACGCATTATAAGGTTGTCGATAAAACCGCCAAAATAGCCTGCAATACCGCCAAGCACCGTGCCGAACAGAGTTATAACAAACACCGCCAAAAAGCTAACGGTTAGGGAAATTCTGCCGCCGTACATAAGGCGTACAAAAATATCGTAGCCTTGGTCGTCGGTACCTAAAATGTGCTTGTCAGAGGGGGGAGCAAGGAAGTTATCGGTAAGCTTTGTTTCGATAGTCTGCCTTACCGTATACTCCTCGCCGTTCACCGTGTAGGTGGTTTCAGCGAAGGCGTACTCAACGGTACCGCTTCTGTCAAGCTCCGTTTCGCCCCATTCTGTGTAGATAAGGGGGCCTACAAAGCTGAAAAGAAACAGACCTACAACCATTATCAAGCCGATAATGCTAAGCTTGGAACGGAAAAACCTTCTTACCACCATACGGGTAGGGGACAAAAGTCTGATATTTTTATCAAGAGGCGCTTCGGTATCTTCCGTATTGCCTACGTTGTTTTTGTTTAGCTCGTCCATAAGCCGCCTCCTCACTCAAGTTTTACTCTCGGGTCAACCACAGCGTACATAAGGTCTGCAAGAAGCACGCCTAATACGCTGAGCAGAGCCAGGAACATATTGTAGCCCATTATAAAGGGAATGTCGCCGCGGTTCATAGCATCGAGAGCTATGTTACCTATACCGGGCAGGTCAAAGACCTGCTCGGTAATAATAGCGCCGGAGAACAAAGAGGGCAACAGTCCCGCAAGGCTGGTTACCAAGGGGATAAGGGTGTTGCGGAAAGCGTGCTTGTTGATAACCTTGCTTTCCTTAAGACCTTTTGCACGGGCAGTGCGTATGTAGTCGGAGTTCATAACCTCCAGCATATTGGTTCTGGTCATTCTCATTCTTGCACCGATGCTAAGGATAACAATGGTCAGAATGGGGATGAACATATGGGAAACGTACTGTCCCATAAGTCCCCAGAAATTGTAATCCGAGGTAGCATCTACAAGCCCCGAGGCGGGGAACCACCCAAGCTTCAATGCCAAAGTGTTTTTAAGCATCTGGCCGAAGAAGAAGGAGGGCAGAGAAATACCTATCATAACCAGCACCGTAACTACGTAGTCACGAAGCTTATACTGGTGAGTAGCAGCGGTTATGCCCAGAGGTATAGCTATCAAAAACTCAAACACCGTAGCAATCAGAGCTATGATGAAGGAGATACCCATATGCTCGAGAATAACGTCTACAACGGGTATACCGTAAACAAAGCTGGTACCAAGGTCAAAGCCCGCCAGGGCACCAAGCCAATTGATATAGCCGCCCATAATACCGGAAAAGCTGTTATCACCCAAGCCGTACATTTCGTACATAGCGTTTACGGTTTCCTCGCTGACGGTAGCGCCGCCCTGGTTTATAGCGTCTATCTTGCTCTGTATAAAGTCAACAGGCATAAGTCTTATAAGAAAGTATATGATAAGGGACACACCCAAAAGGATAAGCACGCAATAAGCTAATCTTTTAAGGATATACTTTAACATAAAATCACTCCGTTAGGAAACAAATTCAATCTCCCAGATTTTGTCAAGAGGGGAAGAGTAGGGGTTAATATCAGCCTCTGCAGGCATATTGGTAATAACCTTGGAGTTGTAAGCGTACAGAACGCTTCTCTGGTAAACGGGAAGCTCAATAGCAAGGTCAAGTATAAGCCCCATAGCATCCTTATAAAGAGCGGAACGGGTGTTCTGATCGTTGGTGGAGCGAGCGTCGTCTATAAGCTTGCTAAGGTCGATAAGAATCTTGTTTTCTTCAGCGGTACCGCTGTTCTTAAGGTAGTTGTAGCCCCAGGCAAGGGTGCTGGTTGCGGTAGAATCCTTGTGGTAAACCTGATAAAGGTCGGGGTCAAGGGCAGAGGACCAGGCAGCGGCCCAAACTGCAAGAGAGCCTGTGTTTATCTTAGTAAGAGCCTGAGTATCACATACAACCTCAACGTCCCAACCAAGGCTGTTAAGAAGCTCAGCCGCATCTCTGAATACCTTGTAGGTGGGGTGGTCCTGAAGGCTGGAGCCTGCTATGGTGAAGGTAACCTTAAGCTTGGAGTCGCCTGCGCTAACGCCTGCCTGCTGCATAAAGTTTGTGATGTTATTCTTTGCGATATCGTTGCTCCAGGTACCAAGCTGAGGATAGCCCTTGCCGTTATCATTTGCGGCAGAGCCCTTAGGATAAGCCCAGCTTACCTTGGACATAGGCCAGTAAATCTGAGAAGCGGTACCAACACGGTAGTAGTCCAGGGCAAGAGCAGTGTTCATTGCGCTCATAATAGCCTTGCGGAGGTTAATATCGTTAATCTTTGCGGCGTTAATGCCGATGTAACCGTAACCAAGCTGGTCGCCCGTAAGGGTAACCATACCCTTGGAGGAAAGCTTTTCAAGTTTTTCGTAGTTATCAGCGGTAAGGGAGGGGGAGATATAGTGAACCTTGCCGCTTTCAAGAGCAGCGATAGCGTTGTTGGAGCTTACTATCTGGTAACGTACCTTTTCTATCTTAGCGTTTTCAATACCTTCGCCAACGGTGGAGAAGTTGTTGTTAGCCTTGAAGTATACGATGTTGTCAGCGTAAAAGTCGCTCTGGCTGGGGGTGTCGCTGTTCGCTCTGTCAGTAACCTTGTATGCACCTGCACCCATGGGGAGTTTAATATTTCTGGTGGACTGAAGGGTGTCGGTCATAAACTCAAAGCTTGCAAACTCAACGCCAAACTTGTTGTTCTTTATATCAACGCCAACCTCGCTGCCTTCACCGTAATAGTGCTGGGGAGCAACGGGGATAGCAAAGTTCCAGATAGCCTTGGGGTCAACCTCTTCGATGGTAATGCGAAGAACGTCGTATTCCTCGGCGTTGGTAACGGTACCGTCCTCGTTATGGGCGGAAGCAACGGTGTAGTCCTTGCCGTTTACACTTATCTTAGTACCTGCAAGCTCGGTGTGACCGAGAGAAGCTATACCGGAGATGCTGGGAATGGAAAGGGCACCGCCGTCAGAATTTTTGTGGAGTATAACTTCCTTTGCCTTAGCGGCGTATTCGCCAAGAAGCTCGCCTGCGGTTGCCCAGTAAAGAAGAACCTCGTCAAGAGCAGACTGAATTTTACTGGTATAAACGTATTCAATAGCCTGTTCCTTGGTGGTAACGTTGGAATAGTTGGGAGTAAGGGTTTCAATCTTCGTACGGTCTATTTTGCCGTCTGCGCCCTCGGCGTACTTAACGGCAACAAAGCCTTCGGAGTACATAAAGCAGAAGATTTCGTCCTTAAACTGCTCGTAGTCGGTATAGGGCTTGTCCGTATAGGATTCCTGGGCGCTGAGATAGTCAGACTCAAGCTCTTCCTTAAAGAGACTAAGCGCCTTTTCGTAGTCGGCAAGCAGGTCAGCAGAGCTAACCTTGTCAGGGGTGTTGGAAATAGCGTTCTGGTAGCCGGAGCTTACGGAGTGAGCGTTAATAGCCGCCTTCATTTCCTCGTAGGTAACCTCGCTGGTAGAGGAAGCCTTACGCTTGGAGAGATAAAGGTTAAGAAGCTCGTTTCTTCTTGCCTCTGCCATAGCGTTAGCCTGAGAGTTTATAAGCTCGTCACCGCTGCCTGTAGAGGAGTTTGCGGTTTGAGTTCTGTATTCGTTAAGGCCAACTATCTTGGTAGAATAGAGGGTAGAGGAGCCTGTGTAAACAGGGTCGAGGTAAACGTAGTAGTTAAACAGAACGTCCTCCATAGTAAGGGGGTGACCGTCGGAGAACTTAATACCGTTTTTAAGAACGAAGGTGTAGGAAATGGTACCGTCTTCGTTTTCTACAACGTCATAGTCCTTAACCACAACGGGTTCCTTGTCGCCGTAAGCAACGGTAACCTCACCGTTTACGTAATCAGAGGCAAGCATACCAATCTGAGTCATGCTAACGATGGTGCCGTCTGCGGCGGAGGTGGAGAAAAAGGGGTTAAAAAGACCGTCAAGCTGGTCAGTCATAATAACCAAAGCGTCAGCTTTTGCACCGCCGCCGTTGTCGGAACAGCCTGCAAAGGAAGCTGTGATGCCTATGCACATAACAAGGCACAGGAAAAGCGCAAGAAATTTTTTCATAAAACTTTCTCCTTTTATAGTGTTTATTTATTCGTTTACTTTAACTTCAACAGTTCCGTCGGTAACGGTAACCGTAAGTCTGTCTGTGTTGTTGCCAACTACCTCACAGCCTATGCCGTCCTCGGGGATATCGGTGTTACCCGTACCGCAGATAATGCCCAGAGCGTAGTCGTCGGTGGCAAAGTAACAGTCAGAGTCTATCTCCAAAAGGCTGTTCTTAAAGCTGATGCCCTTAAGCTCTGCCTTTTCGGATATAAGACCTGCAAAGAAGCCGTAGCTGCTACCCGCTGTCCTTATGCCTTTTTTGATGGTAAGCTTTGCATTTTCAAAGGTAAGGCTGTCAACGACAGCTTCTTCAGCAAGCTGACCAAACAAACCAAAGCTTGTTTTGCCGATGTCGTTTTGTGTTACGCTTATGTTCTTAAATACGTGACCGTTCCCCTCGATCCTGCCGCTGAAGCTACCCGTTGTCAGGGCAGAGGGCCAAATAACGTCAGTAAAATCCAGGTCCTCGTGGATAATATAGGTACCGCCTGCTTTGTAGTTGCTTGCAAACTGCTTTGCGGTATAAATGTGGTAAATATCACCCTTTTGCCAGGATACGTACACGTTCATGGCGGTATTATCGGCGGTACCGTTTTCGGTGTTTATCTTGCCGGTATGGGTCAGCTTTTCACCCTCCACCTTGCTCTCGCCTTCCTTGTCGGTGAAGGCGCTGTCGAAGGTATAGCCTGTCCTTTTGGGAAAATCGTTCATATTGATACAGCCGCTTTCCTTGTCCCACTGAGGAAGAACAATAGCCTCCTTTTCCGTGGGGTTAAAGGTGATGCTATCAATAAGGGCACCGTCGTCAAGGCTGTAAAAGTCCACCTTAAACATAGGTATCCAGGCGGCGTAAAGGGTCATAACAGGCTCGGTTGCGCTGTAGCTTTTGCTTGCGTCAACCTTCAGGGTGTCCTTGTCAAAGTCCCAAAGGCCCGAGTAGCTGTAAACGGTTTTGCCCTCGGCATCCTTAGTTTCGCTACGCTCTGAATAAAAGCCTGCAAGAAAATGACCGCCGTTGCTGGGAGTAAAGCTGTTGCTGGAGCCTCTCCTGGTGTCATCGGGAGCCAGCAGAGCAATGCTGACCGTACCGTCGGCATTCTTTTTCATATCTGATATGTTAAAGGAGTCCGTTATAACAGAGGTGTTGGTATCAAAGTAGCCGCCGTTTGCATCGTACTTAACGCTTACGCTGTAGCCTTCCTTATCGTTTACCTCGTAGGGTGTGGGGTCGCTCCCACAGCCTGCCGCAAGCAATATTGCGGCAGGTAATATCAAAGCTGTAAACAGCCTTTTAAGTTTTAGTTTCATAAAGTACCCTTCTTTCAAAAGAGTTTTGGCGTCTATTCGTCATCGCCGGTCTCCGTTTCCTCGGTAACAGCCTCGGTGCTTTCCTTGGCTGTTTCCTCGGCAGAGTCAGTGTCAGGCTCGGTGCTCGGTGTTTCTTCCGCTTCCGTTTTCTTCTTGGCTTTTTTTCGGGAAACAATAGCATCGGCAATGCCGATTACCGCACCCAGACCAACAAGAGAACCCAGTACAATCCACCAAACAAAATCGTTCTTTTTGGTGCTTGCTTCGTTGTTTTCCTCACCCTCGCTGTCGGTACTTTCGTCACCTCCGGGGGTAAGAGCGGTTATACGCTGCTCCGCTGCTATAAGGTCGGGGTAGTTGGTAACCAGAGACTGCTGAACGGTGGTGGCTATCTTGTTATAAGCCGCTCTTGCCGCTTCAACGTAAGCCTTGTCCTCGTAGGCAACCTGCTTGGGTATTGCTTTGATTGCCTCTATCGCTGCAAGAGTTACGTCGTCAGCCGCAGCCGCACCCTCGATAGAGAGGTTAAAGTATTGGTTCATAATGAAAGAGTCGTAGCCGTCACCGTTTACAGGCTTAACCATCGTTATTTTATCCTCAACGTAGCCTACGTAGTCTATAAAGTTTGCACCGTAATAAACGCTGAAATAAAGACCGTCTGCCACGTTCCACATATAGTAGGGAACAAGCCCCATACCTTCTATGGTAACCTCGTTGCCGTAGTAGTCTGTGTAAGAACCAAGCTCGCCGGTACCGGGGAAGTTTTCAAAGCACTCATAGTAAGTGGGGTCAAACTCCTCCTCAAGTATGGGGGAGGTGTAGCTTGCAAACACAACGGTGTCAAGCATATCACAGCCAAAGAACGCCTTGTGACCGATAGCCTTTACTGTAGCAGGGAGGTAAACGGTTACCGCATCACTGCTTGCAAAGGCAAAGGATGCGATTCTTACCGTGCCGTCAGCAACCTTAACCGTGTCATCCTTATGGGCGTAGGTGCAAAGCACAAGACCCGTATCTATCTTGCAGTAAAGGGAGCCGTCGATAACCTTAACAGTGTCGCTTATATCGTAGGTGTAAAGCTTGGTTTCAAAGTCCGCACCGTTAAACTCGGTTTTTTCGGTCTTACAGAAAGGCTCTACGTCGCACATAGCAAAGGGATTATCCCCAACGAATGTAAGTGCATCACCAAGGGTGAGCTTAACGGGAGTAAGCTCCTCCTTCATAAAGGCGTGGTCGCCGACAGAAACCGCAGCGCTAAGGTCAAGCTCTGTAAGCGCTGTATACGCAAAGGCGTATTTATCAAGGCTCTTTACCTTGCCGAGATTTTCGGTTTCCGTAAGCTTTTCACAGTAGGAGAAGGCACCCTCACCTATATCGCAGCCCTTTTCGTTAAGGACAAGCTTTTCCAGTGCATAGTCGTAAACAAAGGCGTAGTCGCCTATCTTTTCCGCAGAGGAAAGGTCAAGGACAGCAAAGTTTGTTTCGGCAAAAGCGTTGTTGCCGATATTTACTACCTTGTCAAGGTTAGCCTTTTCCAGGGAGATACAGCCTGCAAAGGCGTAGTCTGCTATCTCTGTAATCCCTTCGTTAAGAATAAGCTCCTTAAGGCTTCTGCAATAGGAGAAGGCGTTTTCGCCTACGGTGGCAGAGCTGCTTAAATCGAGAGTTTCAAACAAAGGAGAATGATAGGTGTAAATGTAATGTCCGTCCTTGTCTGCCGCGGCATTGTTCATAGCATCGTCGTAGCAAACGTAGTAAACGTCACCGGAGAAGGCGTAATCACCTATCTCTAAAGCACCTGAAAGGTCTATATTCTTAAGACTTGCATTGTTGTAGAATGCCATATAGCCTATCTTTGCACCATCTCCGAGGGTAATGCTTTCAAGGCTGGCGGCGTTACAAAAGGCGTTTTCGCCTATAACGCAGTTTTTGCCTATAGTAAGCTCGGTAAGGGGAGTGCCAAACTCATAGTAAAACAGCTTTCTGTCCAGCTCGTCATAGTAGCTTGCCACTCTGAAAGCGTAGTCCTTGCTTACGTTAAAGGCGTATTTTCCAAGGGTAACGTTGTCACCCACGGTAACGCTTACAAGGTGGAAGTTTTCGCTGAACACACCCTCGGCAACGTTCATACCGTCGGGTACCCTAATCTCGGTTACGGCAGTGTTAGCGAAGGCGTATCTACCAACCTCGGTGTCCTTGCCGAAGTCGGGAAGCTCTTTTATGGGCGACTCGAAGAAGGCGTATTCACCTATCCTTGTAAGCTTGCCCAAAGTAACGCTTTCAAGACTGTCAGAGGAGGAAAAGCCGTAGTTATCAATAACGGTTACGTCTTTAAGTGTTACAGAGCTGATGCGGGTGTTATGGGAGAATGCACCGTTACCCACAGCGGTAATCTTTGTGCCGCCTATGGTGTCAGCGTTGAATTCGCCCTTAAGGGTAGCCGCAACGGCTATCAGAGTCTTGCCGTCTGCAGAAAGTATATGGTTAGCGTTTTGTACCTTGTATGCCTTATTGCCCTTTTCGATGTCGAAGGAGGACAGCTTGGTATCTCTGAAAGCAAACTCGCCAATCCAGTTTACATCCTTGCCAACGGTAACTTTTTCCAGTTTTTCACATTCATAGAACATACCTGCAGGAATAAGGGCGGCGTTAACGTAAAACTCTGTAAGTGCTTCGCAATCGGTAAAGGCGTAAGCACCGTACTTAACCTTGTCAGCCTTTACGGTAATCTTTTCCAGCTTTTTACAGCCTGCAAAGGCGTATTGACCTACGGAGATAAGAGTATCGGCAAGCTCCACACCCTTAAGCTTCTGGTTGCCTGCAAAGGCGTAATCGGAAACCACGCAGATGGAAGGAAGCTTAAGCGTGCCTTCAAGGTTACAGTTTTCAAAGGCGTTTTGGTTTATAATCTTGAGGTTGTTTTCTCCGCTGAAGCTTACCTTTTTAAGAGAGGTACAGCCGTAAAACGCACCGTATTCAATAGCTTCAAGAGTAGAGGGAAGGACTATCTCCTCCAAGGCGGTAAGACTTGCAAAGGCATAGTTACTTATCTTTTTAATGCCCTCGGGAAGCACGACCTTGGTAATGGTATTGTCGCCGATATACCACATCTTAGAGGTTTCTCTGTCGTCAATCTCCAGCTCCTCCGGAGTTTTCATAATATACTCAAAGTTAGAGAAAGCAAAGGGGCCGATCTCCTTAAGGGAGAGGTTAGCGGGCACGTTTACCACGCCGCCGTTGCCGTAGTAATGGGTAAGCTGACCGCCGTTGTTAACGTATGGGTCCTTAACCTCCACGTTAACGGTCTGGGAGTAGAAGGTGCTTTTACCGTCCATCATCACCTTAACGGTTATGGAGGAGAAGCCTTCCGCAACGGCAGTAACCACGCCGCCCTCGTTTACCGTAACGATAGAGCTGTTACCCGTTTCAAAAACAACCTTGGTATCGTTGGGGAAGTAGGCGTCAAGGGTGTAGTTAAGAGCAACGGATTCGGAGGGGTACATTTCAAGACTGAAGTTCTTGCCAAAATATCTCTCGTCTCCGGTATCGCCAATTAGCTTGTCGTCGTTGTCCACCATATAGTAGGCTTTAAGAGTTTTGTAGCCGTCAAGACTGAACACGTCAGCCACAGGCTTATCGTATCTTACGTAGCCTTCATCGTCCTCGGCAAGCACCTTAACCTTAAAGGTAACGCTTTTGCCTGATTCGGGGTCTCTTGCTCTTACGGTAGCCACACCCGGGGCAACTGCTACCAATTTGTTGTTAACTGTTCTTACGGTTTTTACACTGGAGGAGTCGTAGTCAAGCAGCTCAGACCATTCTGTATCGGGGTAAACCAAAGGCTCAAGAGTGTAAACCTCGTTAGGACTGAGGGTAAGCCCCTCGTCAAGACCGTCGAAATAGAAGTCAACGTAATCGTCAGGAAGACCTATCTCGTAGGAAGCGTAGTTAAGGGCGTAGTCGTAACAGGTAAGCACAAAGGTGTTTCTGTTAATAGCCTTTTCCTTTATTTTGTAGATATAATCGGTAAGCTCGTAGGTAACGTAGGTTGTAGTGTTAGCCTTTGTGGAGTACACGGGGGTAAGATAGTTGCTGAAAGCCTTAAGCTCGGGAGCAACGTTGCCGTCTGCGTCGGTTTCGTTTATAACGTAGCCAAGCTGGGAAGCCATTGCATAATGGTTATCATAGATTGCAACTGTAGCGTAAAGCTTGTTTTTCTTAGCCGTGTTGTCATACTCATAAAAGAACTCGGTACCTGTAATCGTAGGAGCCTCAAAGTCAACGGTAAGAGGAAACTCAAAGGTATTGTTTTTGTTTGTGGTCAGGGCGCCGTCGCCGTAGTCCATATAACCCGTAAGCTTAACGGTGTACTTCGTGTTGTTCTTAAGGTTATGCTCGGTGGTATCAAACTCGATCTCCACGTTGGCAGGGTAGGGCGTACCGCCGTCACCGTAGGACTTTCTAACGTCGTCGTCCACGCATTCAAATATAACCTCGCCCGTGGTATCGTCCGTAATTGTAACCACGATTTTGGCGGCGTTTCTCAAAAGACCTGCCCAAACGAAACGCAGGGAATGTATAGCCCCCTCCTGATTGGATAAGGCTATATAGTTTCTGTTGGCAGAAATAACTATATCATCGGGGTTTTGCATAAAGTAATAGGAGCCAAGGAAGCTAACGTAATCGTCGTAGATACCGCCTATAGGACGGGTAGCGTAAGCGTCTGCCATAGTCTTGTCCTCAGGCGCTATAGCATCGTCCAGCTCGTCAGCGTTGGTTGCGTAGTAGTCAAGGTCAAACATAGGTGCGGCAGTCCAATCGCCGTAAAAAGCAAGGTAAGGTACGTTAAGGTCTATATCCGTGCCGTCCTTGGCTGTAAGGGTGATAAAGCCTTCAACGTACATACCGTTTTCAAAGGAGCTGTCAAGGTACGCCTTGTCGTCGTCGGAGAGGGTGATCGTAACGGTAACGGATGCACTTTCGCCTGCGTTGACTGTAACGGTTTTACCGCTGAGTGTACCGCCCTTTACGTCTCCTACGGAGATAGCGGCACCGTTCAGAAGATAAGCCTCCTCGGTAACGGTGGTCTTACCGGAATTAGTCTTTATTTCGCTCACGCCCTCGGTCATAACGAAAGAGCCAATCTCATAGGAGAGAGAAGCGGAGCCTATATTCGTCACGGTAAAGCTCATAGTATAAACGCCTGTCTTAGAGGGGTCATCCCCAAGCTCCAGCTTGGTTTTGTCCATAGCCTTGCCGTCTTTATCGTAGGTTAAAATATATGCAGGCGTTTTAAGGGAGCTTGTAAGATTTGCAAGACCTGCCCCCTGTTTTCTTACAGCGTAAGGAAGGCCGTTGGTGTTAAGAGCAATATCTGCGGTAGACATAAGCAGGCGGTTTACCATTGCAGATACCTTAACGTTGTCTTTTGCTATGTCGGGGAAGTTTTCTACCACGTACTGACGGAGAAGAATAACCACGCCTGCAAGGTTGGGGCACGCCATAGAGGTACCGGAAAGTCTGTCGTAGCCGCCGCCGGTTATAGCAGAAAGGATGTTACCGCCGTGGGCGGTTATCTCAGGCTTGATACCAAGGCTGGGAGTAGGACCCCAGGAGGAGAAGTCATCAATAAAGGGGCCGGATTTTTGAGCGACTGCAAGGGTAAGGGTGCCGCTTTTAGCCGCAGCCAGAATCTCGCCGTCATCTTGAGAGATGGAGCAGGAGGCAAGCTTTGCGTCTCCCACGTTCATCTTGATATCACCGGACACGTTGTTGTATATGATAATACCGGCGGCGCCTTGAGCCTGTGCTATAAACGCCTTTTCTTCAAAGGTGTTATCACCGCGGCGTACAAGAGCGATCTTGTCCTTAACGTCAAGACCTGCGTAGTCTGCACTTCTGCCCACGCCGGGCACGGTAACAAACTCGATATCAATGGCCTCCTTGTCACCAAGAAGAGTCTTGAAGAAATCGTTAGGGTCGTTAGCGCCGTTGTTGGAGTCGTCAAAGTAAATTATCTTATCGTTAAACTTGATATAAGGCGTTTCGGTACCCTTGATGGATGCAACGGACATAACGCCCTCATAGGTGGAGGGAGAGCCAACGGTACCGGTGTCGGGGTTGGAGGTAAGACCAAGGTTACCGTTTGCCTCAGAGCCGTAAGCAGAGCTGTAGCTGTTAGAGGCGGCAGCAATAACGCTTATGCCTGCATCCCGTATCCTGTCATAAACACCGTTAAGAACCTCCTCGTCGCTTTCACGGCTGAAGCCGCAAGCAGTACCAAGGGACATATTAATAACGTCAACACCAAGAACCACACAGTCCTCAAGAGCGGAAAGAATCCAGGAGGAGCGTGCGGTATCCACAACGTCGGAGAATATCTTCATTGCCACAAGCTGTGCGTTGGGAGCAACGCCTGTGATGGTGTCGTCCTTGCCTGTGATAACGCCGGATACGTGGGTACCGTGCTCGTTATGGGTGGAGTACATATCGGGGTCGCTGTCGGCGTAGTCAAATCCGAATGGAACCTTTTCGTTTACGTATACGTCGTCAACGGTAAGGCCGTCAAACAGCTTGGATGCAGTGGTCTTTGAAATAAGAGAAGCAACCTCCTCGTAGGTAAGCCCCAGTTTGCTTGATGAAAAGTTTTCCGTAGAAAAAGCAGTGTGCTTGGAGTCAAGACCCGTATCAAGAACGGCAACAACCATGCCGCTGCCGTCGTAGCCTGCAGAGGAGCTGTCAAAGATACCCGTGTCGTACACGTTAACGTCATTTTCAACTACCGTAGTGTCACAAGCCTTATAAACCTCACCAACAATGGCTCTGTAGCCCTTTTTAAGGGTACTGCAAAGTCTGGTATAGTCCTTTGCGGCAATCAAAACCTCAAATCCGGACAGCAAAGTATCGTAATCCTCGCCCAAGGAATACTTAACGCCCTTATCGTCGAGCGCTTTAAGAACGCTATCCTTCTTGCTTTGTATTTCCTTGCTCAGCTTCTTGGCGTAGCTGCCCGTGGAAAACTGACCAAGACTAAGACTTTTGTCGCTATCGTTATAAGTGGACAAAATATCCTTTGTGTCAACGGTAACTATAACCGAAATCTCAGCGTCCTCGCTAACCCCCTGGGGGAGCTTATAAACAACGTCGCTGTTAAGGTATTCGGTATAGTTTCCTCCAACACCGTCAAGCAGCTCGATAAACGAAGCGCCGTACCTTGCGTTGTCGGAGTTAATTGGGGCAGAAATCAAGCAGCCGAAAACCAAAACGGCGGCAATGACTACCACTACTGCTCCCTTCAGAAACCTAAGTAAACTTTTTTTGCTCATAGCTCTAATGCCTTTCTGCTTTTTTGTACACATAGTTATAGCAATATACACTATATCATACTACATTTTCTGTCAAAAGGCAAGTCTTTTTACAAGATATATAATAATAATGTACTTTACTTTTTGGTTTTTTTGTGTTAAAATTAATTATATTAACAGGAGAGGTATTGAGATGGATAAAAAGCACGCTTTGGTCTTGAAAAAAAGCATAAATATAGCCACTGCGTTATTGACGGTGGCACTGGGTATATGTTTAATTGTAGCTTGCCTTGGTATATATAAGGGCGGAGAGGGGGAGTATACCCGTTCTGCCGTCGAGACGGCGTTTTCGAAATTTGCCTTTGTTTTCTATACCTGGCTGGCTTTTGTTGTTATAGGCGGTGTTTGCCATTTTGTTATACCCACCGCAAACGAAAAGTTACCCGGGAAAAGAAGCGGCATTAACAAGCTTAAAACAAACCGGAAAGCGCTTTTATACACAAAGCTTGTCCTTGTTGCTTTGGGCTTGCTTCTCGTTGTTGTAGGCGTTTGCACAGGCGGTATGGCAGACGTGCTTGCCAAGGCAATAAATATTTGTACGGAATGCGTGGGACTGGGGTGATATTATGGCTAAGATAAAAGAAGCATTAAAAAGATTTGTCCCAACACGCCGTAAGATTATACAGCTTTACTTTGCCTTGCTTTATAACGCTAACCTTAAAGGCTTTGCAAGCGGCAACATCTATAAGGGTAACAGCAAAAACCTTTGTGTACCGGGTCTTAACTGCTATTCCTGCCCGGGTGCGGTGGGTGCCTGCCCTCTGGGCTCTCTCCAAAGCGCAATCAGCTCCGATAAAAGCACAATGTTTTATATGGGCGGTATTCTTGTCCTGTTCGGTGTGCTTTTCGGCAGACTGATATGCGGCTTTGCCTGTCCCTTCGGCTTGATACAGGAGCTTTTTTACAAGATAAAAACCCCCAAGCTCAGAAAAAGCAGGGCAACCCGTTTTCTGTCCTATCTAAAGTACCCTATACTTGTTATTTTTGTTTTCGTTATTCCTATAGCCTACGCCCTGCGTGACGTTCCCTTGCCTGCCTTCTGCAAATACATATGCCCCTCCGGTACACTGGAGGGCGGTATAGGACTCCTTGCCAACAAGGTAAACGATAGCTATTTTTCTATGCTTGGCCCTATATTTACGTGGAAGTTTATGTTGCTTATAAGCTTTATCGTAGGTTCTGTGTTTGTGTTCCGTCTGTTTTGCCGCTTTTTCTGCCCTTTGGGCTTGCTTTACGGTTTATTCAACCGTTTTTCCATATTCGGCATAAAGCTTGACAGCGATAAATGCGTTGACTGCGGGCTTTGTGTAAGCAATTGTAAAATGGATATTAAGCGTGTTGGAGACGTGGAATGTATCAATTGCGGTGAGTGCGTAGGTCTTTGCCCCACAAAGGCAATAAGCTGGAAGGGGAATGTATTTAAGCTACATTCAAACGAAATACCGGCTACCGGGCAAAAACAAAAGACAGACGTAAAGAGGCTTGCTGTAAAAACAGCGGTTTTCGCCTTGACGGTATCCATCCTGGCAGGTGCCGTTGCCTATTATTGGAACAAGCCTGACGCAAAGGTGGAATACGGCGTTAACGAAGGCAATATGTGCTACGGCTATGAGCTGGAGGTTTTCGACGAAAACGGCCTTTCAAGTGAAAAAATTGATCCCACGAAAACGGGTAAGATTACTATAATAAACTTTTGGGGAACCTGGTGTACCCCCTGCGTAAAGGAGCTTCCATATTTTGATCAAATAGCAACGGAATACTCCGATACGGTAAGGGTTGTTGCCATTCACACGGCTATGGCGTTCTCCCCTGCACCGGAGTACGTTGGCAAGTATTACGGTAATACTAACATAATATTTGCAAAGGATTACACGGTTGACAATACCGAGGGTTACTATTCCACCCTTGGCGGTAGGGGAACCTATCCCTACACGGTAATACTTAAATCCGACGGCACGATAAGCAAAATATATTACTCCTCCCTTGAGTACGAGGATCTTAAGGAAAGTGTAGAGGAGATACTTAATCAAAAATAATGAGTAACGAATAATGCGTAACAAAAAGCTCCTTGCGGTATCACCGCAAGGAGCTTTTTAAGTCAGCTTGGATTACTTAGTCTTCTTAACTACAACAACGCCTGCAAGAGAGATAACGGAGAGGAGAGCAAATACTGCAAAACCTGCATCGCCTGTGTCGGTGGTATTGTCGTCGGTTACGGGAGCGGATTCTTCAGAGGTTTCTACGGAAGCCTCAGAGCTTTCGATGGAAACGTCTTCAGAGGGTTCTTCGGAGGGTTCCTCAGAAGGCTCTTCGTTGCTGCCGTCGAAGGAAAGGCTTACTTTAACGTCAGAAGCAGGAATGTTCCAGTTTTCGTCGGGAAGCACGCCTACCTGAATGGAGATAACGTCGCCTTCGGAAACTTCAATGGAGATAACGCCGTCTTCGTCAGCGTCGGAGCCGTTCTTAACAACGTAGGTGTTGTTGTTGGAAAGGGTTACGTCAGCTTCGGTGCCTTCGGTGGTGGATTCGATCTTAGCGTTAAGAACGCCGTCTTCGGTAGCGGTCCACTCATAGAAATAACCGTCGTTGTCGCCCTCTTCAAGGCTTGCTTCAAGGTCAGCAAGGTCTTCAAGAACTTCGGGGTTGCCCATAGTGCCTTCGGGAAGGTCAAAGCTTACGGTAAAGGACTTAGCCTCGTCAGCGCCGTTGGTTATAGCAAGAACAACGGGCATTCTGGGATTAGCGGAAGCGGGAACTACAAAGGTAACAACGCCGTCAACTGCTGTAAAGGTTTCTTCACCAACGCTAACGGTAACGTTAGCGTCTTCGATGGTGAGAATAGTACCTGCAACGCCGAACAACTGATAGTAAACGGTTGCGCCTGCTTCGATGTCGGTGGTATCGAAGGAGCCGGGAATGTCAAAATAATCGGGGATTATGGGATTGTTTTCAGTGCCGGCAGGAGCTTCAAAGCCTGCAACAAAGGAAATCTCGGTATCGGTGGTAGGATACTGCCAGTTTTCATCGGGAAGTACAACTGCCTGGATAGTGATAACGTCGCCTGCGTTAACTTCTATCTCAACTACCATATCGCCAAACTCGTCTTCAACACCGTCAGCGCTGAGAGATCTCTGAGCGTAGGTGTTAAGGTTGTTGAGTATAATATCAGCTTCTGCTTCTTCTGTTACGGATGCAAGGTAAGCGGAAACTTTACCTGCTTCGGTAGCTGTCCAGGTGTAGTAATAGCCATCCCTGTTGTCTGCAGCGATAGTGATATCGGTCCAGCCAAGCTCTTCTACAACTTCGGGGTTGCTCATGGTGCCTACGGGATATGCAAAGTTAACGGTGAAAGCCTTGTCCTCGGTACCGTTGTTGCCGAATACGAGGGTGGTGGGCATCATAGGGCTCATAGAAGCGGGAACGGTGTAAGTAAGAACGCCGTCAACAGCGGTGATAACGTCTTCGCCGTTGGTGATGGTAGCATCAGCATCGTTGATGGTGATGATGGAGCCGCCTACACGGTAAAGGTTGTAGTAAAGCTCGCCGCCTGCAACGATAGATTCGGTGTCAAAGGAGCCGGGAATTTCAAAGAAGTCGGGAGTGATAGGGGACTCAGCAGTGCCGGGAACGGGCTCAGCCTCGCCTATAACTTCGATTTCGCTGTAACCAACGCCATATGCCTTTTGGGTAAGGGTTACACGTACATAAGAAGCTTCTGCAGCGGTTGCAAGGGTAGCGGTAACGTCGCCTGCATAGCAACCTTCTGAGGTTGCGGTAACAGAACCTTCAAGAGTTGCTTCAGCAGCAGTCCAGGTGGTGCCGTCGGAGCTAAGCTCAACGCCGATTGCAGTTACGCCGGCAAAGTTAGCGGAGCCGTTATCAGCTACGCCGTATACAATAACCTCGGTAACGGTAGCGGCTTCACCCAGAGTGAGGATAACTACGGTGTTTTTGCCTGTACCTGTTCTACAGAAAGCGGTGCCGATCAATGTGGCGCCGTCGCCCTTGTCGCCGTCGATAAGTACGTCAACGGTACCGCTGCCGCTTCTTTCGGAAGTAGCGGTGTTTTCTGCATCAATAGCGATGGAAGAAACTGTAACAGCTTCGCCTGCTGCACCGATGGTAGTTGCAGGGATAACAGCAAAAAGGCTGAAAATCATAACAAATGCCATAAGTGCGGAAAATTTACGCATGGAATTTTTCATCATGGTTCCTCCTTGAAAATATTTATTTTGTTGTGATGAAAAGACAATTAAAGGTAACCAAAGGTTATTCAGCAGCAGTAAGAGCTATGGTAAGGGAAGTGGAGCCTTCTTCAAAGTGGTACTCGTTAGCGTCCACGGCGTAGGTATAACCCTCGGGCATAGTCATAATGGAAACCTTGTAGTCTGCAGCTTCAAGATTGAACTTAGCAACACCGTTTGCATCGGTAACGCCGGGCATGCAGCTATCCAGACAAAGCTGAACCATAACGCCTGCCATACCCTTGCCCTCAGCATCGGTAACGGTAACGCTGTACTCAACCTTGCCGTCGTCAACGGAAGTGTCACCTACGGAGCTGTCGGCAGAAGCTTCGGCAGAAGCAAGGATTTCCTCTGCGGAAGCATCGGCAGAGGGAGCAGCATCCTTAGAAGACCCGTCTCCGTTGCCGCCGCAAGCACACAAAGCAAGGCACAAGACCAGTAAAAGCAAAAGCGCGGTAATCGTTTTACGCATATACATCCTCCTTAATTAAAGATTGGAAATTCGTATAGTTACAAAGCTCTACACAGTTATCCATTCTGTAGCAGTTTATCATTTTTTTTGCTGTTTTGCAATAGATTTTAAGAAAAAAGTTAAACAAAACGACAAAACAAGAGCTGTTTTGGGTGTGTTTTAGACCCAAAACAGCTCTGTTTTAATTAATTTGTCGTAACGGTACAAAGAGCAAACATCCAAGCAATGTCGGTGTTTACGCCGTCAAGATCGGTAAACAGGTAAGCAGGGGAACTCTTATCCCACCATGAGGCAAAATCGCCGTTTGCCTTGATGATATACATAAGGTCGTCGGTCAAGGGGTAAAGTCCCGTAGCTTTATCCATCTTGTTTACATAGTCTATCATACACTCGGTATAGTCCTCTTTTTTTACGAAATTGCCATTGGCATCGTAAAAATACTTTTTAAGTCCCGTCGTCTCAATAAGCTTGGCAAAGGATACGTATGGAGCGGCCTCACCCAGCATAACGTAAACAACCTTCCCGTTTTTATCTCCTAGGTGATAGTACCCGTCAGCAGAGTTATAAACCAGCTTATAGTCATCGGTTTTTGCAGTAATATCAAAGTAGCTTGCGGTAAACTTGCTTGCGCCCAGACTGAAAGCAATCGGAGCTTTTTTAGGCTTGTATACGGTCCATGGCAGATCCTCTATACCCAGTGTGGCGTTACCTGTACGCTTTACTATAATAACACAGTCGCTCTCACCCTTTACGCCGATTATATAAGAGGCACCAATGTTACCCTCTTTAACGTTGAGGGTAAACAGGTTGTTTTTATAATCGGTAGAGGAGGTCTGGTCGAAAATATAACTGGTGTTAGCACCGTGATAGCTTATTTTTGTACCGCTGTATGAGGTTGTGAAGCTGTAGGTACCCGACTTTTCGGGAGTAAACAGGAAATATGCAAGCTCCTCTCCCTCTGCCATGTTCAGCTTACTGTAGTTGCCGCCTAAGGAAAGACTGTGAGCGTCACCGACGTAAAGCTCTGCTGTCTCGTTGCTAACAGGCTCTGCTACGGTTACGGTTATGCTGTTCAGGCTGGCTGTCAGCTTAGCAGAGGATTTGTCGTAGTTCAGATTAACGCCGTCAGCAAAGGCAAGCTTAGCGGTGTAATTGCCTTTTTCAAGGGATGCCGTTGCAACGCCCTTTGCGTCTGTGGTTTTAACTGCCGCCGAGGTTCCGTTCTTTTCAAACACTACCGCAACGTTTGGCACAGGGGTGCCATCAGCTTTTTTTACGGTAACGCTGTAGCTTGGATTTTGTGCAGAGCTGCCGCTGCCGTTATTTTTCTCAACGGTTATATCAAGCTTTTTAAGTCCGGCCTTAAAGGTATAGCTGGTTTTATCTGCTTTATATCCCTCGGGCAGAGAAATAACTGCGGTGTATTCGATGGTTTCCGTACTGCTTACAGGCAGGTCAAACTTAAGCTGTCCCTTGCCGTCGGTTTTCTTGAAGCTGTCGCCTATGGTAATCAGCACGTCCTTAACGGCTTTGCCATCTTTGTCTTTAACGGTAATCGTCAGCTCCTCTGTAGCCAGCTTGTAAATTGTAAAGATATGACTACTGGTTTCTTGGGTAAGTGTTATCTTTTCATCCTTGACCGTGTATCCCTCTACGCCTGCAAGGCTTACCGTACAGCTATCGGCAGAAAGGCTTGCCGATGCTACGCCGTTTGCATCCGTGCTGACGCTAAGGGTATCGCCGTCTGCGGTGAATTTTACCTTTACACCTTCAACAGCCTTACCCTCTGCATCTTTAACGGTAACGCTGTATTCTGTGTACTCAGCGCCGCTGTTTGTATCCTGTATCTCGCCCTCTTCAAAGGATGCCAGGGACGTAAAGTCGGCGGCAGGGTAGCTGCCTGCGCTGTCGGGGGCGGTGCCGATGGTTACGGTAACGGTCTGTCCCTTCTTTGCGTCGATGGAAATACTGTTTTTTCCTTCTTCACCGTCTGCACTCAGACTACGCTGAGCATAGCTGTCCAGGTTGTAAAGGACGTAATCGTATTCAACACCTTCTGTTGAGCTTAAGCATTCAAGGGTAAGGGCACCGTCCGCTTCGGCAACGTATTTGTAAAACACACCCTGGTCGTTACCTTCGTCGAGCCTGGTATCAAATTCTCCAAGGGTTAACGTGTGGGGATTACCCGAAGACCCCAGCGGGTAGCTGAACATAATCTTAAACGTTTGCTTTTTGTCGCCCTTGTTTTTTACACCAAGCTTTATAGGAGTAAAGGTGTCCTCTGCTATAACGAACAGACTTACTATACCGTTTTCTGCAGAGTATTCCTCGCCGTTGTAAATTATAGCGGCGTCGGCATTATCAACGGTAAGGTTCATATGGCTTATTTTGTATACGTCGCAGTATTCGGTCTGTCCCGGTTCAACGGTCATTTCAAATTCGGTAACACCGCCAACCTCCTTGGGGTTGCCGTCGGTATCGCTGCTATCCTCGGGAGAGTCTATCTCGCCGATTCCGTTAAGTACCGTCTGCTCGTAATCCTCAGCAGAGAAGTAAGCAAAGATTTTTGTAAACTCCTCCGTATCGGTTATAGAGCCCTGGTGCACAAGACATATTCTGCCGTGACGGTCGATAACGACCGTGGTAGGATAAGCGCTTACGTCCATTCTGGTTTGCCAATCAAGCTTCTCGGCTACAACAGGCATGGTAAGACCCTTTTCATTTACGTAGTCCTGTATATCTTTAACGTTTTCATCCGTAGGATTGATAGCAATAAGCTCTACC
This sequence comes from Eubacteriales bacterium, assembly GCA_045537905.1. Taxonomy (GTDB): domain Bacteria; phylum Bacillota; class Clostridia; order Oscillospirales; family CAG-382; genus SIG636. The sequence goes on from JAZSQJ010000083.1 coordinate 23,444, forward strand.
TTGTCCTTATAAAGCTCGTAAGCTTCGTTAAGGTAGGGGAACTCCAAGGCGCAGGGATTGCATCCTATAAACCAAAAATTAAGAACAACAGCCCTCTTGGTTTTGATAAGCTCAGATAGCTTGTAGGTGTTTCCGTTTATATCCGTAAGGTTAAAGTTGTACATAACGTCGCCGTTTTTGTAAACCTTATCAGCGTCTTCAGATAAAACGGTGGTAAGCACAAGGGTTGTGTTTTTGTCTGTAACGGTATACTTTTCCTCTTTGGCGTAGCCTGCAGGCACGTCGGAAAGCACTGCGGTATAGGACTCCTTGGCAGGCAAATCAAAGCTTGCCACGCCTTCTCCGTCGGTATGCTCAACGGCTACGAGATCAGCAAGAGCACTGTCGCTGTAAATAAACACCGTTACGTTTTCTAAAACTGCACCCGTGTCGGAAACGACTTTGATAACGTAGTCCTTTCCGTCGTCGCTTTGCTCTGCGCTGCCTGTGTCGTTGTCGTTGCTGCCACAGGCGGCAACGGATAACAAATAAGCTAAAACAAGAAGCATAGCCAAAGCTTTTTTTATAAAAAACTTATGTTTCATAATGTCACCAATTATCCAGCGTAGCAGCACATAAACAGCCACGCTATATCAGAATTAAGGTTTGGAAGGGGTTGCTCGTCATCGGTATAGAAGATAAAACCGTGGCTGTCCGTTTTCCACCAGCCGTTCTGTTCACCGCTTTGCTTGATGATATATTCCAGATCCTTGGTAAGGGGGTATACTCCCTTATCGCTGTCGGCACAGTCGATGTAGCTAAGGAGACAGTCTGTGTAGCTTTCCTTTTTAACAAATTCGCCCTTCTCGTCAAAAAAGTATCTGTTTACACCAACGGATTCCAGTATAGTCTTGAAGCTTGCCATATATGCAGGCTCCTCAGCGAGCCAAACGTATACTCTGTTGCCATCCTTACTTCCAAGGTGGTAGCTTTGGTCGTCCTCGTTGTAAACCAAGGTATAGTCGTCGGTTTTAGCTGTAAGGTCAAAGTTATTAAGCTTAACGCCGCTCTCAAGAGTGAACTTGGCGGGGGTAGTGCTTGCCTTGTAAATCGTCCAGGGCTCGTCAGAGATGCTGTGCTCGGGGTCGCCTATGCGTTTAATGCTTAAAATGCATTCACCTTCAGCATCTGCATCCAAGCCCAATACTATAACGGTAGTGCCTGTGCTGTCTTTACCTATCATAGATTCTATAATAGAAACGGTAAAGCTGTTATCAACGACCTCGGCAGCGCTCTGTGCCTGCACGTAGCTGGGCATTCCATAGTAACCTACAGCGTAATCCTTGTCGGAGCTGGTGAACTCATAGGTTCCCGCAGTAAGTGGAACAAACGTAAAATAGTTTCTGCCCTTCTTTAAGGTAACGGCGGTGCCGCCCTCTTTAACGTTGTAAGCGGTAGTCTCGCCCTCGGGAGCGTAAAGGGACTCACCCTCTCCCTTGACGGTGTTAAGGAGCATAACGGTGGCAGAGGTCTTCTCAGCACTGAGAGTAGCCTTCTCGTAGGAGTATTCGGCGTTAGCGTCGGTAAACTTAAGCTCAACCGTATACTCGCCCTTTTCAAGGTTCTTAACGGCAACGCCCTTATCGTCAGCAACCTGCATCGCTACCTGCTTGCCGTCCTTCATAAAAATCACAACTACGCCCGAACCAAGGGGGGTGCCAAAGTAATCGGTAACGGTAACCGAGTAATCTGCAGTAGTGCTTTCCTCCTCTTTAGAGGTGTTTTTGGTGCTATCCTTGCTGCCGCAAGCGGTAAGGACACACAGACACGTAAGCAAAACAAGCAATCTTAAAAGTGTATTTTTCATATGATAAAGCCTTTCTAAAACTATGCTCCTACATAGTCGTAGTAGTAGCAAACCTTAAGCCAGGAGTACTCTACGCCCTCAAAGGTGTATTTGTCCATAAGCTTGCCAAGAAGCTCTGCAAGCTCTTTATCTACGGGAACACAGCCCTCTCTTTCGGGGTGGGCAGGGTCCTTAATCATTTTTGCAAGATAGGAATTTGCCTCCTCGGTCAAATCCTCACCCTTGCCGTGGTATCTGCCGGCATAAACGTCCTTAAGCTGATAAATCTCGGCGTAGGAGTCGTATGTGTCTCCCCAATATTCCTTTAGGTATTTGTCCGTCTCCTCAACGTCAAAGTCGCGGTTTTTAAGGTAAGCAAGAACAAACTCGTCGTTCTCGGTAAGCTCAAAGTTAAAGCCGCCAAGCTCAATAAGGCCTTTAATTTCCTTAACGTTTCCGTCAGCGTCGGTGATGGTGGCGGAAGCTATAGGAGAGCTGAATATAGAGGTAATACCGCTAAAATCGGCATAGATAAGGCTGCCGTAAAGCTGATTTCCGTTTTCATCCTTGCCAAGGTCCTCGTAATAATAACCGTCATCCTTCAGTATGGGAGTGATACCGCCGCTGATGGTATAGTTCATTTCATTACCGGTTTGACCGTCGTCGTAGGTAAACACACCGGGAGATGCTGTGCGGAAGTACTGGTAAGAGGGGCCTATGTATTCAATATCAAAGTATATATAGCCGGTCTGGTATACGTCCCAGAAAGCGATGTCAATGTAGTAGGGTACTCCTGCTTCCATATAGTAAACTATAGAGCACTCGCCTTCCTCGCTGAACATCCTTTCGCAATGCTCGTAGGTATATATGATCTCACGCTTCTCGTTAAAGAGCCAAGCATCAATGCCGTCGCGGCTGTCGTTATGGGAGGTTATGCGATATGCGCCGGATTTTTGAGGTATAAACTCCTTAAGCAATCCTCTGGGAATAATTGCTCTGTCGTAGTAGAAATAGTTTTCCGGATTGGAAACGCCGAGATACGCAGGAGGAGCGGAGAAGGGAGCAAGACCTTGGATGGGGTCAACCAGCTGAGTTGCATTTTTCCCGTATACGTCAAAATATTTGCAAATCTTAAGCCATTCGTTTTCGTCTTCCTCAAAGCCCGCAATCTCTGCAACCTTTTTAAGAAGACTTGCAAGCTCCTCGTTAACCGTGCAAACGCCGTTAAGAGAGGAATTGGAGGCAAAGGAGCAGTATTCTACTATTTCGTCGTAATAATTGTGTCCACCTTCAGTGATGTCCCCGTTTTGTGCAAGGGTAAACACAGACTCTTCCTCGTTAAAAAGGGTAATCCCCATAAGGTCTGCCAAAAGGAGAGGACCGTCAGCGGTGCCTACGTGGTAGTAGCCGTCCTTTTCGCTCAAAACAACGTCTACGTAGCTGTATTCAAAGCCGTCCTTGGAGGTAGCTGCTTCTCTGGGAATATAGGAAGCAATATCAATGTCCTCCTTATTAACAACGCGCATATTCTTTACGTAAACGGTGTCCTCGCCTGCGTTATCACCGTCGTCCTTCAGATAACAAAGGGCAAGCTCGTAGGTGCCGTCCTCGTCGGCAACCCAGGGATAGCAGGACTCCCACTCTGTTTTCTCGCCGGAAATCTGATATATGTCCTCGTCGTTAACTATTACAACAAGCACGTCGCAAAGGCTTTCTGTGGAAACAAAGTAATCAAAACCGATAGCCTGTCCTGCCTTAAGCTCTATATCAGCGTACATTATGCAGTAAGAGCTTTCGATGTCCTTGTTGGTGGAAGCAACGCATTTGTAGCCATCCTTTTCGGTGATGATAAAGGGCCATATATACTCTGCGTTTTCATCCTCGGTTTCGGGTCTGTAGGTAACCTTTATGTCGCCGCTGTTTATAGCCTCGCTGATAGCATCGGAGGAGTCCATGGTTTTATCGGGCTTAACGTTAGTAACAAGGTCGCCAACGCTGCTTAAAAGCTTTTGCTGGTATTCGGGATTGGTAAAGTGGTCAAAAACGTTAATAAATGGTCTGCGGCTGGTGATAGCACCTGCCTCTATAAGACATATTGTGCCGTAACGGTCGATGAAAACAGAGGTAGGATAGCCTTGTATATCAAAGGCGGTAGACCAAGAGCCTGCACAGGATGCCAGAGGGAAGGAGAGAGACATATCGTTAGCAAAGCTCTTTACGGCGTCCTCGCCATCAAGAGGGTCGAGGGCGATTATAGCCACGTCGTCGCTGTATTCCTTGTAAACCTCGTCCATTACGGGAAACTCGGTAAGACACCAGGAGCAGGTGGTGTACCAGAAATTGAGCACCACAAGCTCTTTTTCCTTCAACACCTCGGAGAGGGTAAACTTTCCACCCTTGGTGTCGGTAACGGTAAAGTCGTACATAATATCGCCAAGCTTAAACTTAGCATCGGCAATACTCTCATCCTTGATAACGGAGGAGGAAATAATAAGATTGGCACCGTTTCCGCTTAAGGTGTAATAATCCTTAACGTCATAGCCCTTGGGTACGCCGGAAAGGGTAAAGGCGTATTCCTTGCCCTTGGTGAGATTAAAGCTTACGTTGCCCTTGTCGTCTGTCTTACCAAACTGCTCAAGGTCCTTCAGCGTGCTGTCGGTATAAACGTAAACGTCAACCTCGGCAAGGGGCATACCGCCTGCGGTCTTAAGACTGATGGCAAAGGAGCCTGTCTCACCGGAAGAGGTATCTGCGCTTTCCGCACTTGTGTCTGCAGAGCTATCGTTGCCATCCTTGCCTCCGCAGGAAGCAAGCAGGGAAAGAGCCATCAACAGGACAAGCGTCATACATAAAAGTTTTTTCAGCATATTCATTTTGCACTCCATTTCCAGCAAAATTTGCTTATTGTCATACCTGTTCACAATAAGCCCATAATAATCTAAATTATAATATCATATATTTTGTAAAATGTCAACTTTTAAGCATAAAACTATAAAAAATCCGCCACAGCATCCGAGCGTGCTGTGGCGGAACATTCGTTGTTAAAGACTTATTGAGTTGCAAGCAATACTTTAAGGTTTAGATAATCCGTAGCGGTCAGCTCATTAGAGCAGTCCATATCGCCTGCCATAAAGTACGCCCCCTCAAGAATCAGCTTGTTTGAAAGGTGGGCTTTCACCGTAATAAAGTCTGTGGTGCTTACAAAGCCGTCGCCGTTTACGTCGCCCATAAGGACCGCAGTAACGCTTTGGGATTTATCTGCAACCAAGCGTATCACCGCACCTGTGGGAACAATATCTGTGTCGGCAATTGGGGTACCGTCAGCCTTAATAATTTCAACCTCATAAACAAACTGTTTTTTCATAGCCTCTGCGGTCAGCTTTGTATCAAGACCGTTTATGTAGCCATTTCCCATGGTGAGCTTGCTGCTTTCGATAAGCTCAAGGGTATGGGCAGGCTCTACCTCAACAGTTTGTACGTCGGTAACGGTGTAATAGCTGATACCGGTGGGAGTAGTGCTCTTAAGACGGAAGAAGTAGCTTGCCTTACCGCCGTACCTGCTATCGGGAACGGTAAGGGTGCCGTTCTGATAGCTGATACCCAGCGTATCTTCAACCACAACAAGCTCTGCCAAGGCAGAAACGTCCTTAACGCTGCCTGTGTAGGTGGTGGATTTAACCTTGCCGTCCGTATAGCTAAGCTCAGAAACAAGGGTGCTTGACCACTGGCTGTAGTTGGTGGTAATACCTGCAACGCTGTTTACAAAGAACCGGTCAAAGGTGCTTTGATCGTTAATAGTCCAGGGCCATACGGTAACACCGCGGTAAGCCAGCTCTCTTAAAAGGTTTTCACCCAGACCTGTATAGCTGGGATTAAATACACTGCCATAGGTCTGTATGGAGTCAAGAACAGCAGCGGCAACGGTTATGGGGTCGCCCTCGTCCAAGGTAAAGCCGGAGTTAAGATATCCTACGGGCACACCCGGCAGTGACTCTCTTAGCTTTGTCAGCATAGAAGCCTGGAAGGAGATAACAACAATCTGATCCATAATGTCATACTTGTTGATAAGACCGGCAAGAACAGGAGGCAGGGTGCTGTCGTTAGGCTTTATTTCTATTACAAGTCCCTGTTTCTTGTCCTTGATTTCCTTAAAGAAGTCCTCAAGAGAGGGAATAGGCTCGGTGGCAACGTTGGCATTGTAATCAATCTTATAGTTTTTAAGCTGGGTACTGGTAAAGCTTGTAACGCTGCCTGTGCCGTTGGTGGTACGGTCTATGGTGCTGTCGTGCATAACCATAAGCACGCCGTCAGCTACCTTGTAGATATCGTTTTCAACCATAGTAGCACCGTTTTTGTATGCGGTAACCGCACCTGCCAGGGAGTTTTCCTGGGCAAGGGAGGGAACGCCTCTGTGACCTATGACGTTGGAACGGCGGGTGAGAGTGTTGTCGGGATAAAAGTCTACAAGACACTTTTCGGTAACAGCTCTGTCAGGGGTCACAATACCATAGGCGCCTGTGTTGGCGGCGGCAACCGTTGCAGTCTTGCCCTCGCCCACAACCAGCCAAGCTACAGAGTATCTGTCCTGTATAGTGGTAACAATAGCCTTCGTTGCGGCTTCTGCATCAAGCATAAGCACTCTTGCACTGCCTGCAAGGGCATCGTTGCGTAGCTTTTCGGCGTCAATAGCGGTCACCGTGCTGTAGTCCACAACGCCTCTGACGTGCTTCCACCCACTGTAGGCTCTGTCAACTACGGCAGGAGACGTGGAGACGGCATAAGCATCACGCATATCCTTAGCCTTAAGCCAGGCGGCAAGACCGTCTGCGTCGGTATTGTTGCCTATTCTGAAGGCGGGTATAACCTTACCGCCAAGCATACCGAGGGCGGTATCGGGGGAAAGCTCGCCGTCACTGAAGATAACGGAAGCCTTTCCGCCGCTTACACGGTAGGTCATAATTGCAACTGCGGGAGAATCTGTAAGTATACCCTCGATGTCGGCTACAGTCTTAAGCTCGCTGATCATCGCGGGGCCAACTGAAATGCCTGTTGCCACGTCTCTTACGTCAACAAATCCGCCGGGCAACAGATACAGGTCGTTCAAGGTAGCGTTGCCCTTAAAAACAACCTTTACGTAGTCAACGGCAAGATTAAGTCCCCTTGCGTGGAATCCCAAGGCACCTCTCTGGTAAAGGGTATTAGGCTCGGTAAGCAGCAGGGTACCGTTAATGGAAAGGGTGCTGGTTTTTCCGCTTGCATCTACAACTACGGTGTTAAAGGCGTCGGCGGCAAGACCCGTATAGGCGGCCTTTTGGGTAACGGTCCAGGAATTGGAGGGCGTTTTGGTAGAAAGCTCTACGCCGTTTTCCGCCGTGGCTGTATAACGAATGCACGCCTGATTATAGGGAATATCCTCGTTTTGTACCCTGTACATCAACGCACCCCATTTGTTGCTGGTGGTGGGGTTGGTCATCTTAATGCCGGCGGTGTAGGTATAGTCGCCAAACACGTCAAGATACTCGGGCAGTAAAACTCTGATATAGCTGTCTGCCGTTGCTGATGCGTTCATAATATAGGTGCCGGAGGCGGTGGAAACGCTGCCGTCGTTTTGTATAGCTCTTAAGTCGGATGCCGGGGTGGAAAAGTCGTTGTAGTAAAGTATATGCTCGGGGGCGTTAGCTTTCTTGGCGATAACGTAAACCGTCATTTCCTCGTTGCCGCACACTGCGGTAAGCCTATGTATGCCCTCTGTTGTAGCGGAATACTCGGTAATAATCTTGCCGTCCTTCTTCCAGGTGATAGCCTCGGGAGCGATGGCATCAATACCGTAGCTGAACTGAACGGGACATTCGCTGAGGAGTACAGTCTGACCCACGTTACAGCCTATAGCAGGACTTTGGTAGCCTACTGCGGCAGAAACGGCAGTGTCCTCCTTGTCTGTACGCTCACCAAGGGTGACTTTTATGGCGTCTACCGTAAGGGTAAGCCCTTTAGCCTGTATACCCATTCCGCCGCCGGTGTAAGGGGTCTTGTTGTAGGTCAAAACCAACTCATTGTTTATAAGATAGCGTGTTTCGTTGGCAAACGCCTCTACGGTTACAGTGTTATACTCGGCTCTTTTATTAGCATAGGCGCCTTTGGCGACGACGCTCCATATATTGGAGGAGGTTCTCTCTGCTATCTCCACGCCGTTGTCGAGGGCGGTATTGAAACGGGTACAAATCTGCATATATGGGTAATCTCCGCCCTGTACACGGTACATAAGAGAGCTCCAGTTCTTCTCCGTGTTGTTAGCGGACTGCTTAACGTAAGCCTGTATCTTAACGTCGCCAAACACATCAAGCCAGGAGGGAAGCAGTACCCTGCCGTAGTTAGTATCAGAGGCAGAAGCGTTTATAACGTAGGTGCCTGCGGCGGCATCGTGTGCGATGGTGGTGCCGGAGGTCTGCTGTACAATGCGGAAGTCGCTTGGTGCGGTGGTAAAATCGTTACGGTAGAGAACAAACTCACCGTCGTTAAGGCTTCTGGTAACGGCATAGACGGTCCTGGTAGCTTTGCCGTTGCTTACGGTAAGCGTTTCAACTCCCGTAGCGGTGGGAGTGTACTCGGTAATAGCAGTGCCGTTCCTTTGCCAGGTAAGAGTGGTTCCATCGTCGTAAAGGGTATCGGCGGCAAACTGTACGTCGCAGTCGGTAAGATCTACGGTTTCGCCGATATTTACACGGATTGCAGGCTTGGAGTAGCTGACCTTGGGAGTAACCCGGTCGGGCTTGTTACCGCCAAGGCTAATCTTTACGTAGTCAACGCTCAGCTTAACGCCTCTTGCCTGAAAGCCTATACCGCCCTTGGCGTAGGGAGCGTTAGAGCGTTCCATAATTTTGGCACCGTTAACGGAGAGGGAATTGTAAACGCCCTCTGTCTCAATGGTAACAGTGTTGTAGCTGTCCTTGGCAAACCTTGCGGTGGAGGTATGGCGGTAAACGTCCCAGGCGTTGCCTTCTGATCTGCGGGAAAGTTCAACGCCGTCGGCAAGGGCAGAGTTGTAACGGAAACAAGCCTGCAGATAGGGGTAAGTGGTGCTTGCTCTGTACATAACGGCGCCCCATTTACGCTCGTCAACAGCGTTGGTCATCTGCACGCTTGCCTCGATCTTTACGTCACCAAAAGCATCAAGCCAGGCAGGAAGCAAAGCACGAACGTGGTGAGAGCCGTCGGTAGAAGCGTTTAGGATATATTTGCCGCCGCTGACCGTAACGGTAGAGCCGACCGGCTGTTCAACTATACGGAAGTCGGAGGGAGCAGCAGAGAAATCATTGTAATACAGTACGTAGTCCTTATCGGTGGATTTTTTAGCAACCAGGTATACCGTCATAGTCTCACCGCCGTAGCTGGCAGTAAGAGGGAAAACGCCTGCTGCAGAGGGCGTATAAGAAGTGATGGTGTTGGTACCGTTTTTCCAGGTAATTCCGCCGTAAACGGTAGCGCTGTCAGCACCGAACTGCACACCGCAATCAGCCAGCTTTACGGTCTGCCCCGCATCACAGCAGATGGCAGGCATAGCAAAGCTTACCCTGCAAGCAAGGTCCTCCCCTACAGCAACACCCACAATAGGGGTAGGAAAACTGATACAAGGCAAAGCCATTGCCAGTATCAGAATAATAGCGAAAAATGCCTTGAAGGATCTGTGTTTCATTTCCACAAGCAGAAACGGGTAACCCCGTTTCTCCTCCTTTCCCTTTGTTCATTGGTATAATTATACAACACTTGCTGTTAAAAATCAATGCTTTTATTAGGAATGTGCCAAAAAAACATATTGTAAACAAAGCAAAAAAGGATTCAAAACTTATGTTCTGAACCCTTAGTATTAGCTTTGCATCAAAAAACGTCTTTACTTTTCTATGGTATCCTCCTGACCGCGGTATACCACAAATTTGCAGAACAAAAACTCAAGCACAAAATTCATAAGCATTGTGCAGAGAAGTATAATAAAATCATTCACTCCCGCTTTTTCGGCAAGGTTGCCCAGGTAGGTGGATAGGGGAGTAAATACCAGATAAAACCCAAAGACCTTAGCCATAGCTACGGGAACGTTTGCCGCGGATTTGAAGGTGTACTTGCGGTTTAGAGTAAAGTTCCAGAGGATAGACAAAATCAGCGAAATAAGATAAGGCACCCAATAGTCCTTGATAAAAATCTCAAGCAGGGCAAAGGAGCCTATCTGTATTACACCGGCAGAAATCGAAAAAAGTGTAAATTTTACAGCCTGCCATAGTTGCTTTTTGTTTTCGTTCATAACGTTTTTCTCCGTTTTTTGTATTTAAGACGCTTAACTGCTTTTTATTATACTTGTAGTCGATAAAATTGTCAAGACAGCTTGCCGCCAATCCGTTGACAAATTGACGGTATGCTGATATAATCAATTATGGATTTTGATATAATAAATGAGGTGTATCGGTATGAAAACAGCAAAACGTTTTTTATCTGCCATATTATGTATTTGCACTTTGCTTTGTACGGCAACGGTTTTTGTGTCCGCTTCAAAAAACGAAAGCACACCAGACGAAGTGCCAAGCAAGATCACGTCAGACCGTTACACTACCTATACTATGGCTGATTCTTCCTTCAGATGGCAGACCCCTAACGTATACGTGGACGGTTATACCTGCACAGCCTTACAGGGTATGAACACGGGCACAAACTATTGCTATGTGTCTAAGATAACAAACAGCGAGGCTGTTGCGGCAATTGTCCGTATTAATATGAACACGGGCGAACGCTTTAATATGCAATACTATCCCAGCCTTACTGCGACTACTCCCGTAGGGTGCAACACGATAGGACACGCAAACGAGCTTATGGTTTGCGGCACCAAGGAAAACGGGGTAACCGTAAACTATCTTTTCGCCGCAACCGTTATCACGGGCAGAGCCTTGACCAGGCTGAAAATAGACAACGACGGACTGTATTTTACAGGATATTTCGACCTTGTTACAACAGGCGGCTCCTCTGTTAACTGCGGCTCTATGCGTCATATCAAGACCGAGGGCGGATATTTCTACTTTTTGATAAAGCGTTCTGCAAACTTTTATTACTGTAAGATACCTGTTGATGCTACGGGCGGGTCTGAATCCAACCCAACCAGGATAACGATATACAAGCTGTTTAATGCGGATATGCGCAACGCTATATTTGCAAAAAGCAGCAGCTCCTACGGCACCTACGACAACGTAGAGGAGTGGACTAACCAGGGCTTTGGCTACAACCATAGCGAAAAGGTGCTGTATATACCTCTCTGGGATGATATCAATAACCCTTCGATGAGCGTAATTATTACCTTTAACATAGCCGATTTCGTTACAGATGAGCGTCTTGAAAGCACAGCGGAAACCTCTACCAAGGTTTTCCCAACCGTAACATCCTTTATGTTTGAGGACACAAGCGAGTCTGTTTTTGAAATAGAATCCTGTAGCTTCCGCACGGGGCAGGGGACTGACGGAGACTTAAGACTGTATTTTATAATGAATACATCCTCCATATCAAAGGAGGGCGTATATTCCTGCTCCTACACCTCGGGCAGCGGTGACTTTACTCCGATAGTTGACGAAGGCTCAGTAGTATGGACTACAAAATACAACGCCAACGGCGGTACAGGCTCTATGGGGGCTACCACCCATATCCGCGGCGTAACCACAAGACTCCGTCCAAACGCCTTCACCAGAGAAGGCTACACCTTTGCAGGCTGGTATCTTACCCGTAGCTCAGACAATAAATGGCTGTACTTTGACAGCGAGGGAAATGCGAAATGGTACACCAAGGGCGAACAACCCGTAGGCGCATATCTTGCCTTGTATGAAGACCGTCGCAGGGTTTCTGCTCTTACAGGTGCAGATGACGATACCGTAACCTGCTATGCACAGTGGACTCCCAACAGTACAGGCACCAAGAGCTTTTACGTACAGTACGACGGCAACGGCGGCAAGGGTTCTATGGCTGATACAAAGGTGGTTTACGGCACGGATACAGCTACTACCGAAAATCAATTTGTAAGAGAGGGATATACGTTTTCAGGTTGGATAGCTCACCGCCGTAATAAAAACCAATGGTCTTATAAAAACGTTACGGATTTAAGCGGTAGCTGGATAGACGTGGGAGGCGACACCACGGGCAACGTATTAAGGGCGTATCTTAACGGCTGTACCCTGGCATCTACCTCCTCGGTGGATACGGATATAATAACCTTCTATGCCGCCTGGTCAAGGGTAGCCTCTGCTGTATACCCTGCGGTGCTTACCACGGGAGAAGCCTTTAAGGTAGGCGGTGTTCTTGAGAGTGATGCGGGTATACATACGGTAAAGATAACCGTGGCAAGCTCACAGGGGACGGTTCAGTCCTTTACGGCAAATCCGTATTCCTACAGCTATGACCTTTCTGCCGCAAACCAAAGTCTTTCCTTTGACGGCTTGCCTGTGGGCAGTTATCAGTATAAGGTACAGCTTGGTACCATAAGCGGCTCCTCTCCAACTATGCACACCTTGTTAGAGGCAGACTTTGAGGTTGTTGCTCCCGGACTGGTGTTAAAGGACGAGGTAGCGGCAAGCGGTAAGTATAGCCTTACAGAAAAGTATTTTACAGGCTTTGATTTTGCTACCGACACTGCTTTTATAAAAGAGCTGTTTAAGTATGAGGTTTTAGTGTTTGATGCAAAGGGTGTGGAAACAAAGGATGCGGACCCCGTGGGTACAGGCTTTGTTATTACCTGTGAGGATGAAAGCTGTGTAACGGTGCTTAAAGCTGACATAAATGGAGATGCGGCTATCTCCACGGCAGATTACATAAGTATGGGTGCGGCAATAAAGTCCACGGTCACCTTAAGCGAAGCATACTTTATGGCGGCAGACCTTGACGGCGACGGTGTGCTTACGGCGGCAGACTGTATAACCCTTTGCAAGCTGGTAAAAGGCTGATACCAAAGGAGGTAAATGATGAGAAAACATATTTTAAGCTTATTTCTTGCCGTTGTCTTGGTTGTTGGTACGATCTGCGGATGCATTATGACCTCAAAAGCCACAGACTCGGTTCAGTCTGACAGAGTTAAAGCAATGCTTGATAATATGTCCTTGCGTGACAAGGTAAACCAGATGATGATGGTAGACTTCCGTATGTGGGGCAGCTCTGCAAGCTCTGCAACGGATTTTACCGTTATGAACGATGAGGTTCGCAAAATTATAGCAGACTACAATTTTGGCGCAGTTATTCTGTTTGCCAACAACATAAAGGAAACAGAGCAAAGCTTTAACCTGGTAACTGAGATGCAAGAGGCGGCAACACAGGACGGCGGCATTGCTATGATTATCACCGCAGATCAGGAGGGCGGCAGCGTTTACCGCCTGGGCAGCGGTACTGCCCTGCCGGGTAATATGGCACTGGGGGCTACCTATGCCGGCCACGGTACAAAATACGCCTTGGAGGCCGGTAAAATCATCGGTTCTGAGTTAAGTGTCCTCGGTATAAACTCTAATCTTGCTCCTGTCGTGGATGTAAACAATAACGCAAATAACCCCGTAATCGGCTTGCGTTCCTATGGCGATGAGGCTACTATGGTAGGCGAGCTGGCGGCGGCTTCCATTGCGGGTATGGCGCAGTATAACGTTATCGGCTGTGCCAAGCATTTTCCCGGTCACGGTGACACAGACACCGACTCTCACTACGGTTTGCCTATAGTAGACAAATCCTATGAGGAGCTGTCTGCAAATGAGCTTAAGCCCTATGAGCTTGCCATAGAACAGGGCATAGAGATGATAATGACGGCACACATACTGTACCCTCAATTGGAAAACGACACCATTGTTTCCAAAAAAACAGGTTATGCAGAATCCTTGCCTGCAACCCTGTCTGACGATATCCTTACCAAGCTGTTAAAGCAAAGGATGGGCTTTAAGGGAATTATTACTACTGATGCTATGAATATGACGGGTATCTCAGGCACCTGGGACCAGGTTCAGTCGGTTGTAATAGCCATACAGGCAGGCGTTGATATGGTTTGTATGCCCGTTTCGCTGTACTGCAAGGCTCATTTACAAAGTCTCGACGCTGTAATCGACGGTGTTATTGCCGCTGTTAATAACGGCACTATACCTATGTCACGTATAGACGATGCCGTTACCCGCATCCTTACCGTTAAGGAAAACAGAGGCATTCTGGATTATAACGCCGAGGATTATACCTTGGAAAAGGCGAAGGCGGTTGTTGGCGGCGAGCATAACCGTGCTATGGAGCGTAGAATTGCGGCAGCGGCTGTTACCGTTATCAAAAACGAAAACAACGCTCTTCCTATCAAGCTTACAAAAAGCTCTAAGATATTGATGCTGGTTCCCTACACCAACGAGATTTCCCAAACCCTTATGGCGTGGAACAGAGCGAAGGAAGCAGGCCTTGTACCCGATGGGGCAGAGGTGGACTACTTCCGTTTCAGCAGTGCAACTATCTCCTCCGGCTTAAAAACAAAGCTTAACTGGGCAGACACTTATATTATAATTTCCGAGGTTTCCTCTACTGCCCGTATGGAATATAAGCATTGGCTTTCCTCTATGCCTAACAAGCTGTGTGACTACGCCGCTACCAACGGTAAAAAAGCCATCGTAGCTTCCTGTGATAAGCCTTACGATGTGCAGATGTACCCCAATGCTGATGCAATACTGGCGGCATATGGCTGTAAAGGCTCCTCTGTGGACCCTACCGAGGCGTTGATTGGCGGTGCAACCAATTCCGAGCTTGCTTACGGACCAAATATTATAGCGGCTGTTGAGGTGGCTTTGGGCACCTTTGGTGCCGGCGGCAAGCTACCCCTTAACGTTCCAAAGTACAATTCAAGCGCCAACACCTATAATGCAAGTTCTATCGTATATTCCCGCGGTTACGGCTTGACCTATAAGCCTTTGGCGTTCGTTGACGTTGCCGTAAACTCCATCGGTAACATATACCACACCGTAATCGGAAACGAGGTAACCGTAAATCATAAGCATACCTGCGTGCTTGCTTATACGGGCAACGACGGATATATTAAAGTGCCGGGCACAAAAAACAGCGACGGCTCTGTTGCCTTTACGGTGCCTTCCGACGTTACCGAGGCAACCTTGGCAATCAAGGGCGACGTTAACTCCGACGAGGATATTGATACCTTGGATGCGATGAAAATACTGATGTATGATGCTGCGCTTATTGATATTACCGACGTTCAAAGACTTGTTTCCGACCTTAACGATGACGATGCCGTCAACAACCTGGATGCAGGTAAGATACTGGTATACTATTCAGGAATTATAGATTCTTTGTAAACAAAAAACAGCCTTGCTTGGTCAGTGGGGCTGTCTTTCTTTGCAGTGCGGTTCGTCGACCCACACTTTTTCCTACACTTTTTTAACAAAAAAATGTTATCCCACCCTTTCTAAATCGAAAAGTGTGTTGATTAATTTATATTAATGAAGTATAATTATGATAGATTATAATGTGAAAGTATACATGCGTAACGGAGGATTATTATGAAAAGATGCGTTGTATTCCTTTTATGCATACTTCTTGTGCTTAGTGCCGTGCCCGGGGCTATTTTTTCCGCAGGGGCGGATGACGGCGGTTGGATAGAAGTAAGCACCTGGGATGAGTTTATAGCGGCTTTTGACGTATGGCCAAAGTATTCAAACCAAAGCTTTAAGGTGAAGCTGATGGCAGACCTGCATTATGACGCAAGGAACACCACCAGAGACCAGACCTCTATGGTAGAGGTGCATATTCAGGGCAGCCACTATACTTTTGATTTTAACGGTCATACACTGTCTGCAACGGATACCGTTTCCGACACCGACCTTGACTCTAAGCTGTCAGACTTTATAACGGTACATATGCACGCTTTTCGTGCTGAAAAGGGTAGTAGTCTCAGGCTTATAGACAGCGTTGGCGGCGGTGGTGTAAGGATGTATTCTCACCGCGCTTACGACAATCAGCTTGCCGCTTTGCGTGTAGCGGGGAGTACCGATTATATGGACTGCGGTGTGTACCAATATACCGGTCAAAAATGCTCTACCCTTATTATTGAAGGCGGCAATTATTCCCTTACCGCAAAGACTGAAAAATTTGGTAGCGGCACCCGCTCCAGAGAAAACTATTACCGTGGCTGTGTTATTGCCGACTATGTAAATGTGGAAATATACGACGGTACCTTCACTGCTAAAAGCGAGGGTGTAAAGACAACGTACGATATGTGCGCCAGGGAGCTTTCTGCCTTTGCAACCTGTTGCTCCAGCACTCTTAACCCTGCCAGAGTAAGCAAAAACAACCCCGTGGTATACGGCGGCAAGTTTATTTCTGACGGTTATTCTCTGCACCACTTCGATACCTCTTCCACTCCCGACGAGACGAGATATATGGAAACTCCGTTGATAATAGGCGGTGCATTTTTCGGCCCCATAAGCTATATCGGTGAAACCTTTACCTATAACAGCGAAGGTAACGACCAGTTTGAGGATATAAGCGCAAGTGATATTTTCTCCGGCACAACCCACGCCTACTATCTTGCCGATAACGACAAGATGAAGGACGCAAGCGAGCTTACGCTTAAGCAGCTGCACAAGTGTAAGACCGTGTATGCAGTAAGCGGGAAAACCTTTAATCTGAGCGTTACGCCTTCCTACTATTATGATTACACGGTAGTAGCTCCCAACCAATCGGATACCTTCCGTGTAAGTTATACCGTACCGGAAAGTATGAAGGGCATCTTAACGGTAAAACCCTTTGTAAGTCATTGCTCGGTAGACAAGGCAACCCAGGCAACGGGTGAGGTAACCAAGGTATACAGCAGCTATCTCACCGTTGATTATGCAAACTACACGGGCTGTGCAATGATACAGGCAGGCATAGAGGTCTACTTCGACGATATAGTAGTGACCTTCAAGGACTCTAACCGTGTGGAGGTAAGCCAGGATCGCAACCACGCAGAGATAGTTAGCCAACCTGTTGATTGTAAGGTGGCTCCGGGCGAGTCGGCAGGCCTTACCGTTGTTGCCAACCACGCCCTGTCATACCAATGGCAGATACAGATAAGCGGTGGCTGGGTAAATATAACCGATCAGCTTGCGGCTGATCTTGCTGAAACTGGCATAATAATGGAGGGCTACAACGAAAACATATTTATTGTTACAACCGACGATGAAGAGGTAGGAAGCATTAATGCCCGCTGTGCTATCACAAGCACAGCCTACTCAAAAACCACAAGCAACGCCGCAACCATCACCTTTGGTGACACGCCCGTTGTTGACCGTTATTACGGCGGCAGCTTCAAAGAAGGCGGGGATGCCGTTTTCACCCTTTGGGGCTATTATTTCGAAAACGTTACGTGGACGGCAAGCAGCCGTCTGGGTAGCTTCAAAATGTATACGCTGGAGGAGTTTGCTGCGAAAAAGGGTATAAGCTACGACGTTTCATTAAACAAGTTCAGCAATAATCTTTATAAGGCAACCGTAACCTTCAAAAACGTGCCTGCCGGTATAGCGGATACCTACAAGCTGGGATATTCCGTAAAAAATTCTTTGGGTACTTTAGCCTACAGCGAGGATAACGCTCTGCCCTTCAGTCTTGAGCGGGTTAAGCCTACCATAAGCTCCTTTATTAAAAGCGTTGGCTGTTACGAGGGGGACGAGGTAAGCTTCAGCTTCAGTGCTGAGAATATGACCGATGCCGACTGGAGCTTTGAAAAGACTACCGATGAAGACTTTGCACAGGTATTCACTCTTGAGCAAATGCAGAAAGAGTTTCCAGAAAGCACTTTCACCGTAGAAACAAAGGACAGCACCTCTACTCTCACTATCACCAACGTTAATACCGGTCTTAACGACTACTCCCTTTACGCCTACGCTATAGGTGACAACGCCGTATCCAATGCAGGCGGAGCAGGCTTCAGAATTAAGGAAAAGGGTGCCGTTATTGCCGTAGGCGACGTTAACGGTGACGGTAAGGTAAACAACCTTGATGCGACTGCGGTGCTTAAATACGATGCGGGTATTACAGAGCTTAACGATACCGAAGCTGCTGCGGCTGACGCAAACGGCGACGCTAAGGTTAATAATCTCGATGCTACTATGATACTAAAATACGACGCAGGTATTATCGACAGTCTTTAATCGTCGCATTAGAAAAACGTACAACAAGTATAAAATATAGAAAGGGCGATAATATGAAAAGAATAATAGCGTTTTTACTTTGTTTTGTATTCCTTTGCGGTGCTTTGCCTATAGTTGCATCTGCAGAAGAGAATACGGAGTTTGACGGGATAATAGAGATTAACAGCTGGGAGGAGTTTAAGGCGGCTTTTGCAAACCTGCCCGACTATGCCTTTGGTAACTACAGAATGGTGCTTATGAAGGACCTTGAACTGGACACGATTGACCGTGAACCCGTAGGGTACAGGGAATCCTGGATAAGTGTGTGGATAGAGGGCAACAACGTGGAATTTGACTTTAACGGTCACACCCTCTCCTGTGTAGACGATATTTCCAACACCACCTCCAAATTTATAGAAATTAACGTCTGCAACTTTGACCGGACTATCGGCTCTACCTTGCGTTTTATGGACTCCGTGGGCGGCGGCGGTATCAGCATGATCTCTCCCAGAGTTACAGATGACGAGATTGCCGCTATAGTGGTAAAGACCGATGACTTCTGTAAAGTTGAGGGCATCTTGGGTTACATAGATGAAAACCACAATAAGCTTATAATAGACGGCGGTAACTACACCCTTGAAACCTCAACCGAAAAATATGGCGGCGGCAGCACTTTAAGCCGAGGCATTAAATACAGAGGCACCTTTATAGCCCACAATATGCACACCGTTATAAACGACGGCTGTTTTGAAGCAAAGGGTAGCGGCTACGTTTACGATGGTGTCGACACCTGCATAAGAGAGCTTACCGCTTTTGGAACCACCAGATATGGTAACACCTATGACAACTGGCAATCATTGGTAATAAATGGCGGCAAGTTCAAATCCGTCGGCTACTCCGTTCACAACTTTGACGAGGGCGTAAACAATATAAACGGAATTACCGGAAGTTTGGATAACCAGCTTATCCCCGAAATTAACGGCGGTGCGTTCGCAGGTGGTATAGGCTTTATCGGTCATACCTTTGCCTATACAGTTAGTCATTCCAATACTCAACAAATGGGTTATTCCAAGCTTGCCGAATACCCCGCTTCCAGGATGATAAAGAACCTGAGCGCCTCCGCTATTATGAGTCGGGATTATAAGTTTATAGACCTTGACACCGCCACCTTTGAGGACCTGCACGACGCCAAAGAGGTTTTGGTGATGAACGAGGATATGCTTAGCCTTGAGTTTACACCCACGGCGGATAAGGAATACACCACAATGCTTTCCTATCCCATCGACAAATCCGAAACCTTTACCGTAAAATACGAATTAGGCAAATTTATAAAGGATTACGTTCCCTACACGACGTATCTGCCCTATGTACACGTAAGGGGCAACGGTGAAACCGAATGGAAGGAATACGACCGTGTTGACAGCAAAACCATAGAATTTGCAAACTATCCAAACGGTCTTGAAGTCTTGGTAGGCTATAAAATGTTTGTGGCACAACAGGAGTTTATATTCACCAGACTTTACTCCATCACCGTGACCGAGGAAAGCGGCCCTGCAGTTATCACCAAACAGCCCGAAAGCATTAAGATAGGCGTTGGCGAGCTTGGCGGCGCTGTAATCGAAGCGAAAAACGTAGACTCTTACCAGTGGCAGGTAGAGTTAAGCGGCGGCGGCTGGGTATCCATTACCGACGATGTAGCGGCAATGCTTATGGAAAACGGTAAGATTCGTCTGGCAGGCTACCAAAGCAGAGCCTTCTTAATTGTGAGTGATGCTCTTTCTGCCTTTAAGGTGCGTTGCGTGCTTACTGGTACCGACGGCTCTAAAACAAACAGCAAAACCGTAACCGTAACCTTTGGCGATATTCCGCAGGTAGAAAAATTCTATTCCCACGGCTACTATGCAGACGGTGACGCTACCTTCTATCTCTGGGGCGATATGTTCGAGGGGGTGGACTGGACCGTAGTCTACAGAGGCGGCAGTACCACCAAGTTCTATACCCTTGATGAATTCAAGGCAGAAAAAGGTATTGACTACGAAGCAGGATTTAAGCTTTTCGGCGGCGTTTACCGTGCGGTCGTAACCTTCAAAAACGTACCTGAAAGCATAAGCGGTAAATACAGCGTAGGTTATTCCGTATCTAATGCTCTGGGTAAGGTGAACTTTAGCCTCGATAACGTAGTACCCTTTGAGTGTCTGCCCGAACTTCCCACAGTAACGGAAACGCTTACGGGCGATATCTGTAACGAGGGCGGAACCCTTACATTCACCTTTACTTCTCCCGATATGACCTCTGCCGACTGGCTTTTTGAAAGCTATGACGAAGATGGCATAGGGGTAGTTCACAGCATCGACGAGATGAAGGCGGCCTTCCCCAAGTCTACCTTCAAAACGGAGCTTAAGGACGGCAAGGCTACCCTTACCGTTACCAACGCTGACGTAGCTATGAATTCCTATACCCTGTACGCCTACGCCGTAGGTGCAAACGGTAGGGCAAACGCAGGCAGTATAGGCGTAGAGGTAATGGAAAAAATCGTACTTTATAAAATAGGCGACGTAAACGCAGACGGTAAGGTTAACAATCTTGATGCGACTGCGGTGCTTAAATACGATGCAGGCATTACAGAGCTTAACGATACCGAAGCTGCTGCGGCTGACGCAAACGGCGACGCTAAGGTTAATAATCTCGATGCTACTATGATATTAAAATACGACGCAGGTATTATAGACGAGCTATAATTAAACACTGATAATACAATGCACCCCAAAAGCGCTTAAGCCTTTGGGGTGCATATTTTTGTTAGAGCGATCTACTATAATCTCTTAATTACGCCGCAGGCGATTTTAGTCCCTGCATTACCCGATGGCTGTGTGTTAAAGTCATCGGGCTTGTTATGGATAACTACCGTGCGTCCTATAATATCCTCCGGACTGAAACGGTCTGTTAACACCTCAAGGTGTGCTATCTGTCCGCAAAGCAATAAAGGCGGAAGATCCCCTGCGTGCTTTGGGTGTGGTTTTCCTTCGGGGTTGTAGTGATTTTTACTGCCGGAAAACCCCTCGCCCCTGCAGTCTGTCCCCTCGTGTATATGAAAGCCGAAAAAGCCCGTATCGTTTTTCGGCAAGCCTCCTATATCTGCAGCTACCAGCATGCCCTTTCCTTTTTTGTAAAAGTCAACTCTGCCGTACAGAGAAGGAGCATCCTTTCCGCCGTACATCAAAGCAGAGGCGTAGGGTTTGTTAAAAGCCTTTTCCACATAATCACCTCAAGTACAGTATATGATTTTTAACCTCATTAGGCTCCCTTTGCGCTTTGTGGGTGAATGAACGATAAAAAGACCTCCTGCGGTAGCTTTTCACTACCACGGGAGGTCTTTTCTCACCCCCTTTTATGGGGGTTCTCTGTAAAAGTTAGATTACAAAATGCCTTTTTGCCTCAGCCATATCGTACACATAAGCAACGCTTGACGGGGAAGTGGCTGGATTGTTGGGAACAACTGGGCTGTTGTGACTAAGCCACTGATTATTGCTTCTTTCGTTGGTACATACAACGTTGTGAGCTTCGTTCACGCTGGTGCCTTCTATCCGCACAACCACGCTTTCACCTGCTTGCTTGTTGCCATCGTCAACAACGATGCCGTCAAGTACGTAACGCCAGGACCAATCAGTCTTTTGAGTCACAGTGTAACTGCCGGGATACAGGTTTTCTATTTTAACCGTGTTGCCGGGCTCGATACTAACGGAGAAGCTTATATCTTCATTTTTATCGGTTTTACCTGTAATCTCAAACACAAAGCGTTGGTTTTCGTCAGCGTTATCAATACTCGGTACGCTTATGGTAATACTGCCCACGTTGTATTTTTGAACTTCAAATACAATGCTTACAAACTCACCGTCTGTGTTGATGTAGTTGCCCTTGGACTGTATGCCTTCTGCGGAGGTGGTGTATGCCCTGATGGAAACGGGAGAGTCGGCATACCTTAATGCGGGAGGAACGTCTCCGTAAAGACCATCGGTATAGTTGGTGTCGCCTGTCATATAGTCTTCCCACCACTTACCGTTGGTGTTTCCGTCACGGTTAAAGGCATCAACCGATACGTTTCCAAGGGTTGCGCCGTTTGTATCCATAGCATCGGGTCTGAGAATGGAAAGCTTAGTGCCGCCCAGACCATTGGAGAACACGTCTGCACCGCCAACGTCGGCGTTGTTATCATAGATAGCGCCGCCGGAAAGAGTGAAGCTTGCACCGTCAAACACAGCCACGCCGCCGCCAACACCCTGAACAGAGCCTGCAGCCACCATAGAGGTGCCGCTTGCAGTGCCCTTTGCAGTGTTACCCACAACGTAACCGTTCACAGTAGCGGTACTGCCTTCGCCCATTACGTAAACGCCGCCGCCATTACCTGCACCGGAAACATTGCCTGTTATAAAGCAATTGTTTGCAGTAAAGCTACCACCTGCAAGACGAACACCGCCGCCGCTGATGCCTGCTGCATTGTCGGCTATTATCACGTTGTTTACGGTAACGTTACCGCCGGTGATATCAATACCGCCGCCATAACCATTACCTGCATTGCT
Source organism: Eubacteriales bacterium (assembly GCA_045537905.1). GTDB lineage: Bacteria > Bacillota > Clostridia > Oscillospirales > CAG-382 > SIG636. The sequence continues at coordinate 45,994 of JAZSQJ010000083.1, forward strand.
AAGCAAACCGGGGGTATTAACGTCTGCCAGTCTGCCGTTTTCTATAATCTCGCCATAGCTCATAGTAAAGGTTGCGCCGCTTGCCACGTGGATGCCTGCGCCACCTCTGCTGTTGACCAGTCTGTTCCTTTGGATAAGGGTTTTGTTATTGCCTGCCGCATCGCCTGTAATATTAAGGGTGCCGCCCACAAGAACGATTATACCGCCGCCGTAATTATAGCTTACGTTGTTGTTGACGCCGTTTACGCCGCTCATGGTAACGGTATATCCCTTGCCTACGCAAATGCCGCCACCGTCAAATCTTGCAGAGTTGTACTGCATCACCACACCGTCAAGAGTAACGTTGCTTTCCGCATACAAGCCCGCACCGTTGCCATCAACAGTGGAGTCCACAGGGTTATCGGGACGATAGGTTTTGTTTGCGCCAAACAGTACGCAGCTGATGCTTTCGCTGGTGGTGACACCTGCACCGCTATACAAGAACTCATTTTCATCATCGGTAAACAGTGCCTTGTCACAATCAAGAACGTAAGCACCGCCGCCACGCAAAGCTTCGTTGTAATTAAATCCGCCACGGACGTTAACAAAATTCTTGCAGTTTTCAACGTATAAGCCGCCGCCAAAGCCATCAGCTTTGTTGCCGTGGTTTGTTTCTACGCCGTCAGCATTGATTTTTTGACCAATACCGTTAATAGCCAACTGTAATACGGAATCGTTAGCAATATCATTGCCAACATAGTGGATTGCACCACCGTTTCCTGTTGCTGTGTTGTCATATAAGGTGCTGTTAACTATATAACCGGGTGCATTTTCGATAGATATCGCACCGCCGTTGCCACCGGCACTGCCGTTTATAAAGTCGGTACCGGATATGCGGAACATAGCCTCGCCTGTAGCAACCGGAGTAGCATCGTCCTTAATGAGCCTTATAGCACCGCCGTCAGCCCCTGCCGTGTTGCCGGAATAAACACAACGGTCAGAGCTACCGTGGTTGTTAACGGTAACCTTTATATTTTTTGCGTATATACCGCCACCACTGCCTGCGGTTGCCGTGTTGCGATTGATAGAACAGTTCTTGAACACTAAATCTTTATCGTCATCGGTGGAATAAGTTTCGTTTTCTGCATGAATTCCTCCGCCATCTGTGCCGGCGGTGTTGTCATTGAGTGTTACACCCTCAAACTCAGGATACACAGCGGTGGGTGCAAAGAATATGCCGCCACCTGTAAGATCTGCCTTGTTATTGCTTATATCTACACCTTCGTTGAGGGTAAGAATAGTTTTTTTGTCGTTACCGGAAGTACCTGCTACATAAATACCGCCGCCTTTTTCACCGGCCTCGTTACCTGAGTTAACAAGCTGACCGTTTGCGTCGGGAAGCTTGCCGATGTTACAGTTTGTAAGAGATACAGACGCGGCACGAGCATCGGCAAAAACAAGGATTGCACCGCCATACGCACCTGCAAAGTTATTACCGAAATCTGTATTTGATATAGAAACAGACGGTCCGCTATAAATATGAACAGCGCCACCTTGTCTGTCGGCATGGTTGGCGTCAAACACACAACCGCTGATTGTAACGATTTTTTCTGTGCCGGCAATGTTAACACCACCGCCCCAATTGCAGGTAGAGTTCCTGATAAAGGTACAATCTGTCATAGTAAGGGGATTGTTGTTTAGTTCAAAATCCAAACCGCCGCCGTTACTACCGGGGTTGGTATCGGTAGTTGCATTTTCCTCGAGCAAACAGTTGGACATGATCAAGGAAGTGCCCCTTACATTAAGACCGCCGCCGTCTGCCTTTCTGCCGCGAGCTTTGTTGCGGAGTATGTCGGCGTATTGTATATTAACCGCACCGCCGCTGGTATCTCCAACAGCCCTGTAAAGATAAACGCCACCGCCACCACCGCTACCGGACCATTTATCCTCTTCTTTGGTAGCGTCAGGAGTGGTAAGTGTTCCGCCACACTCGTTATCGCTGATAACAACCTTATTATCGGCCGTGCCTAGTATATTAACAACGCCATAAGCTCCTGATGCTTCACCGTCTTCAACATAGATACCGCCGCCGTTACCATGCTCTGCCTTGTTGCCGCTTATAGTAACGCCGCCGTTAACGGTAAGTGTACCTACCTTGCACCAAGTGGCCGTTGTTTTCTTAACCATCGCAACGCCACCACCGTGGGCTGCTGTATCTACCTCTTCAATGTTGATACCTGTAGGTGCTGTAGTTATATGTTCCAAGGGGTTAATATTTTGGTCTATAACAGTGCCGCTGTTAAGGTTAAGGGTAATACCGTTTACGCAGGTAATGCCTGCACCGCCAAAGCGGTGGGAGCCGTGGTTGCCGAGAGTGTTGCTTTGTATTGTGGTAGTGCCAATATCTACCGTTACGTTACGGTTGTTG
>JAZSQJ010000011.1:0-4266 GCA_045537905.1 Eubacteriales bacterium
CGTAAGTAAAGTTGCCTTACGGGCAGTGAAGTTTTGCCTACGGCAAAGTGAGGGCAAACTTTACTTCACCTGGTCTGAAAGACCAAACTTCACTAAAAGTATTTTAACGACAAGCACCTCCGAACAGTGCACTCCCGGCCTGCTCGGAGGTGCTTGTTTTTTTATTCTCAAAGTTTAAGGCTTTGCGTTAATGAGACAACCCCTTGTTATATCAGTCCTGCATCGTATTTAAGTATAACAGCAGCATCAAGATTATTAACAGCTCCGTCGCCGTTGTAGTCTGCCGCAGTTTCCTCTGCACCGCCAAGCTCTACAAGACCTGCTTCATATTTAAGAACAACAGACGCATCAAGGTTATTTGCCTTACCGTCGCCGTTTGCATCACCCTTTGGTGCTTTGTAATTGAAAACAACGGTAATATCATTGTCATCTAAAATGTTTCGTCCGGGATAGAGTGGATTCTCTTCAAACACTATACTGTTCCATTGTTCCTCGGTGCCTGTGTAATACACGGTTTTAAGGTTTATGCATCCGTCAAACGAATTTGCATCAATTTTTGTAATGCTTGTAGGGATAACTACTTCCTCCAGATATGTACAATACCTAAAACAATCATAGTTTCCCAAGCTTGTAACAGAGCTTGGTATGTTTATCCTTTTTATGTATCTGCGAGAATCAAAAGCTCCGGAATCTATAGCTACTACGCCGTAGGGAATAACGCTGCCGTTACAGCCTGCTATAAGAGTTTTAGTTTCAGTCTCTATAATGCAGTTTCCGTCACTGTAATAAACGGGGTTATCCTTGTCAACGCTTATTCTCATAAGTTTTGCGCACTCCTCAAAAGCATCGCTATAAACGCTTTCAACTGTTTTTGGAAGGTTTATTTCGGTCAGTCCGCTTCCTTGGAAAGTCATCCATTCCAAGGTTTTCACACCGTCGGGTATGATAAGCGTTCTTAAACTGTTGCAGTTTGCAAATGCGTAGTTTCCTATACAGATAACAGAGCTCGGTATAGAAACAAAAGACAAAGAGTTACAATTCAAAAACAGCCTGTTAGATATAAGCTCAAGCTTATTCGGCAAAACTATTTCTTCAAGGGAAACGCAATCCTCAAAGGCAGAGTCTTTGATTTCGGTAACTGTATCGGGTATAGTAATGCTTTTAAGATTGGTACACCCGGAAAAAGCAGAATACCAAATTGATTCAACCCCTTTGGGAACAACAAAGCCTGTAACCTCTGCACAATCCGCAAAAGCGTGGCTCGCAATGGAAACAACGCCTTCGGGGATAACACTGCCGTTACAACCTGCTATCAAGGCTTTGGTTTCAGTTTCTATAATACAGTTTCCGTCAGCGTAATAAAACGGGTTGTTTTCGTCTACGCTGATTTTTGTAAGCTCAGAACAACCTGTAAACACTTTGGAGTCTATTTTACTAACATTTTCAGGTATACTTATCTCGGTTAAACTGCTACAGCGGCAAAAACTTTCGTAACCGATACTCTCAACGCTTTGGGGTATGCTAACGCTTGTTAAAGCAGAGCAGTTTATAAACGCCGACTCTCCGATTTTTGTTAGGCTGTTAGGCAGTGTTACGGTAGTCATAGCAGAGAGATCTGCAAATGCACTATCGCTGATAGAGGTAATACCTTCGCCTATTACAAGTGCTTTTACCCTTTCATAATTCCACACAGGTCCATCGCAAGGGGAGGGATGGTAGGCTTTGTCCATCTCGCCCTCGCCGCTTATGGTAAGGGTACCGTCTTCGTCCAGTACCCAGTCAAGCTGACCCCATTTGCCGCTTGTTGCTTCTTCTGCGGAAACAAACAACACGCCCACATTTACAGTCAACAGCCAGCATAAAAGTATTGCTATAATCTTTTTCATAAGTACTCTCCTTTACATCATAAGTAGTCAATCGTTTTGAAAACACTTTGATATTTTTCTTTACATAACATAAATGTCCGAAATGGGAAAAATGTCCAAAAAATTACAAAATTATTGTATCCCGGCGGATAATGATTGTCAATATCAACGCCGCCCTGTGCCGTCAGTGCCCCCCCTCGTATTCTTCTTTACATTCATTATACAACTAAAATCCTATTTTTCCTAAAAAAATCTGCGATATTACGGATAAAAGGTGTCTAAATCGGAGGCAAGCTGTTCGGAATATATGAGTAAGTAGTTTTTAGTCACAATATAACCACAAGTCAATTCAAGGGCTTTTCATATTCTCGCATCCCAATCACGCCGAAGGCGTGCATATCATCAATGCGAAGCATTGTACATCATCAACAAGAAGTGTTGTATCTCATCAAGCCGCAGTTAATACAGCCTTCGTCTGATGATATGCACCTACGGTGATGATATACACGCTGACGCGTGATGATATGCCAAGCCTGCGGGAACCCCCAAAGCTCGACAGGCTCGCTTCGGGGAACCCCTACTGCGGCTTGGATAAAAAAAGAAGTAACTTTTGGTAGACAAAAGTTACTTCTTTTTTGGAGCTGGTGAGGGGATTTGAACCCCTGGCCTATTGATTACGAATCAATTGCGCTACCACTGCGCCACACCAGCAAATAAAACTTGTCACAAGCGGAATTATAACACAGCCTACACCGATTTGTCAAGCGTTTACTGCTTAATTCTTTCGAGGGCAGGTGACACAAAATAACAAAAGCGTTCATATTACTGTAATATAACACAGCTTTGGAGGATAATATGTCAAATAAGAAAATAGCGGTAATCGGCGGTGACCGCAGGCAGGCCTTGCTTGCGGCGTCTCTGGGGGCGATGGGCTACGAGTGTGCCGTTTTTGCCATAGACGGGGAGGATATAGGGAGTGCGGTAAGGTGTGTCACCCTTAAGGACAGCCTTGAAGGTGCCTCTGCCCTGATACTGCCTCTGCCTGTCAGTCGGGACGACGTAAATATAAATACCCCACTGTACAGCGGTAAAATATCCATAGCGGAGATAAATGCTTTAGTATCAGAAAACACTTTGATTCTGGGAGGAATGGTAAAGACTGCAGTGTTCCCCAAAAACAAGGTCTGCGACTACTACGCCAAGGAGGAGCTTCAGTTGCTTAATACCATCCCCACGGCTGAGGGAGCCATAGCGATAGCAATGGAAAAGCTTCCCACCACCCTTCACGGCACAAAAACCCTTATAATGGGCTTTGGCAGGGTAGGCAAGACCCTGGCGCTGGCATTAAAGGGGCTTGGAGCAAGGGTAGAAATTGCCACCCGTAACCCTGCGGAGAGGGCAGTCTGCGGTATACTTGGGTTCAGAGCCGTAGAGTACGGCGTCTTGCCTGAGCGAGTGTCGGACTACGGGCTTATCTACAACACGGTTCCCGCCCTGCTGCTTACCGACAGCCTGCTGGACAGGGTGCAAAACGGCACCCCCGTTATCGACCTTGCCACCCACCCGGGAGGGGTTGATGCGGCAGCGGCGGCAAGCAAGGGCAAAGCGGTGATATGGGCACTGGGACTGCCCGCAAAGGTGGCGCCCGTAACCGCAGGAGAGTATATAACTAAAACCGTGCTTGGTATTTTGAGAGAGGAGGACATAGTATGATAGCCTTTGCGTTTTGCGGCTCCTTTTGTAACCATAAGGAGGTGCTGGTACAGCTTCGCAATCTTGTAGCGGCAGGCAAGCAGGTTTTGCCCGTGTTTTCGGAGAGGGTGCAAACCCTGGACACCCGTTTCGGTAACGCCGCCAGCTTCGTTACGGAGGTGGAGGGCATCTGCGGCAGAGCAGGCGTTAAAAACATAGTGGAGGCAGAAAAACAGATAACGGGCGGCAACATAGAGTGCCTTGCCGTTGCTCCCTGTACGGGCAACACTCTTGCAAAAACCGCTCTTGGCATAACCGACGGCACCGTAACTATGGCAATAAAAGCCCACCTGCGTAACCGCCGTCCCGTGCTGATAGCCTTTGCATCCAACGATGCGCTAAGCGGCAACCTCAAAAACATAGCCACCCTGCTTGAGAAGAAAAACATCTATTTCGTACCGCTCAGACAGGACGACCCCGTAAACAAGCCCAGCTCCCTTGTCTGCGATTGGAGCAAGCTCCCTGCGGCTGTGGATATGGCAATAGAGGGCAAACAGATGTTACCTATAATAACCGCCTGAAAATAAACCCGGACGCCTCTCTCAAAGGGAGGCGTGAGGTTGGTGGCAAACCTTGTCATCAAGCTGGCAGGGGGGTGGGGAAGAGGGGAGGCAAGGCGGACCGAGGGGGGAACTGGAAAACCACCCCA
>JAZSQJ010000082.1:0-38806 GCA_045537905.1 Eubacteriales bacterium
GTCCATAGCAAAAAATATATAATTCAATAAAATCTAAAAGCTCGGTTGCCTCAACCGAGCTCAGCTTGTTGACAAACCTTGTCATCAAGCTGGCAGAGTGCTGAGAAAGAGTGCAGACAAGACGAACCGAGGCGATAACTGTACTTAGTACTGCGAGCCGAAGTTCGTTTTGAACGGAAAAACAAATAAAATGCAGAAAATTCAGGGAAGGCATCCCTGAATTTTCTACTTTAGAATAATTGTATTTTGTTCTTTTTCGTGTTCTGTGCCTTTGTCAGCGGTCTGAGGCTGGCTCCAAAACGAGCCAGCCTTTATTTATCAATTATGTTGGGTTATAATATTATCAGCTTTAGTATAGTATTTTACTTTGTTTTCGTCCAGAAAATCCTTTATAACCTCGGCGCTGAGGCAGTGACCCAGGTAATAAAAAGCAGGGGTGGGGTCGGCAGCGTTCCTTTTTCTTGTGGGAATGCCCTTTTCGTCAAAGCTGCAGCCAAGGCTGAAGCGGCGGCTTTCCAATTGCATACCGTAAACCGTGCCCTCGCTGTCAAAGAGCGGAGAGCCGTTATGACCGTAGGTGGCAGGGGTACTAAGCTCGATACCGCTTACCTTGCCGTCCCTTACCACGTGACGGGTAACCATACCGTCTATGGGAAACTGAGGGGTGCGGATTGCGTTGACGTCGCCCCACTGTATATCGTCGGTCAGGCTGTTATAAATTGCACCAACCTCCTCGGGATAAGGAAAACCAAGGCGGCATAGACTTTTACCCGTGCGAAGCTTGCCTGCATCCTCTGCGAAAACCGCATAGCCCTTGTAGTGGATGTTTTCTATGCCGTTGAAACGTATAAGGGCAAGGTTGTGCTTGGCGTGGATACGGCAATTTATTTCCTTTATAGGGGAAACACAGCCCTTAAAGAAGCATTTTACGTTTACGGTTACACCCTTGGTATAACCGAACTCCTTTTCCAACGCCTTTAACTGCTCTGCTCTGGTGGCGTCCTGAGGCAGTGCCTTTGCCTTAGCCTTGAAATGATTGTATTTCACATTGACGTTCTGGGACATTAAAATCAAATCAGCCACTGCTCTGGTGGTGATGGCACAGCCCTCCCCGTTGACAAAAAACATTGTGGAGGTTGAGGGCATAACCAGTGTTTCGCCATAGTCACGGCTTATATAAACGAAGGGGCGTGTGTAGCCGCCTACCAGCTCTATTGCGTTTTGAAACATATTTCCTCCTATAAAACCTACAAAGGGGTTGTAAAAAACCTTTGTTTTTTACAACCCCTTCTGTTTTTATTGCTTATTACTTAAACCGGTACGGAAAAACGCCTTTACGCCTTAGGTTCACCCTTGAGTGCGTAGTACTGGTTCTGGAACATATTTGTAAGTACGTCGTCAAAGCCGGTGAATACGGTAGCTTCCTCAAGCTCGGATGTGGGGATATCGTCCTTAACTTCGTTAACAAACTCTTCTGCTGCCTTAGCGTAAGCCTCTGCTACCTTGGTCTTAAGCTCTTCACCGTAGTTGTAGATGTTGTCTGCAATAGCCTCGTCAAGGTGTACGTAGTACTGCTCCTCACGGGTTGCGGTGAACTCATCTTCAACGGCGGTAGCAAACTCAGCAGATGCAAGATAAGCGTTTACCATATTGATGTATTCATCAGTACGCTTGTAGTTGCCAAGTCTGATAGTTATTTCAGAGGAGATGAAAGAGGTAAGTGTGCTTTCGGTAACCTCTGCTATATCTTCCTCGGTGTAATCCTTAGCAACACGCTCGTCAATTGCCGCATCGGTAAGGTCCTTAGCAAGACGCTTTTGAATTTCTTCCTCGTCGGTAACGCCAAGGTTCTTATAGCTTGCTCTGAACTCAGTCTCAAGGGTTGCCTTTACGGCTTCCTTAATTGTTGCCATTGCGGTGGAAGCTGCTTCCTCACGCTTGGGAGCCATAAACACCTCGTCAGCACGAACCTCCTGGTCGATGGTAACGCTGATTTCTGCGTCCTTCTGAGCTTCGTATGCAGACTGAATGTTCGTCTTAATGCGGTTGCGGATAAGCTCATCAACCTGCTGGTCAAACTCCTCAAGGTCAACGGAGCAGGAAACGCCGTTTATGTAATCGGTATAAACCTCTTTACACACCTGGTCAATAACGGCAAGATAGTCGGGGCCTAAAACCTTAAGAGACTCACCCTTGTTGTCCTTGAAGTTGTACATTTTGGGAGCAAACTTGAAGCCGGAGGTCTTGGAAACGAGAAGGTCCAGATTGTGCTTCTGTACCATCTCCTTCCACTCCTCGCTAACGCCCTTTTCATCGGAGGGCAGTGCGTGGAGAGAGTGGCCTGTATAAAGATTATTCATACTGTAGGTATTATCGTTAGCGTAGATAACAGTGCCGTCTACGTCAGAAATGCTGTAGTTAATACCGAGAGCACCGTAAAGAAGAATGTTTTTGATATCGGTCTGGCTCTGAGGCTTGTTAAGCTGGGTAACGAAGGATGTACCAAGCTTGGGGTCGTTTACGGAATACTTACCGCTGGCACATACGCAGAAGATGGCCTCGCCAACCTCAAGGCTGGTTGCCATAGGCTTAGCAAATACGTTGTAGCTAAGGTTTTTGCCCGTCTTTTCGGAAAGAGCCTTAACCTCTTCCTCAGTGCCCCTGAAGAAGGCTACTGCAAAGTCGCTTTCTTCAATGCTAGCGTCGATCTCACCCATCAAGCCAAGGGAGCGGTAGCGTGCGATGGTAGCATAAAACTCAGTAAACTTTTCCTGCCCATACAAGAACTCGATTGCGCCCTCTGCGGTGATGCCCAAGGACTTACCGTCAAGAACTTCGATAGGAGAAGAAACGGGTGCGTTGAGCAAAGGAATAACCGTGCTTTCCTCATCTGCGTCTACGGTCTTGAGATAGGAATCCAGATCGTCAACGGTGAGGAGCTGATTAGCGGAAACACCGTACTTATCAAGAAGATCCTGATCGTAAACAAGATACTCGTACTCGCCAACCAACTGAACGCTGGGGATACCGAAAATATCCGTATTGTTTATCTTAACTGCCTCGAAGAAAGCAGCGGGGATAGACTGGTTAAGGGATTTTGCCACGTCGGAAAGGCTACCGTTAAGTCTTTCAAACGCCTTGTCATTAGCAAGCTCGTAATACTTATCATAGTCGGTTACAAGCATTACATCGATAGAAGGAGCGTTGGGGTATATATCGGTGCCTGCATCAAGCAGCTCGATAATAGTGTCCTGATTATATACAACGGAAGGAGTTACGGCCGTTTCATCGCACTTGTACTCAAAGGTAGAGGTAGCATAGTCAAACTTATACTCAAAGCCAAACTTTTCCCCATCCTTTTTCTTGTTGTTTTCCATATAAGCATCCATCATTTCCATTGCGGAGGAAACCATGGAATCAAACCTTTCCTCAGGAGCGAGGAAAAGCTTAACAGCGTAACCGGAAGTGATAAGTACGTTGTTAAGGTCACGCTCAACTGCTATAATATCAGCCTCGGTAGTGGTGCTATCCGTAATGCCAAAATAGCTGATTACGGGAATATCAGCAAGCTGGATTACCTCCGCATCGTCATTGCGGGTAGCGATAAACACAACCACACCTGCAATTAGTGCAAGCACTAAAAAAATGGCTATGAATTTTTTGACTAATTTCTTCTTGTTTTTCATGTGAATAAATCCCTCCAAAGATATATGCCATATTTACACGCATAATCTATTTTACACCATAAAGCCTTTTATGTCAATAAGTATTTTACTTATTTTTTGACACTTCCCGTTGCAATTATTTCCTCCCGATGCTATACTGTAATTACGAGGTGATTATTTTGGACGACAGAAAATACCGTGCTTTATTTACAGACCTTCCCACTATAGAAACAGAGCGTCTTGTGCTACGCAAGATCAGCTATGCCGACCTTTATGATATGTACGATTACTCCAGGGAGGATGAGGTGTCCCGCTATCTTTTGTGGTCTCCCCATCTTAACATAGACGAGACCAAGGGAACTATTGAATATATCCAGAAGGAGTGTCAGAAGGGACGCTATACCAACTGGGGGGTTGCCCTTAAGGAAAACGGTATACTTATCGGCACCTGCGGCTTTGCGGATATTGACAGGCACAACAACAAGGGCGAGATAGGCTACGTGCTTTCCCACCGTTACCGCGGGAAGGGTTATATGCGGGAGGCCGCCAGACGGATGCTGGCTGTAGGCTTTGACAGCCTGGGGCTTAACCGCATCGAAGCCAGAATACTTATAGGGAACACCGCCTCTGAAAAGCTGGCTATGGATATCGGTATGCGTTATGAGGGTACTATGAAAAACGCCCTGTATATCAAGGGTCAGTACAAGAGCTTCAGCTACTACGGCATTACCGCAGAGGAATACTATAAATAAACAAAAGTCCCCTTCCCCGCATAAGCTGTAACAGGAAAGGGGACTGTTATGAGCTACAACAAAAAAAGCGAAAGCTTTAACAATATAAAAAGAGCCTTCTGCGATGAAGCGGCAGGCCACGTCAGATATATGCTGATGAGCGAGAACGCCGAAAAGGACGGCAAGCACGACCTTGCAAGGCTTTACAGACAGCTATCCCAGGAGGAGCTGGGGCACGCAAGGATATGGTACGGCGAGGAAGGTCATAACGCAGACAGCTTTCTTAAAGAAAGCGTGTCAGGTGAAAGCACCGAGGCTACAGCCACTTATCCCGGATATGCGGCTAAGGCGGAGCTGGAGGGTTATGAAAAACTGGCAGACCGTTTTCTTGCCAACGGAAAGGCAGAGGCTCACCATCACAGGCTTTTGATGCAGTATATGGAAGGAACAAAGGAGGAGGGCGGTCACGGCGAAAAGGAGGACTGCGTTTGGCGTTGTACCGTTTGCGGCTACCGTCATATAGGCACCACCCCGCCTGAGCGTTGTCCCCTTTGTGACTACAACCGCACTGCATACACAATGGAGATATAATTCGAAGGTAATTATTGCCGGTAAACGTTGCTTAGTGAAGTTTTTGCCGATGGCAAAAACTTCACTTGCCCTCGGGCAAGCGAAGCCCGAGACGTGTTGCTCTACAACAGCTCCAGCTTCCTGGCTATGGCTCCCTCAAGAGCTTTACGAAAGCCATCGTCAACGGGATGAACCACGTCACGGCTTCTTCCAAAGGCGTCGGCTCTCGTGGGCATTACCGCCATCATACCGCCGTTTGGTTTTTTTGCCGCCTTTATGTCGTGGATTGCCAGTACTCCGTCAAGGATTACCGTTACAACGGCGTATAAAGGCCCCTCGGAAAAGTTTTTTCTTACAATTATCTCCGTAATTTTCATATTTTTCACCCTTTTTTAATAATATTACAAGTATATCCAAAATTTCCTCTTTTATTTTTGAATATTGTATGTTATTATAGTAAACAGGAATAATGCGACTACATATTGAATGAGGTGTTTTTCAAATTGCAGTTCAACATTAACGACTATAACAGCTATTACTTTGTAGGCATTGGCGGCATAAGTATGTCGTCTTTGGCTTTGATACTTAAAAGAAGCGGTAAAAACGTTAAAGGCTATGACCGTAGCAGAAGCGACGCTACCCAAAGCCTTGAGGCTGAAGGGATTACCGTTTATTACGAAACCACCAAGGACAACTGCAAGGGTTGCGATATTGCCGTGTTTACTGCGGCTATCGCCTCGGATAACCCTGAAATGACATATATCAAAGAGGCAGGTATACCTGCTATCAGCAGGGCGGAGCTGTTAGGTGCTATTGCCAAGGAATACCCCAACTCCATTGCAGTGGCAGGCACCCACGGTAAGTCTACCACCTGCGGTATACTGTCCCAGATTTTCCTTTCCTTTAAGGAGGCTGACCCCTCCATCCTTATCGGGGCAAGACTGCCCAGCATCCACTCTACCTTCCGTACGGGACACGACGGCACCTTTGTTTTTGAGGCTTGTGAGTACAAGGACGCTTTTTTGAAGTTTTTCCCCACCGTTTCCGTGGTTTTGAACGTGGAGCTGGACCACATTGACTATTTCCACTCGTTAGAGGAAATGGAGCACTCCTTCCAGGGCTTTATAAACAACACCGCAGAAAAGGGCTGTGTTATCGTAAACAAGGACAGCGTACACGCCATTGAATGTATGGAGGGCTACAGCAGAAAATACTATACGTATTCCATTGTTGACAGCAGTGCGGATTTTTATGCAAAGGACATCCGTTTTGACCACGGACTGCCCTCCTATACCCTTGTGTTCAAGGGGCGTGAGGTGTTCAGGGCGGAGCTTTCCGTTCCCGGGGAGCATAACATTTCAAACTCCTTGGCGGCAGTGGCGGCGGCGTTTATGTCCAAGGTGCCCGACGAGGCTATAATCAAGGGTCTTAAGGACTTCAGAGGTGTGGGCAGAAGGTTTGAGTACAAGGGCAAGCTTGGCGGCGCCCTTATTTACGACGATTACGCTCACCACCCCGACGAGATAAAGGCTACCCTTGCGGCGGCAAGAAATATGGACGTTAAGCGTATTATTTCGGTGTTCCAGCCTCATACCTTTTCCAGACTGCACGCTTTGTTTGAGGATTTTGCGGCATCTTTCGGCGACGCTGACGTTAAGATCTTTGCCGACGTGTTTGCGGCAAGGGAGGAAAACGTTTACGGTATAAGCTCGGAGGCTTTGGCAAAAGCGGCAGGGGGCGTTTACATCGACAGCTTTGAGGGTATTGCGGAATATATAAAGCAAAACGCCACCCAAGGTGACCTGGTGATATTTATGGGAGCAGGGGACATATACAAAGCAGGAAGGCTGCTTTTTGATTAATGGAAAGGCTTGTGCGCTTTACAAAATCAGGTGAGGAAACCGAGCTGTTTTTCAACTGCTGCTTTCCCAACGTAATAAAGGTTGTTTTACAAAAGGCCGACACAGACCGTCTTGGGAATTTACTTCAAGCCTTTGGAAAGAAAAGGGGCGGTAGCTTCACTTGGAAGGCTGAGGTCAGCGCCGATTGGGGTGACTTTGTATTTAAGGTACAGGCAAGCTTTGACCGTAAAAGAAAGGTGCCCGTGCTGGAGCTTGAATACACAAAGCTTAACGAGCGTTTTGAGACTGTCTCGGATTGTTATAACCGTTACGACAGCTTCAGCTTTGAAGGGGCTTTACAGTTTGGCCTGGAGCTGAAGGAGCTGGAGGACGGTAAAAGCGCCACTCTATATGCTTGCCCTCCCCTATCGAATAATCCTTTTTGGGCAGAGCATAACATGAGACGGTAATATAAGTTTTGTCTATGTATTCTTACGTTGAGTTTTGCCCAGGCTATGCGGGGGGCATTCAGGACAGAGGACGCCGGTCCCAAATTACCCCTTTCGTTTCTCCCGTTTTGCAGTATGTGCGTTTTGACTTTGGTATAAAGCATCAATTAAACAGTAAGAATACCCCCCAAAGAAGTGACTTAAAACGCTTCTTTGGGGGTTTAACTATGTCATATTATTTATTGTTTTTTGAGAAGAAACCGCAAATAAACAAGGTGCAGAAAACCATAGTAATCGGAATCGCAGTCACTGCATCGTCAGCTCTACTCTCCGCAATGGACATAAGCGATACAAACAAAGCACCCGCACCGCCAACCAACATCAAAATAATACTTAAAGTATTTTTACTCATAAATTACTGACCTCGTTTTGCCGTTACGGTCTTACTCAACAGGCTCGATTACGCCGTAGGAGCCGCCTTTACGCTTGTACACCAGATTAATAGCACCCGTGTCTGCGTTGCGGAACATATAGAACTCGTGAGACAAAAGGTTCATCTGCATAACGGCTTCCTCCACGGTCATAGGAGAAATTTCAAACTTTTTAACCTTGGAAATCTCAAGCTCCTCCTCCGTGTCCTCAACACCTACGTCTGCAAAGCTGTCCTTGGGGAAATGTAGCTTTTTGGAGAGTCTGGTACGGTTTTTGCGGATTTGTCTCTCCAGCACTTCCTCAACACGGTCAATGGCGTTGTAAACCTCCTTATCAGTTTCCTCAGCACGGAATATTGCACCGCCCTGTCTTATAGTTACCTCAACCCGTACCTTACCGCCCTCCTCCTTAAGGGTAACCTTTGCCTCGGTTTCCACAGGGAAGAACTTGTCCAGCTTATTCAGCTTTTTTTGGATACGAGCCTTTACGTCCTCTGTTGCCTCAAACTTACGGGTTATGATAGCAATTTTCATTACCGTCGTCGTACTCTACTGCGGAAATACCACCGCAGTGGTACACTCCCTTCCAATAGATTAATCAAAGGCTATTGCTTTGACACCTATATTCTACCATAGTCCTGTACAACTTGTCAAGAGCTTTCGCAAAACCGACTCCGGTTTTGTTGAAAGTTTACAAAACCGCCTCGGCATGACGGGTTGCGTGACAGGAAACGTTTACCGCAACGGGGAGCCCTGCTATATGGGTAGGAGCAGACTCCACTGCTACCCAAAGGCAAGTGGTTTTGCCGCCAAAGCCTTGGGGACCGATACCGATGCCGTTTATTTCAGCAAGGAGCTCCTTTTCCAGCTCTGCGTGCTGTTTGCTGTATTTGCCTACCTTTCTGGTAAGTGCTTTTTTTGCAAGGAAGGCACTGTAGTCAAAGCTGCCGCCTATACCAACGCCCACTATGATTGGAGGACAGGGGTTTGCACCTGCTCCCCTTACGGTGTCCTTTATAAACGCCTTTATTTCTTCAATGCTTGCCGTAGGGTTAAACATTTTAAGTGCACTCATATTCTCGCTTCCAAAGCCCTTGGGCATAGCTGTGAGCTTGATTTTATCGCCCTTTACCAGACGGGTGTATATTATGGCAGGGGTATTTGTGCCTGTGTTTTTACGGCTTAGAGGGTCAGTGGCAGACAGGCGTAGCTTGCCGCCCACGTAGGCACGCTTTACACCGCGGTTTACCGCCTTTTCAAAGTCGCCCTCTATATGCACGTCCTGACCTATTTCAGCAAACACAAAGGCAAGACCTGTGTCCTGACAGATGGGCACGCCGCTTTTTTCCGCAAGGGTAGCGTTGTCGCACAGCTTGCAAAGCACAGACGCCGCCCTTTGGTCGCTTTCCGCCTTTGCAGCTTTTTTCATTGCGCCGTACACGTCACCGGGCAGCTTGACCGCCGCCGTCCTGAACAGCCTGCAAACCTCGTTCTCTATTTCCTTTGCGCTTATTGTTCTCATAAAGCTTCCCCCTGTATTTCAGCAAAAAATACCCCATTACAACAAGCGAGTAATGGGGTGTTTCTTTTTAATTATTGTGCGTAGTCGTTGTAAAATACTATCTCGTCACGGAAATGATAGCCTAAAAGTCTGGCACGCCTTTCGTAGTACGCATCGTCCTTTTCTTCCTCAAGAAGCAACTCGTACTCCGCAACGTCGTCCTCCAGCTTGACAATCTCGTCCCTTTGCTCTCCTATGGTTTTTTCCAGCTCGTTCATGCTGATTTGCAAATTAACTATAGCGATGAGGAAAACGATAAGTAAACAGTAAACGGTTATACGCAAAACGGTATTTTTCTGTCGCTCTGTAGTGCGAACCAAGGTCTTTCCCCTCCTCCATAGTAAAACTAAAATTATCTGAAGCCTTTTTTTGCAAAGCCCCTTATCCGTTTTGTATCGGCGTGGGTGTACCGTCTGTCACGGTAGACCGACAATCGAAGGGAGCAATAGGATGCCGCCTTTTTTATCGGGAACACCAACCACATTTTAAGCCTTTTTGCCAAAGGCACCGTAAAACGCCCCACCGAAAAACGGTAGGCAAAAAAACCAAGGATTACTCCAAATGCCGCAAACATACGCAATACGCCCATGCTTGCGTTGAATAGAAATACAGCAAACACCAGAGACGCCATTACACAAAAGAGTACGTCCTCAAAAAACAGCTTGAGTCTGCCGCCCTTGTATATAACCCTGATTATGCGAAATACATCGTACACTAAGCCTATCAAGACCCCAAGGGCAATAGATGCAAGAAATGCGGAATTGCTGTTTTGATATAAAAGCAACCACATATACTATCCAAACAGTCTGGAAAACAAGCCTTTTTTAGGCTGCTCATCCGTGTAAACGATAGCGTCTATATGACCTGACAGGCTTACCTCCCCGCTTTCCAGGGAAAGCTTAACTATGGACAGACCCGTACCGCTTACCGCAAGCACTGTGCCGCCACAGTCCATACTGACCGTAGTGTCATCAAAACCCAGGACCTCGTTTATCCCCGTCAGTGCGAGAAACGAGCGACCTGTGAGATGAGCCGACGTATTGCTTTTGTTTTCTGCCATAACAACACTCCTTAATGATAATACATCATAAGGGTATGCAAATGGAAAGCAGGTTATGACAAAACCTCGTACATACTTGAAGCGTCTGCCTTAGCCACGTGCTCCGACAAAGCAAGAACACGAAACTTAAGGGTGCGGGTGCCAAAGGCAACCTCCACAATATCGCCCACCTTCAGGGTGCGGGATGCTTTTGCAGGTGCACCGTTTACGGTGACGTAAGAGCTATCACAAGCCTCGTTGGCAACGGTACGCCTTTTTATTATCCTTGAAACCTTCAAAAACTTGTCCAGCCGCAAAACTACACCCCCAACTGAATGATAATTACTTGTTTATAGCGTCCTTAAGAGCCTTTGCCGCAGAAAAAGCAGCTGCCTTGGATGCGGGAACTACTATCTCTTCCTTAGTTCTGGGGTTACGGCCTGTTCTTGCCTTTCTTTCCTTAACCTTGAAAGAACCGAAACCGGCAAGCTTAACCTCCTCACCGTTTGCGAGAGCCTCCTGAATTGCTGTGAAAACTGCGTTTACTGCTGCTTCTGCAACGCCCTTTTTAACCTCTGCGTTTTTGGAAACAGCTTCAATAAGTGTAGACTTGTTCATTTTACTTCCTCCATATAATTAGTTACAGGTATTATAACACTATATTTCCATCAATTCAAGTGTTTTTTTGAATTTTTTGCATTTTTTAGCTTCTAATCAGCTATTTTTGCCTTATTCCACAGCTCAAGCATCTCTGCATCGCTTTTTTCGGAGAGGGCTGTGCCCTCATCGTTTGCCATTTTTTCCACTAGGGCAAACCTTTTGCAGAACTTGGCGTTTGCTTTATGCAGTGCCTCCTCAGAGTCTACCCCTGCAAGCCTTGCCGTGTTAACCACAGCCAGAAGCAAATCCCCTGCTTCCTCCTCAACGTTCACTGCGTCACCTGCGGCAAGAGCCTCTCTCAGCTCCCTTATCTCCTCCTCCGCCTTTGCAAGGGCGTCCTCGGCTGAGGCAAAGTCAAAACGCTGTTTTGCCGCCTTTTGTCCTATCTTGTGGGCACGAACCAGGGCAGGCAGCGCCTTGGAGATGCTTTCTATACTGGCAGTAGCGGTTTTGTTGCCCTTGGTCGCCTGCTTGATGCTTTCCCAATTTTTAAGCACCTCGCTCGTGCCGCTGACGCTGACGTCACCGAAAACGTGAGGATGCCTTACTATAAGCTTGGAGCATATACCCGTGCATACGTCACCCACGTCAAAGCCGCCGCTTGCGGCAGATATGCTGGCGTTAAGCACCGCTTGGAGCATAACGTCCCCCAGCTCCTCACAAAGAAGCTCGCTATCCTCCAAATCTATAGCCTCTGCCGCCTCGTAGGCTTCCTCTATCATATTCTTTCTTATGCTTTTATGGGTTTGCTCTCTGTCCCAGGGGCAGCCTCTTTCGTGTCTCAGCACCTCTACTATCAAGCAGAGGTCTGAAAAACCGTAGCTGCTTTTTTCCTTTAATTCCTTGACAGCCCTATCAAATTCTGTATTAGTCATTTGTATCCTCCGTTTTTTTAAGCAGCCTGTACCTTATAAGCAAGGCGGCTATTCTGTTACCGAAGGGAAGCAGTCTTACTTCCCTTTCCGTTATGCCCTTTATCACAAGCAAGGCTGCGGCGTATACCGACACGCCGACTATACCCGACGTAACCAGCATAAGCAGGTTGTCCAGCCTTCCGTCACCCTTTATAAGCGTATCCGTCAGACTGTAAACCAAAAAGCTTGCTCCGCCTGCAAGAACGGCTGCAAGAAGCGGCTTGGCAAAAAGCCTCAGCGGGGACACGCCCTTCATTCCGCTTTTTTTAAGAAAGAAGGTGTTAAAGCCGTAGGCTATTATATAGCATACCACAGTGCTTATGGGGGCACCGTAGATGTTTATGCCGTTATTTCTTATAAGCACCAGATCCAATACCAGCAGTACGCCTGAACCGCAAAGCACGGAAAACATAGGAAGCCAGGTTTTGCCTATTGCCTGTAGCAAAGCGTTGGTGGTGGAAACCAGGGAGATAAATATTATACCAACCGCCAGGATAGAAAGCGCCCTTGCCGCCAAATCCACGGGCATAACCTCGGAGCCGTTTATATTGATGGGCAGAGTAACCGGCTTACCGCCTACCTCCGCCACCTCACCCCAGGAGCTGCCAAACAGCACCGCAATAAGGGGTCTTGACAAAACGAAAACCATAGCCGCACAGGGCAGTGCTATAAGTCCGCTTATTCTCAGCGAGGACTTTATGTAGTCCTTTGCCTCGTCAGTATTCTTTACAGCCAAGGCACCCGATATGGCAGGCAGTATGCTTACCGCTATGGGGAAAACCAGAGTTGAGGGTAACAGGTCTGCCAGCTTTGTGGACAGGGTTGTGTAGGCGCTGTACATATAGTCGGCTGTCTCATAGGAGAAGCCCGAGCTCATAAGCGCCTTGTTTATAACCAGAGTATCGGCAAAATGGGAAAGATACAGGGCAGAGCTTGTTATGGTAACGGGGATTGCTATTTTCAGCAGATTTTTAGTAATGTCTCTTTTACTGTCACAGCCGCTGTCAGTAAGCTCTACTTGATTGTTTTTTGAAAAACGCTTGTAAAGCATAAGGTAAAGCATACCCAAAAAGATGCCTATGCTTATACCCGATATTGCCCACGCCGCCTGCACTGCGGGAGGGTCGCCCCTGCGACTCGACCAAAACGCCATACCAACGCCTACGGTGAGCTTGAAAAACGCCTCTATAAACTGGGAAACCGCCGTAGGCACCATATTCCTCAGCCCCTGCAAATAGCCTCTTATAGCGGAGACTATACATATGGTAAACAGGGACGGAGCTATTACACGCATAGCGTAAACGCTGTCTGCGTGGGCAGAAAAGGCGGCAAATTTATCGGCAAAGACAAACATTGCCACTGCGCACACAAAGCCTATTACGCCAAACATACAAAGGCATAGCTTGTATATACGCTGTGCCTCGTACCTCCTGCCACGCTTTGCCGCCGCCGCTACCATACGGGAGGTAGCCACGGGCAGACCTGCGGTGGATATCATATAAAGCATAGCGTAAACGGAATAGGCGGCATTGAATATACCCATGCCGCCCTGCAAAAGATTGCTTAGCGGTATGCTGAAAAGCACACCTATTATTTTAACTGCGAAGTTTGAAATTGATATTATCGAAGCTTCTACCAAAAAGCTTTTTTCGCTTTTTTTCACTTTTTTACGTCCTTTGTGTTATAAACTCTCTCATAAAAGACTGAGGGGTGATTTTAGATTTGGGCAGAGAAGGCAGAGGTTTTAATTCCTCCATCAGCTCCTCGGCTTTTGCTCTGTTGGGACTGTCCTTCGGCACCTCCTCAAGCATACGAAGAGCGTCGTCACGCATAACGTAACGCTCGTAATTGATATAGGTATTGATCTGCACGTCTGCATCGTCCTTGTAGGGATAGATGTACTTACGGCTGCCCTCCTCAACCTCATCCCACATAGAAAGGGTGTCGTCAGCCGTTGAGCTTCTCTTATAATAATCACGGACTATTCTGCGGACAAGCCTGGGCTCGTCATCCTTATCGGTTTTTGCATCCAGATATATCTTAAAGGTTTTTGCAGGGTCGATGTAGCTGCCGCATATTTCGGGGTTAAGAGAATGAAGCCCCTCTACTATACAAATCTCATCGTCCTCAAGACTCATTCTTGTAAAGGTATCGCTTCTCTTTTTGTCCTTGAATATAAACCTTGGCATCCAGGCGCTTCTTCCCTCTGAAAGAGCAGTGAAGCAGTTATGGAGCAGGGGGAGGTCCAGGCTCTCAGGACTTTCAAAATCGGGAGTGCCGTCCTCGTTGTATATAGCATCCTCGGGGTGACGGTAAAAGTCGTCCAAGGAAATAAGCTCGGTCTTTATGCCTTTTTCGTTAAGGTAATGGGAAAGTCTTTCGGTAGTAGGGGTTTTGCCTGCACAGGATGCACCGCAGACAAAGACCATTTTTACGGTTTTCTTTGCAATTATTCTGTTAGCCGCATCAAGAACAGCCGTCTCGTAGCCTGCCTCGTCCTCGGCAAAGGCCTTGCTTATATCTGCATAGTATCTATCCATTAATTTTTCTCCTTAAAAAAGTCCAGAATACGCTCCTCGCCTATGCCCTCCGGTGCCGCAAGGTACTCAAAGGGATATTTGGGGAAGGCTATTCTCTCTATAGCACCGCCGTCTGCCGCAACCAGCTTGGTTATGGCAGAGGCACCGCAAGCAAATACCGTGTTGGTTTCCTCCATCATAAGCACGTTGTAGTCACACTCCGTACCCTTGGCGGCGTAGCCTACGTTTTCTGCGTTGCCTATGGTGTTTTTCTGTCTGTACAGATAGTAGGGGTAAAGCCCGGCTTCAGCCAGCCTGTCGCAAGCGTAGGAAACACAGCGTCTTGCACTGCTGCCTGCCGCATCGTATATGCCGCTTTCGTCAAAACGCATAGGCGCCGCATTCTTTACCGACAGGGTGTGTACCGTTATGTTATTAAAGCCTGTGCCTATTACGTCCTCAAGGCTTTTTTTGAAGCCCTCAAAGCTATCCCCGGGCAGACCTGCTATCAAGTCTGCGTTTACGGACTTGAAGCCTACGGACATTGCATCCTCTGCAGCAGCGAAAAATTGGGCGGTGGTATGAGCTCTGCCTATACGCTTAAGCACTGCGTCGTCCGTGGTTTGGGGGTTGATGCTTACTCTGTCCACGCCGTAGCTTTTTACAAGGGCAAGCTTGCTTTTTGTAGTGGAGTCCGGTCTGCCGGACTCAAAGGAAAACTCTGTAAGGTGGGACATATCAAAGCTGGTATGCAACCTTTCCATTATCCTTTTAATCTGCTCCTCATTAAGAACGGAGGGGGTGCCTCCCCCTATGTAAACGGAACGGAGATTAAAGCCTGTTTCCTTTATAATCCTTGCCGTTCTTGCCAGGTCACCGTCAAGCCTGTCAAGATAGTCGGGTATGGTTTTGAAAAGCTTATCGTTGCTGTAGGAAACAAAGGAGCAATACTCGCACCTTGTAGGGCAGAAAGGAATTGCTATATAAAGGCAACAGTCCTTTGCGCTGTAGGGAGCGAGCATCCTTGCCTCGGTTTCCGCTATGGACAGACTTAGCTCGGTTTTCTCGGGAGATACCTTGTGGTCCTCTACGAACAGGCGTCTTACCGCTTCCCTCTCAAAGCCCTTGTCCAGGTAATACCTTGCACGCTTTACGGGGCGAAGTCCTGTAAGATAACCCCACGGAGGAGTAAAGCCAAACAGAGCCTTGCCCGCCTCAAGGAAGGCACAGCCTACCGCCGCCTGAGCCGTAAACGCCATATCCGCCTCGAAGGAAAAGCTTTTTGGTGACAGACAGCAAGTTGCCCTTTCCATACGAGCGCCTGCATACAAAGCCGCTTCTGCATATACGTGGGGGGTGCCGTCGATAACACGCTCCTCCAGAAAGAACTCTGCCTTATTGTCTGCCTCCTTAAGGTTTGGCGGAAACTTTTCACCCGGGTAATAAAGCATACACAGGGTTTGGAAATGATAATCGTTAAGATATGATGTGTTATTTTTGATATTTAATACCATTATTTCAAATCATCCGTGTCAATTATTATGGTAACGGGGCCGTCGTTGTCGGCAAGAACCTTCATATCGCCGCCGAACACGCCGCCCTTGGTGGGAACGTAGCTACCCAGCTCCTTAAGCACGTACTCGTACAGGGGTCTTGCCACCGCCGCACCTGCGGAACGGATAAACTCCGGTCTGTAGCCGTGTCTTACACTGCCGTAAAGGGTGAAGTTGGATATAAGCAAAATCTGACCCTCTACGTCCTTGACGGAGAAAAACATTTTGTCTCTGTCGTCACAGAATATGCGGAGCCCCGCTATTTTTTGCGCTATTTTTTTAGCCTCTGCCTCGGTGTCCTCGTTCTTTATACCAAGAAGCACCAGCAGTCCCTTGCCTACAGATGAAACAAGCCTGCCGTCTACCGATACGCTTGCTGAGTTTACACGCTGTACTACTGCCCTCATTATCCACCTCTTACTACGTCAGTTACGTTCTTAAGCCTCTTAAGACCTGCCATAATGGAACGCAGATGCTCGATATTACTGCATTTTACCGACGCCTCTACAGAGCAGCTGTCGCCCTTTCTGTGGATGCTGATGGAGCTTACAGCCACGTTCATATCCGTCAGTGCGACCGTGATATCTGCCAGCATACTTTGGCTATACATACCGAAAACAGTGATAAGGGCATCGTAGTTGCCCGTATGCTTTTCGGGCGATACCGCCTTAGCGTTCCAGGAGGCAACTATCCACCTGCCTGCACTTTCGGGGTCGTTCATACCCTCGACGGCGTTAGGACACTCAAACTTATGGACGGAAACGCCGTGGCCCTTGGTTATAAAGCCGATTATGGTGTCACCGGGGATAGGATTACAGCACTTTGCATACTTAACCTCGCAGTTTTCCACACCGTCGATTATAACGCTTTGAGAGTCGGAATAAAGCTTGGTAGACTTGGGCAGTGCCGTTACAGTAGGCTTTGCGGCACTTTCCGGGTTAACTATACGGTCAAACTCGTCCCTGAGCTTAATGCTGATTTTTGTTACGGAAAGCCCGCCGTAGCCGATATTGTTATACAAATCGTCTGCATCGTTAAGACCGAGACGGCCGGCTATATTGCCCACTATCTCCTGCCTTTGAGCTTCGGTAAAGCTTCTGCCGAAGCGTTTAAGCTCACGGTCTACCTCCATCTTACCGATGGAGATATTCTCCGTACGCCTTTCCTTTTTGTAATACTGGCGTATCTTATTCCTTGCCTCGCTGGTGCGGACGATCTTAAGCCAATCGCGGCTGGGCCCGCGGGAGGCGGAGGAGGTAAGCACCTCTACTATCTGACCGGTTTGAAGCTTACAGTCTATGGGTACGATATTACCGTTTATTTTTGCACCCACCATCTTGTTGCCTACCGCAGAATGGATTGCATAGGCAAAGTCGATAGGCGTACTGTCACAGGGGAGGTTTACCACGTCGCCCTTGGGTGTAAACACGAATATTTCGTCCTCAAACAGGTCTATCTTAAGAGGCCCTATAAGGTCGTCGGGGTCGTTCATACCCCTGTCAGTCTCAACGAGGGTGCGTATCCAATAGAGCTTATCGTCGATGACGCTTTGTGCCTGCTCACCCGTTTTATATTTCCAATGGGCGGCAAGACCGTACTCTGCCACGTTATGCATTTCCCACGTTCTTATCTGCACCTCAAAGGGGATACCCTCGTGCCCCATTACGGTGGTATGGAGGGAGCGGTACATATTGGGCTTGGGGTTGGATATATAGTCCTTAAACCTGTTGGGAATGCTCTTAAACTGCTCGTGTATGGTACCGAGGGCGGCATAACACTCCAGCTCGGTATCAACTATTATCCTCATAGCGTAAAAGTCGTATATCTCATCAAAGGTCTTGCCCTGATTGAACATTTTTTTATAGATGCTGAATATGGACTTTACTCTGCCTACGAGGTGGAAGTTTATATTATACGCCTTAAGGTTTTCCTCTACGGTTTTTTGAGCGTGCTCAAGAAAGTCCTTGTTCTCACCGTAGCGTCTTTCCATATCGCTTCTTACCTCGTCGTAACCAACGGGGTCAAGATACTGAAGAGACAGGTTTTCCAGCTCCTGCTTTATCTTCTGGATACCCAGACGGTGAGCTATGGGAGCGTAAACGTGCATGGTTTCCAAGGCGATGGAACGCTGCTTTGCCTCGCTTTTGAAATTAAGGGTGCGGATATTATGAAGCCTGTCTGCCAACTTAACAAATATTACACGCAGATCCTTCGACATAACAAGGAACATTTTACGCAGGTTTTCTACGTTCTCCTGCTCCTTGTTCTCAAAGTTTATGTGGATAAGCTTCGTTATGCCGTCAACTATCTCCGCTACGTCGTTACCAAACTGCTTTTTGATAGCCTGGAGGATGTTGTCCATTTTATCGGAGCAGTCCTCAACGGTATCGTGGAGGAGTGCCGCACAGACAGAGTCGGTATCAAGCTGCAGCTCCAGCACTATTTCCGCAACGGAAAGAGGATGAACGATATAAGGCTCACCCGATTTGCGAAATTGTCCCTCGTGCAGCTTGGCGGCAAATTCGTAGGCTTGCATTACTTTATCAGCATTGATATAACTCTTGTCCTTAATCAGATCCATCAAGCTTTGTATGTCCTTAATCAAGCCAACACCTCCTTCATATTAAATCAGTACAGTTTATGGTTTGCTTTTATTTTTATCAACAGGGGGGATTTGTCAAGGTTGACCTTGCCTGTAAAGGGGAGCAGTTTAATCTCCACCAAATCGCCGCCCGACATAAAGCTACACTCAGCCAGCTCACACTCCATAAGCACGTCAAATATGATACGCAGCGCACAAAGGCTGATGTCGCCATCGCTTTCTCTTATCGTTCTTTGCAGGTAGTTTAGGGATATACGCTTTTTTTCCCCGTACAGCTCACGTTTTAGCACACGGAACAAAGTGCGGAACTGCATAAGGGTAGGCACGGCGGAGGCAGGTAAATCCTCACGGTTATCCGGGTCGGTGGCGGCTATATAGTACGCCTCCTGCTCGTTTACCTTGCTCTTTACCTCTTCACTGTAGTTCATTTTTTTGACAAACATCTTTGCCTCGCATACTCCGCGGTACTCGTTTGCCTCCAGGGTGAACAGCACGTCACAGAAGTCCCCCGAACGGAACCTGAACTCGTTATACCGCATACCGAAATATACGGCACTGAAGATTTTGTCAGAGCCCTGGGGACGGAGACGCATCTTGATATGCTTACCTGCCGAAAGGGGATGCACGTCCACAAGCACCGCATTGCGGAGCAGAAGAAGGGGCGCCTCGTTCTGCAATCCAAAGGGCTCCAGCACGGAAAGCTCCTCTGCCTGTTCCAGATTGATGTCTGCCGCCGTAACCTCCGCATCAGCCTCTACAGGCTGGCTTGACTCGTCATAAAAGAGCTTATCTGCGGCATACTCGTTTATTTTCTCTGAAAAGGCACTAAGCATATCACGCCTTATGGTAAGGCCTGCCGCCAGCTCGTGTCCGCCGTACTCCGTCAACAGCTCGGAGCAGGCGCTGAGGGCGTCCAGCATAGAGAACACCTTAATGCTTCTGCCGCTTCCCTTACCCACGTCACCGTCAAAGCTGAACAGTATACAGGGGCGGGAATACCTTTCCGTTATGCGGGAGGCAACCACACCGATAACGCCCTGATGCCAGCCGTCTGACCCAAGGACGATGACGCTGTTATCCTTAAGGCTGTCTATTTGCTTTATAGCCTCCTCGTATATCTCAAGCTCTGTTGCCTGTCTTTCCTTGTTGATATTGCAAAGCTCCTCGGCAAGAGCTGCCGCACTGCCGTAGTCCTTTGCCAGCAAAAGCTCTACCGCGCTTTTTGCGTTGCGGATACGGCCTGCCGCATTTATGCGGGGTGCCAACACAAAGCCAACGCCAACGGAGTTTATCTTCTTGGGGTCTCCTGCTTTGCCAAGCATACCGCAACACTCCATAAGAGCTCTCAGTCCAAGGTTTTCGGTATTTTTCAGGTTTTTTATACCCACCGAGGTGATAAACCTGTTTTCTTCTATTATAGGCATAACGTCGGCAATGGTGCCTATGGCAATGATATCACCGAAGCGGCGGAGTATATCCTCAGAGCCGCCGTCGAGAGCCGACAACAGCTTATACACCACGCCCACCCCCGCAAGCTGCTTGAAGGGGTACTGACAGTCCTCCCTGTGCGGGTTTACAACGGCACAGGCAGAGGGTAACACGTCCCTACAGCTATGGTGGTCGGTTATAACCATATCAATGCCTATAGACCCCGCATACTCCGTTTCCTCAACGGCGGTTATACCCGTGTCGACCGTTATTATAAGGTCAACCTTGCCGCCCAATTTTTCGATAGCACGCTTGTTGAGACCGTAGCCGTCCTCAAGCCTGCCCGGGATAAAATAGGTGCAGGATACGCCCTTTTCTACCAGATAGGTGTACAGTATGGTGGTGGCTGTAACGCCGTCCACGTCGTAGTCGCCGTAGATACAAACACGCTCACCCTTATCTATAGCCTGTCTTATCCTGGCAACGGCCCTGTCCATATCCTTCATCAAAAAGGGGTCGTAATTACAGGACCGGTTGAAGGTAAGATAGTCCTTTACCCTATATGCGTCGGTATAGCCTCTTGCACAGAGTATCCGCGCCGTAAGAGGCTTTAAGCCCGTATCCAGTATTATGTTATTTACTTCGTTTTGATTAACTTCTTTTACCGTCCAAATGCTTTTCACTTAAATCTATCTTCCAATCTCATTTATTATGCTTATCAACTGTCTGTGCTGTTATCCGTTATTGCGGTTATCTCTGCGTTTACAATTATCTCGTCTGTAGTGAACACGCCATGGACGTCCTTAAACACTATTTTTGCCTTTACTCCGTGATAAATATCACCGTCCCTGATGCCCTCATCCGTTTCAGCAAAGTCGGTAAAATCCACGGTAATTTCTACCAGCTCAAAGGGGTCGCGGTACAGCGCCATTATAGACTCCTTGTAGCCTCTTATGGTAACGATGGCTGCCTTGGGTACTTCACCGTTTTCGTCCGCCACGTAGCTGAAGCTTGCCCCAAAGCCCTCAGGTAAATTTATCGCCTTTATGTCCTCAGGGAAAACGGATAGCCTGTAGGACTGGATATCCTTAAGCTGGATGCTTACCTCCACGTCGCTTACGTTCTCAAGATAAGTTACGTTTTCACCGTAGTCCGGAAGAGCAAGGAGCGCACTGTAGCTGTCCTCTATGGTGGTTTCGTCAATGGCTATGGGAATGCTTTCCAGCTTTTTTATCTTGTCGATGCCGCCGCGAACCTTAACCGTTTCGGGAAAAAGGCTGATGCTTGCATCCTCGGCACTGAATACGCCCCCTGTAAAGTCCACTACCACGGGCAGCTCCTTTTCCATAAACATCTGGATATAAACGTCCACCTTGCCGTTGGAAAGCTCGTTACCGTTAGGGTCGGAAAACTTTACGTAGGTAAGAGGTACCGCATCTCCGTTTTTATCAATAAGCTCTATTTTCTTACCCAGTATCAGCTTAGGCTGCTCCAGCTCACCCACGTCAACCTTTACAACCGCCCTGTCTACACGCTCGATAAGAGAGGAGGAGCCAAGGATATCCACGCTGGTGCAGGTTATACATTCGGGAACGGGGTCGTATACGTCGTCCCAGCTACCCGAAGCTATCTCTACGTTAACCGGAAGGGACTTTACGGTAGGGATTGCCAGACCCACAACTACGTGGGTAACGGACAGGGCGTTGCTTTCCACCAGGTTGATACCGTCGGGGAGCTCCACTGTTACCTCGGCGTTTATCTCGCCGTCGCCGGGAGCGTTGCGTACGTCCACGTACGCCCTTATGTCCTCAGAGTCTACGGCGTTTACATCTGCTTTTCTGCCGTAAACCGTTATGTTTACCAGCTTGCCCTCTCCCGATTCAACCACTATATCGGATTTGGTGGGAGGCAGAAGCTCGATAGGTATATTGTAATAGGTTTTTTGGATAACAGAATCGTAATCCGCAACGGTAAACCATAAAACGATGGCACAGGCAAAGGCTACGGCTATATATCCTACGCCGCCCCAGCCAAGGTTTTTCCAAAAGGCTTTTATTTTTGATTTGCCGCCGTCATTTACCGAACGCCTGGTGTCAAAACTATTCTTCTCCGCCTTCATCCTTCTTCTCCTTTCCCTCCTTTTCGTCCTTGGACTTCTTAAACCTGATGTTTTCCGTTACCAGATACTTAAGAAGCTTTGCGTTAAGCTCCTTAGCGGTAAGACCTCTCTGGAGTTTGCTGTCCACAACGAAGGAAATAAGACCCGTTTCCTCGGACACAACCACAACTATAGCGTCGCTTACCTCGGTAACGCCTATCGCCGCACGGTGTCTGGTACCCAGCTCCTTAAGCACGTCGGGGTTTTGGGTAAGAGGAAGCATACAGCCTGCCGCATGCAGTCTGTTTTCTCTGACTATAAGCGCACCGTCGTGGAGAGGGGCTTTGTTATAAAAAATGTTACCTATAAGGAAGGTGTTTATCTCTGCATCTATAACGGTGCCGCTTTTTACGATGTCACCGATTTTAGTCTCCCTCTCAAAAACTATAAGGGCGCCTGTTTTTGTGCTTGCCATACGGTCAACCGCCTCGCATATGGCGTTGATACCGTTGGTGTACTCCTTGACGTCGCTGGACACAAACATTGCTTTTATATTTTTTAAGGAGCCGGCACCCATCTTTTCAAGGGCGCTTCTAAGCTCCGGCTGGAAAACTATAAGCAAAGCAACGAGACCTGCCTGAGTTACAGACTGAAGCAGGAAATTAAGGGCACGCATCTCAAAGGCGTCGCTTATCATAAGCAACACAAGAAACAGCACTACGCCTGCCGCCAGCTTGCCTGCACGCCTGTCCCTTAAAAACTTAAACACAAAATAGATTATTATTGTAACAAGCAAAATATCAAGGGTATCGTTTATCGGTGAAAACTCTACCGACTTGAACATATTTATAAGTTTGTTCCACAACTCATTAAAGCCTGCCATTTGCACAAGTCCCCCTTTTTTATTGCTTTTTATATAGAATGGGTGTTATTGACTGTTTTTCACAGGGATAAACTCATTATCGTCCATATCACCAAGAATTGCTATTATCTTATCAAAGGCTACGGCACGGTGGCTTACCTTATTTTTCTCTGCCGTTTCCATCTCTGCAAAGCTTATCCCTGCGGGCGGGTAGTAGAACAAAGGGTCATAGCCAAAGCCGCCCGTACCCTTGGGGGACTCAAGTATTACACCATGGCACTCCCCACGCTGACTTAAAACCTTGCCGCTTGGCAAAACCGCACAGATTACGGAGGTAAAATGGGCAGACCTGTCCTGTGCCTTTACACCCTTAAGCTCCGACAACAGCTTAGCCATAAGCTGTTCGGAGGAGGCACCCTCTCCTGCATAGCGGGCAGAATACACGCCGGGAGCACCGTTTAAGGCGTCAACCTCCAAGCCGCTGTCGTCCGCTATGGCTGTAAGTCCCGTAAAATCTGCCACTTCCTTGGCTTTTTTGTAGGCATTACCCTCAAAGCTGTCCGCATTCTCTTCAACTTCCCTGTCAAAGCCGCAGTCCTTAAGGCTAAGCACCTTAAAATCCTTTAGTCCCTTTGAGGACAGAAGCGCCTCAAATTCAAGAATTTTGCCCCGGTTATTGGTTGCCAGTACTATCGTTTTCATTATCAAACATCGCCTTTACAAAATCTTCGCCGTTGAAGGGCTGGAGGTCCTCTGCACCCTCGCCTACGCCGATATACTTAACGGGAATATCCAGCTCCCTCTTTATGGCAAGAACTATACCGCCCTTGGCAGTACCGTCCAGCTTGGTGAGAACAATACCCGTTATATCGGTGATTTTGGAAAACTCCTTAGCCTGAACCAAGGCGTTTTGACCCGTTACCGCATCAAGCACAAGCAGGGTCTCCTTGGAGCAGCCCTGAAGCTCCCTGTCAATTACACGGTTGATCTTTGCCAGCTCGTCTACCAGATTCTTTTTGTTGTGAAGTCTGCCTGCGGTGTCAACTATAAGCACGTCGCACTGCTGTTTTTTAGCCGCCGCTATAGCGTCAAACACCACTGCCGCAGGGTCTGCACCCTCGTTTTGCCTGATGATGGGCACGTTTGCCCTTTGAGACCATACCTCAAGCTGTTCTATTGCCGCCGCACGGAAGGTGTCTGCCGCCGCAAGCATAACCCTTTTGCCTCTCTTTTTAAGGTCAAGGGCAATCTTACCGATAGAGGTGGTTTTGCCAACGCCGTTTACACCTATAACCAGGATAACGGCAGGACTGCTTGCTATATCCAGCTCGCCGCCGTTGCCTACCATATCGGCGAGTATCTTTATAAACAGTTCCTTTGCCTCGGTAGCGCTTTTTATCTTCTGCTCCTTGATTTGCTTTTTAAGCTCCTCGGTAACGTACTCTGCCGTGGGGACGCCTACGTCGGAGATGATAAGCACGTCCATCAGCTCGTCATAAAAATCATCGTCAATTTTATCGTAGGAGGAAAACAGGTCGTCTATCTTCCCCACCAGTGCATCCTTTGTCTTTTTTAGTCCGTTTTTCAGTTTGTCAAAAAAACCCATTGCTTACTCCTTAGCTGATATTTTCCTCCAACGCACGGATGTCCAGCTTGATGTAATCGGAAACACCCTTTTCCTTCATAGTTATACCGTAAATTACGTCCGCTTTTTCCATCGTACCGCGTCTGTGGGTTATCATAATGTATTGTGTGTCGTTTATGTTGTTTTTAAGATAGTTGGCAAGACGGGTAACGTTTACGTCGTCCAGTGCCGACTCTATCTCATCGAAGATACAAAACGGTGCGGGATTGATACGCTGAAGTGCCAGATACAACGCCACCGCCGCAAAGCTTTGCTCACCGCCGGACAGCAGATTGATATTCTTAACGCTTTTGCCCAAGGGTCTTATTATTATATCAATACCACTGGTAAGAGGGTTTTCCTCATCCTCCAGCACGCATTTTGCCGTACCGCCCCCAAACAGCTCCCCAAACACCTCGCCAAAGGCAACGTTTATCCTATCAAAGGTCTCAAGGAAGGCAGACTTCATATTAGCCTCCAGCTTGGCTATAGCCTCGTCAAGGCTCCTTCTGGATGCGTTAAGGTCGTCAATCTGCTTGGAATAATGGTCGTACCTCGTTTTTGTCTCCTTATACTCCTCTACAGCGTTTACGTTGATGCTGCCCATACTTCTTATCTGGGACTTGAGAGAGTTAAGACGGCTGCTTGCCTTCTTCATATTCTCCTCGGGGAGACGGAACTGAAGGGCACCGGAATACGTAAGCTCGTACTCCTCCCATAGCTTGTTGGAGTACTCCTCGTATTCTGCCGCAAGATTAGTGTTTCTTGCCTGCAGGGAGGTGTGATGGCGGAACGCCTCCTCCTTTACCGCAGTAGCCTCTCTTATAGCGCTGCGGATGTCTACGCTTTCCTTATCGTTTGCCTCTTTACCTGCCACGAGAGCAGAAATCTGCTCCTGCTTTGCCGCCTTTTCCTTTTCGTAAAGGGATATTTCTGCGTCTATTGCCTCTATCTCGCCGTGACGCTCTGCAATTTGCCTCGTTGCCGCTTCCACAGCCTGACCGCAGTCCCTTACACGGCGTTCCATACCTGCGGAACGCTCTGTTACGTTAAGGCGTTTTTCCTTGATGCGGGACAGGACGTTTTCCTTTTCCACAACCAAAAGCCTTGCCTTGCCCAGCTCGTCATATGCAGTGGAGGAGTCCCTCTCTGCGGACTCTGCACTGCGGACCGCCGCCGCAAGAGCCGCAGAAAGCCTGCCTGCCTCTGCCTCTGCCTCGGAAAGCACCACGTCCCCTGCCTCTGCCTTAACGGTAAGCTCCGCCAAACGCTTGGCTATATCCCTTGCCGTGTCTGCAAATTGCTTGTAGCGTGCCTGCTCGTCCTCTAAACGAAGCTTTTCTATATTGGCACTGCTGTACAGGCTGTCACGCTTGCTTCTGTGAAGGCTTACCGCCAGCTCTGCACTGTCGCAGTCTGCCCTCTGGCTGTCAAGCTGCTTTTGAAGCTCGTCTATCCTGCTTTGGTTTTTAGCCAGAGCCGTTTCCTTTTTAGCTATAAGTCCCGTAAGTCTTTCGATATCTATACTGCGGGTGAGAATGCCCACACGCTTTGCGGCAGAGCCACCCGTAAAGCTACCGCCCTGGTGGATAACCTGTCCGTCCAGGGTTACTATACGGAGACGGAAGCCGCATTCTTTGGCAATAAGCGTAGCACTGTCGATATCCGAGGCTACAACCGTTTCGCCCAGCAGCTTTGTAAAGATGCCGGCATACCTGCTGTCGTATTTACAAAGGTCTGAACCTATGCCTATATAACCCTTGCAGTTTTTTATAGCACTGTCGTTGCCACGGGGACCCCTGACCGTGCTTATGGGTAAGAAGCTGGCTCTGCCGCCGCCTGTTTCCTTAAGGTAGCGGATGCACGCCTTTGCGTCCTCCTCGTTGTCAACTATAACGTGCTGTACTGCCGCACCCAGGGCTGTTTCCAAGGCTACCACGTACTTTTCCTCGGTGGAAATAACGGAGGAAACGGTGCCGTGAAGGACGGCGTTATTGCCGCCGTGCTTTATTTTACCTTCCTTTGCGGCATTTATTACGTTTTTAACACTGTCGGAGTAGCCCTCCAGCAATGCCTCCATCCTCAAAAGGTTTTCCTTTTGCTGTTTGAAGGAGGCTACCGCCAGGGAAAGCTCCACTCCCTCTGCCTTCTTTGTCTCCAGTTCTTTTTCTGTTTTGCCAAACTCACTGCGTAAGGCGTTGTATTTGTCCTCTGCCTCCTGCAGGGCTTTGTTTGCGCCCCCCAGCTCTTCCGTCAGCTTGCCTAGCTTTGACTGTAGCTCCGCTATACGTGTCTCAAAGCCGCTTATCTCCTCGGCGCCTGTTTCTGCCGTGCGACGCATATTTTCAAGGTTTGCTTTAAGGGCGGCGTTTTCTGCCAGGATTGCAGAGCGTTTTTCCAGTGCTGCCGTATACGCCTCCTGCAGTCTGCTTCTTTCCGCCGTTTTTTCGTTATAGGCACCTCTGGTTTCCGAAAAGGTCTTGCCCTGTGCCTCGTACGCCTCTTTTGCCTTTTCCAGCTCTGTTTCCGCACCGCTGATATCGGCATCTATTGCCTCTACGCTGTGCAGCAGGCTTTGCCTCTCCTGCTCCGCATTTGCCGCCTCAGCCCTGCTGTCGGTTATAAGCTGTTCAAAATGGGCGATATCGTTGGACTTAAGTGCCTTTTTGCCCTCTGCCTCGCTTATCTTAAGCCCTATGTCGCTTATCTCACGCTGGGCAAGGGATATCTCTCTGCCCATTTCGTTGCCGCTTAAATAAAGGTCGTCGGACTTTGCCTCCAGCTCCTTTATCTTTCCCTCGGCTACGGCAAGCGCCTGTGCCGCCCCTGCTATGTTCTCCTCGCTCCTTGAAAGCTCTGCCCTTATGGCATCTATTTTATCCAGCCAGAGACTAATCTCCAGCCCCTTTTTTTCCTCGCTTAGTGCCAGATACTTTTTTGCGTTTTCCGCTTCCTTTTCCAAGGGTGCCAGACGGGAGCCTACCTCCAGCATTATGTCCTGTGCACGGAGCAGGTTGTCCTCCACCGCTGACAGCTTACGCTCTGACTCCTGTTTTTTGTGTCGAAACTTGGAAATGCCCGCCGTTTCCTCAAAAATGCTACGCCTTTCGTCGCCCTTTTGAGAAAGAACCTCGGCTATTTTGCCCTGTCCTATTACAGAGTAGCCCTCTCTGCCGATGCCCGTATCGTAAAACGCCTCGTATACGTCCTTAAGGCGTACCTGCTTTTTGTCCAGATAATACTCGCTTTCACCGCCGCGGTAATACTTACGGGTAACTATTATCTCCTCGCCGCTGCCGTCGTCCTTGTCCAGATACAGGGACACCGTAGCACAGTTTGCCGCAGTACGCTTGTCGGAGCCTGCAAATATTACGTCCTCCATCTTACTGCCGCGTAGACTTTTAAGCGACATCTCGCCCAAAACCCAACGGACAGCGTCGGATATATTGGACTTGCCGCTGCCGTTAGGGCCGACAACTGCAGTTATACCCTTGTCAAAATATATATGTGTTTTGTCGGGGAACGATTTGAACCCCTGCATTTCCAGCCCTTTTAGCTTCAAAATATCAATCCTCTGTTTCCAAGCTGTATCCTATGCCCTCGGCACGGTCGCTTTTGTATATCTTTACACTTTTAAGTAAATAGCTTTGCTTTAGCTTTTCCTTGTTTTCGCCCCTGTAGCCTGCCACCGCAGACACGCTTTTTGCAGGAACGTACAGCCTTAGGCTCTTGCCCTCCGTGTCCTTGCCTGCCAGCAGCTTTGTCACCTCACCGTAGGCAAGCCTTGCATACACCAGCTCACCCATAGAGGGATGATTTGCTCCATAGGGGGCATTTTTAAGCTCCTCGGAGGCGTGTAGCCCTATACGAAGCACCTCAACCCCTGCCTCCTTGAATATGCGGAGACAGTCTGCCGCTATCTCCACTGCCCTTTCGTTGCTTATAGGGCTGTACTCGCCCCTTTGCACCATATCGTAAAGAGCCGTGCCACTAAACACCACCGTTGGGTATATCCTTACGGCGTTGGCGCCCATACTTACTATATCCCTTGCCGTTTGGAGGTCCTTTTCATAATCGGACATAGGCAGACCTATCATCATCTGGCCGCCAAAGCCAAAGCCACGCTCCACTATCATACCTGCACTGTCGAAGCATACCTGTCGGCTATGACCTCTGCCTGCCGCCTTAAGCACCGCCTCGTTTGTGCTTTGCAGACCCAGCTCTATATCCGTAACCCCGTAGCTTTGGAGTATATCAAGTATCTCACCACTTATATAGTCCGGTCTGGTGGATAGCCTGATGCCGCTGACCTTGCCTGCTTTTACGTAGGCATAGGCAGTGCTGAGCAGGCTTAGCATACGCTCTCTTTCTATACCCGTAAAGCTACCGCCGAAAAAGCCTATTTGCGCCTCTGCACCGTCCATATACTCCAGTGCCTCATCCACCGTGGCGGCAAGCCTTGCCGACTCTGCCATTATACCGTCAGTTGGCAGTGAAAAGCCCGTTATTTTGGTTTGGGAGCAGAAAACGCAGTTGTTTTTACAGCCGCTGTGGGGTATGAAAAAGGGTATATTCTTATGCCTTGCCATTTAGCTTTCTTCCCCGAAAAACAGCAGCGCCTGCTTTGCCGCCTGCTGTTCCGCCTCACGCTTGGAGCGGCCTACGCCCTTACCTAACAGGTTGCTGTTAAGATAAACCTCGAAGCAGAAGATACGGTCGTGGGGGGGACCCTCCTCCCCTGCGGAACGGTACTCCAATACCTCCTCGGGGGTTTGCTGTACCAGCTTTTGGAGACGGGATTTGTAATCCGTATCCCAGCCCTTTGCCGCCTTATCTATGGTTTGCTTGATGCGAGGCAACAGAAAGCTTCTTACCTGATCCAAGCCGCCGTCCAGATACATAGAGGCAAGGAGAGCCTCAAAAGCGTCTGCAAGGATGCTTTTACGCAGTCTGCCCCTTGTTGCCGACTCGCCGTGACCGAAACGCATATAGCTACCCAGGTCCAGCTCTGTAGCCAGCTCATGCAGGGCGTTTTCGCACACGGATGCCGCCCTCGTTCTGGTAAGGTCACCCTCGTTAAGCTCACCGTACAGTCTGAAAATGTAGTCGCTTACTATTACGGATAGCACGCTGTCGCCCAAAAACTCCAGCCTTTCGTTATCCTCTACGGTAACACCCTCTCGCTTGTTTTCGTTGCAGTAGGAGGAGTGAGTAATTGCTGTCAACAACAGATTTTTATTCTTATATGTATAACCGATTTTGTTTTCCAGCTCCTCAATCGGCAGAGGGGGTATTACTGTCTTGTGACTCATTTGCCGTATTTCTCCTGAATCTGTCTTCAAATTCCTTTATTATTCCGCTTTCGGTAAAAGTCTTTGCCTGACGGATAGCGTTGTATATGCCCTTGGCATCGGAATTGCCGTGGGCTTTTATTACAGGCTTGGCTATGCCAAGTAAGGGAGCACCGCCATACTCACCTGCGTCCAGACGCTTTTTTAGCTTTTTTATCTGACCTTTGCAAAACATATAGGCAAACATTGTAAACACGCTATGACGGAAAAGACTGTTTATCGTACGGGACATAAATTTGCCCATACCCTCTATAAGCTTAAGGGTAATATTCCCCGTAAAGCCGTCGCACACAAGGACGTCACAACAGCCTGCGGGCAGCTCCCTTGACTCTACGTTACCGATAAAGTTAAGATTGCTTTCCTTCAGAGCGGCAAAAGCCTCCTTTGTTATGGGGGTACCCTTGGTATCCTCGGTGCCGTTGGAAAGAAGGGCTACACGGGGAGAAGCTATGCCAAGAACCCTCTCCGCATACAGAGCGCCCATATGGGCAAACTGCACCAGGTTTTCGGGCAGTACCTCCGTATTGGCGCCTGCGTCCACTATAATAAAGGGTTTATCCAAGGGTACTACCGTACCGATAGCCGCCCTGCGGATACCCTTAACACGGCGTACACGGATAGAAGCGGTGGAGATAAGGGCACCGGTATTACCTGCACTTACCAAGGCATCTGCCTCGTTATTCTTAAGCAGTGCCGCTGCAACCGCCACAGAGGAATCTTCCTTATCCTTGATAGCCGCCAGAGCGTTGTCCTCCATAGTAACAACGCTTGCGGCGTGCTTTACATATATACCCTTGCCGTCGTCTGCATATTTGTCAACAGCCTCGGGGGTACCTATCAGCACAAGCTCTATGCCGAAGTCCTTTGCGGCGGCAAGAGCACCCTTTATAAGCTCCTCAGCAGGGTTGTCGCCGCTCATAACATCAACAGCTATTTTCATTTACCTTCACTCCATCCGCATTTAGCAAAGCACTCGTAAAGCTCTTTGTTCTTTTTCTTCAGCACCAGTCCGCCGCAAACGGGACACTTTCTCTCCTGAGGAATATCCCAGCTTGAAAAGTCGCAGTTTGGATAGTCCTCGCAGGAATAGAAGGTTTTTCTTGTTTTGGTGGTTTTTATTATTATGCGTTTGCCGCACTTGGGACAGGCTACGCCAAGCTCCTTTACCACGGGCATAGTGCTCTTGCAGGCGGGATAGTCCTCACAGGCGTAGAAGGAGCCGTAGGCACCCCTCTTAATAAGCATTGACTTGCCGCACTTGGGACAAACCTTGTCCGTAGGAGCAGCCGCCGCAGGCTCTGCCTCGGGAGCCTTACCGTCAAGAGGCTTGGTGTTCTTACAGGCAGGGTAGTTGGGACAGCCTGCAAATTTGCCGAACTTGCCCACACGCTCTACCATCTTACAGCCGCATTTTTCGCAGATTATATCCGTTTCCGTCGGTGCTATTTTTATTCTGCCCTCTGCCAGTGTCTCCTGCGCCGCATCAAGCTGTTTTTCAAACACCTCGTAAAACTCTTTAAGAACGGTTTCGTAAGGCTTTTCACCGCTACAGATTTTTTCCAGGTCCTCTTCCATATCTGCGGTGTAGTTGTAGTCTATTATGGAGGGGAAGGTATCCATCATAAGCTTAGTGGTTACCTCGCCTACCTCAGTGGGAACAAGCACCTTGCCGTTACGCTTTACGTAACCACGGCTGATTATGGTGGTTATGGTAGGCAGGAAGGTGGAGGGTCTGCCTATACCCTTTTCCTCCAGCACCTTGGTAAGCATACCCTCGGTATAGCGTGGTGGGGGTTGGGTAAAGTGCTGTTCCGTAAGCATCTTTATAAGGGCAAGCTTTTGTCCCTCGCTAAGGGAGGGCAAGGACAGGGTAGAAAGTCCGTCCTCGTTGTCGCTGTCCTCTATTCTGTCATCGTATACGGTCATATAACCCGCAAATTTAACGGAGGAGCCGCCTACTCTGAATACGTGACCTGCACACTCCATCTCATAGGTAACGGTATCCAGCTCTGCTCCGCACATCTGGCTGGCAATAAACCTTTCCCAGATAAGCTTGTACAGCTTATACTGGTCGTTGCTGAGCTTGCCCTTAACCGCATCGGGGGTAAGATATGGATCCGTAGGACGGATAGCCTCGTGAGCATCCTGAGAGTTCTTTTTTGCCTTATATATATTAGGTGTTTTGGGATAGTATTTATCCCCGTATCTGGATAGGATAAACTCCTTTGCTGTGGCACGGGCATCCTCGGAAACACGGAGAGAGTCCGTTCTCATATAAGTGATAAGACCGTGCATACCCGATTCACCCAGGTTAACGCCCTCGTACAGCTCCTGCGCTACCATCATCGTACGGCGGGTTTGGAAATTGAGACGGCGGTTTGCCTCCTGCTGCAGAGTGGAGGTGATGAAGGGAGGCAGGGGCTTTCTTTTCTTGACAGCCCTTTTTACAGAGGTAACGGTAAAGGTACCGCCCTGGCAGTCGCTGACTATTTTCTCAGCCTCGTCCTTATTGTTAAGCTCACGCTTGCCGTCGCCCTCGCCGTAATACTTGGCTACAACGGTATCCTCCTCAGCCTGTAGCTTTGCGGCTATCGTCCAATACTCCTTAGCCACAAAGTCCCTTATCTCCTTTTCACGGTCAACAACTATACGGGTTGCAACAGACTGCACTCTGCCTGCAGACAGGCCGCTTTTTATCTTTTTCCAAAGGAAGGGACTTATCTTGTAGCCCACAAGTCTGTCCAGTATCCTGCGTGCCTGCTGAGAGTCAACCAAATTCATATCTATATCCTTAGGGTTGGCTACTGCCTCCTTAAGGGCGGTTTTTGTTACCTCGTTAAAGGTGATACGCTTTATAACGCCATCCTTTACGCCAAGCACGTTGGAAAGGTGCCAGGCTATTGCCTCACCCTCACGGTCAGGGTCCGTTGCCAGAAAAATTCTGTCTGCGTTCTTGGCTTCCTTCTTAAGCTCCTTTATAAGGTCGCCTCTGCCACGGATATTGATATACTGAGGTGCAAAATTGTTTTCTATATCTACACCAAGCTTGCTTTTGGGCAGGTCACGGATATGGCCCTTACAAGCCGTTACCTTATATCCTTTTCCCAAAAAGCTCTTTATCGTAGGAACCTTAAAGGGTGACTCAACTATAATAAGTGTGTTCATCTATTTCTCCTTAATTGGTAATATTTATCTCACCGGGTACGGCGTCATATAAGCCGCCGGGGGTTTTTACTATATATCCGTCCAGCTCCAGGGCTGTTGCCGCCAGCATTAGCTCTCTTAAAGAAAACCTGTTTGTTGCCTGTGCCGCCTTTGCCAAGGTCTCCGGTCCGTTCTTTTCCAGCTCGTCCAGCAGGAAATTGTACGCCAGCTCCTTTTCGCTGCTGCCTGTTCCCTTTTCCCCTTCAAACAAGTCCTGGTCCTTGCTGTTAAGAACCGGGAGGGGTGCGTCCGCCGCTATCTTATGCGGAAGAGCGTCCTCGTATTCACTAAGTAAATCCTCCACGCTCGTTATCAGCCTTGCACCTGCACGAAGCAAGGAGGCTGTACCTGCGTTTTCCTCAGTCAGAGGCATAGGCGGTACGCATATAGGCTTGCCCGCCTTTACTGCATGGGAGGCTGTTATCAAGGCACCGCTGTTAGCAGGGGCTTCCACTACCACAAGTATATCGGAAAGACCTGCAATTATGCGGTTACGCCTGGGAAAGGACTGCCTGCCCGTTTTACATCCCGGCCAATACTCGCTGATAACAAGGCCGTATTTATACATCTTATTGAAAAGTGCCGCGTTTTCTTTGGGATACACCGTGTCGATAGAGTTGCCTATAACGCCTACGGTAAATCCGCCCGTGCTCATTGCCGCCCGCTGGCAAACGCTGTCTATACCCTTTGCCAGACCGCTTACCACTACGGCACCGCTGTCACCTATACCTCTTGCCAGATACTCGGCTGTTTTTTGTCCGTAGTCGCTTGCCTTACGGGTGCCTACCATACCTACGCAAAGGCTTTTGTCCGTATCTATCATTTTGCCCTTGCAATACAGCACCAAAGGTGGGTCCTTTATCTTCTTAAGCTTAAGGGGATAGTCCCCGTCCTCAAAGCAAAGTATTCTTACACCCAATGCCTTGCATTTTTTTAGTATCTCAAAAGCCCGGTTAAGCCGCTTGTCAAAGAGAGACTGTACCACGTGATCGGGTAAGTCCAGCTCGTCATAGCTGTCCGCCCCGTAGACGCTGTCGATATCGCCGTACCTACTTAGTATACGGAAAGGATACACACTGTCCGCACCGCAGGACAGGCTGAGCCAGATATACTTTTGCAGCTTTTGTTCACCCTTGTCTGACATCTAAGCCTTACCTCCACGAACAAGCTCCCACATCAGTATGGATGCGGCGGCAGATGCATTTAAGCTTTCTGCATCCCCTGCCATAGGGATAGTAACCTTGCAGGTACAGGCCGCTGCCAGCTCCGCACTGATACCGTTACCCTCGTTACCTATAACCATACAGTCGTTATCACGTATATCGATACTGCGGATATCCACCGCATCACCTGCAGGCATAGCGGCAAAAACTCTACTTCCCTTTTCGCGCACGTCCTTTACAAAAGCACAAAGGTCGTCACATACTATGATGTTGGCAAAGAACAAGCCGCCCATTGCCGCCCTCAGGGTCTTGGGGTTATATATATCCGCACAGTCCGAGGACAGCACGACGTTGTCTATACCAAAGGCACCTGCAGTACGGATAACCGTCCCCAGATTGCCCGCATCCCTTACGGACTCCAGTATAACGGTTTTACCCTGTCGGTATTCACCCGTATGCTCAGGCATCTGACACACGGCAAGGATGCCCTGAGGCGCACTCTCTCCGCTGACGTGCATATACAAATCCCTTGGAAGCACGTACACCTCGCCACAGGAGGCACCGTCTATAATACCGCCGTACTTTTCCAGCACGTCCTCAGCTACAAAAAGCTGTACGGGAGAGGAGCCCGACCTTATATAATCAGAGACAAGCTTATGCCCTTCCAGCACAAAAAGACCGGAACGCTGCCTGTGCTTTTTATCGGCAAGCTTGCGTACGGTTTTAATCTTTTCGTTGTTACGGGAGCTGATAGGGCTATACAAAACTACATCTCCTTTATGGCAAAATGTGCCGTATAAAAAAAGTACTATTATACCTATTATAGTATAATAGTACATTTTTTACTGCTTGTCAATATTTTTCGCCTAAAACAACACGCTCAATACCGCCATAATCTTTGAACACCGCTACGGCGTATCCCATAACCCTCAGCATTTCCGCTACCAGGGGTGCCTGGCCTATGCCTACCTCGAAGAGAATGCGGTGCTTTTCTTTCATAATTATATCGGCGTTTGCTATTATATAACGGTAGTACTTTAATCCGTTTTCGCCACCGTCCAGCGCAGTCTCAGGCTCGTACTGCACCTGTATGTCCAAGCCCTGTATATCCGCCGTGGGGATATAGGGAGGATTGCACACCAAAAGGTCAAAGCCCTCTCCCCACTCCTCGTATATTGCGTTAAGGTCATCAGGGTCCAGCACGTCTCCGCGCTTTACCTTTATGTTTGGATACTTTTCCAGATTAGCCTCGGTATAGGGCAGTGCCTTCAGGGAAAGCTCCACTGCGGTGCCTCTTACGCCCTTAGCGTTTTCCGCTATCGCCATGGACACGCAGCCGCTGCCCGCACACAGCTCGATAAAGCTGCCGCCGTTTTTAAGCAGCTCTATTGCCACCTTGGCAAGTATCTCCGTATCGCTTCTGGGAATAAAGCAGCCTTGGCCAACCTTTACCTCCAGGCCGTAAAACCAGCAGCTGCCCATTACGTACTGGACGGGCATACCTGCACCCAGCTTGTTTATGGCGTCTGCCAACAGGTAGGGCAAGGCGTCGGGTGCCTCTGCATCAAGAATGGTCAGCAGCTTACCACGCTCCACGCCTGTGTAGTGGGCAAGCAAAATATCCGTAAGCGTAGCCGTTTCCTCACCGAAAACAGGCGTAAGTATTTCTCTTGTTTCGTCCCTGCATTCTCTAAAGGTCATTTGTCTTCTCCGTCTTTTTCGATTTTGCCGTTTATATCGTAGCCCTCCTCAAAGGGAACCTCAAAATCGGGAAACTCCTCTATAAGAGCGGTTTTAAGGGAAACTATTGCTACCTCTATTATGTCCTCGTCAGGCTCTCTGGTAGTGATACGCTGCATCCACAGACCGGGAGCGGACAGAATACGGGTAACGATATTATCGTGCTTGCCTGCAAAGAGTATAAACTCAAAGCTGATACCCACAAGTACGGGCAGAATTAAAAACTTTGTTGCCATACGAAGGAGGGTGTTGTCACCAAAATCAACCGCAGAGTAAAGTATAGCCGTACCCAAAATGGAGATGATAAGTACCACAAAGATAAAGGAGGTACCGCAACGGGGATGGAAACGCTTTTGCTTTTTTACGTTTTCCACCGTCAGGTCAAGACCGCTTTCGTAGCAGAAAATACTCTTATGCTCTGCCCCGTGATACTGATAGGTGCGGCGGATATCCTTAAGCAAGGAGGTAAGCCCTATGTATGCGATAAAAATGGCTATTTTTATAACGCCCTCACACACGCTTCTTACTATATCGTTAAAGCCAAGCCAATCCTGCAAGGCACCCACGATTACCAGAGGGAGCCAGAAGAACAAAGCTATCGCAATGCCAAGACCTATAATAACGGCAATAAAGGAAATAATTGCCATAAGGGACTTGCCGAAAA
Source organism: Eubacteriales bacterium (assembly GCA_045537905.1). Lineage (GTDB taxonomy): Bacteria > Bacillota > Clostridia > Oscillospirales > CAG-382 > SIG636. The sequence goes on from JAZSQJ010000082.1 coordinate 36,670, forward strand.
CCTTGGTAAGCCATTTTTCAAACCTACCGGGCTCGATATCCTCCTCAAGACCAAGCATCTCAGTAGACTCGGTAAGGGTAGAGAAGGACATTATAAGCATCTCAACAAAATTGATTACGCCGCGAAGGATGGGTATGTTAAGCCACTTATGTCTTTTTCTTATACTGGTGTAGTCCTTGGCGTGTACCACTATCTTACTGTCGCTGTAACGGCGAACCGCAAGAGCTATCCTCTTGGGCGACTTCATCATAACGCCCTCTATTACTGCTTGACCGCCTACCGTACCCAAACGGGAGGGACAAGAGGCACTTTGTTTTTCTTTTTTAGACAAAATTACTCGCTCCTTTCAAATTGCACTTGAAATAATACCGACTAAGTATTATAATACCATTATACTATATTATAAACTATCTGCAAAAAAAATCAACCTTTTTTTGCATTTTACAAAAGGATTAATCTATGACCAAAGTTTTTACCAAAAACGATAACGCTTTTATATGCAAGGCCTGCGGTAAGAGCGTGCCTCCTCTTGGGTATAGCTCCCGCAATCACTGCCCCTTTTGCCTTGCCTCCCTCCACGTGGACGTTAACCCCGGAGACAGGGCTTGTGAATGCGCAGGGATTATGTACCCCATCTCCGTTACTCCCCACCCTAAGCAGAGCTATATTATTAAGCATAAATGCTCTGTATGCGGTAAGGAGGGCAACAACCGCTGTGCCGCTGATGACGACGTGGCTTTGCTTATCAAGTACACAAACCTTTATAATATTCCAAAGTTTAAGAAGGGGTGAGGATTATGAAAAAGATTAAAGCTTTTTTTGAAAAAGGCAGCGGCGCCTTGTTTCTGGGCGTTATCTGCGCCAGTGTTGGCTCGGCTTTATTTATACCCTCGGCAGGGCTTGTAAGTACACTGCCCTTTGTGTTTTTGTTTTCCCTTATCCCTGCCCTTGTTTCCGAGAAAAGCTACCACCTTCCCCTTATGTTTTTTGCGGTAAGCTATTTCTTTTGCTTTGCCAAGGACGTGCCCTTGAGGTACACCGAGGTTATTGGGGGCTTTACCCTTTACGTAGCGGTTTTTGCCGCTGTTATCTCTGCCCTTGGCTGTGCTGCCGCCTACTTTATAAAGCTTGCACTTAAGAACAAGGGGAGCCGCACACTGAACGCCTTAGCAGCGGTTGTATTTGCCGTCCTTGGCGTTTTTGCTACCTGCTATATCAACGGTACACCTTGGGGACTGTCCGCCGCCAAGAACGAGATTTTTGACTTTGTGGAAAGGAATTACACCGAGAACGAGCTGGACATAGGCGGCGTATATTACGTTGCGGAACGGGATTATTACGCTTGTGACGCTAAAATCATAGGCAGTGAGGACAGAGGCAGCTTTGTTGCCAAGGATAAGGTTACCAGCACTCTCGACGCTCTGGCTATACAAAGAGCAGGAGCGGAGAGGGCTGCAGAGATTGCCGCTTTGCTCCGTAACGCCTTCCCCGAGGACAGCTTTACCGTTAACCCGGATATGAGGAAGCCGGAGGGGATAAGGGTTTCCTTTGAAAACACGGACGAGCTTGAAGAGCTTCTTAGCTACTCCGTAACGATACACAGCGAGGAAACGGCAAAAACCTTTGTGGATAAGACAGCTGCCTATGTTAACGTTATTAGCTCGTCAAAGCTGGACTGTGACAGGATTACCGTCACAGGAGGAGCCAAGCAAAAGCTTTACTACACGCTTAGTGTTGATACCACAGCTCCTATGGGGAACATCAGCAAGCTGCTTCGCATCTACAGCACTTGCCCACTGCCGCAAAGCTCTGTTATTAACGCTCATAATAGCTTTTAGAAGTACTAGGCTGGGGTTGTCTCAAATGAAAATTTGAGACAACCCCTCAGACCGCTGACAAAGGCACAGAGCACGAAAAAGAATAAAATATACTCATTCTAAAGTAGAAAATTCAGGGAAAATTTGAACTAGTCAATAGTTAGTAGACACAAAAAATAATATTTTTAAGCCGTCTGTTCAAGCCTGAATTGACCAGGCGGTTTTCTTTTTAATTTACGCAAGGGTTTTATGTAATTAAAGTAGTAGACCGCTTCATGAATAACTTTATTCAAGTCATCACACTTCCAATATTGGAAGTG
>JAZSQJ010000074.1:0-14156 GCA_045537905.1 Eubacteriales bacterium
AGACAGGGGGGTGGGTCGTTTTAGCCGATGGTCGACCACACGGGTGCGGGGGGTTACGCCCTATCGAAGACAGGAGTGTGGGTGAGAAGGGTATGACGGCGGGAGCAAGCCGCCCGCCCTACGGTTGTATGGGATATGCCGAATTGTTGGAGTGGGGCGTGGACGCCGTTTTTAATAGACGAGGCTGTATCTAAACGGGTTAGATACAGCCCTTATCGTTCCAAAAACCATGAGAGTTATTTTGCCTAGCTAATTAAAGCAAGGTTGCTGCCATTACCGCTTTGATGGTGTGCATTCTGTTTTCTGCCTCGTCAAAGACTATCGATGCGGGGCTTTCAAAGACCTCGTCCGTTACTTCCATACAATCTATGCCGAACTGCTTGTATACCTCGTAGCCCGTTTCGGTCTTAAGGTCGTGGAAGGCGGGTAGACAATGCATAAAGCGGCACTGCTCACCTGCGTTGTCCATAAGCGCCTTAGTTACACGGTAAGGCTCCAGATCACGGATACGCTCTGCCCATACCTCAGCAGGCTCACCCATAGACACCCACACGTCGGTGTATATTACGTGGGCATCCTTGGTTGCTTCCAGCGGGTCGCTTATAAACTCCAGAACTGCGCCGGTTTCTGCCGCTATCCTTTGGCACTCGTCAACAAGCGCCTTGTTGGGGAAATACTTGGCAGGGGCACAGGCAACGAAGTGCATACCCAGCTTGGCACAGCCTACCATAAGGGAGTTGCCCATATTGTATCTGGCGTCGCCCATATATACAAGCTTGATGCCCTCAAGGCTGCCGAAATGCTCCCTTATCGTGAGCATATCTGCCAATATCTGGGTGGGATGATACTCGTTGGTAAGGCCGTTCCATACAGGAACGCCTGCATAACGGGCAAGCTCCTCCACTATCTCCTGGCCGTAGCCACGGTACTCAATACCGTCGAATATCCTGCCAAGGACACGGGCAGTGTCTGCTATGCTTTCCTTTTTGCCCATCTGGGAGCTTTTGGGGTCCAGATATACAGGGTGCATACCCAGGTCTGCCGCCGCTACCTCAAAGGAGCAACGGGTGCGGGTGCTGGTCTTTTCGAATACCAACGCTATGTTCTTGCCCTCCAGTACCTTGTGGGGTACACCCATCTTCTTCTTTATTTTGTAGTCTGCTGCTAAGTCCAGTAAATACTCTATCTCTTCCCTGCTGAAGTCCAGCAGCTTCAAAAAGCTTTTTCCTTTGAACGTCATTTTATTCTCCTTCTGCACAGACGGTCTTTATTACCTCTATGGCTTGCTTCAACACTTCCATAGGAATATTAAGGGCGGGCAACAGGCGAACCTTGTCCTTTGCGGTAAGACAGATTACGCCTTTTTCCATACAAGCGGTGACTACCGACTTTGCTTCTTTTACTGTCTTTATACCTATCATAAGCCCCATGCCGCTTACTGATACTACGCCTTTTGCTCCCTCAAGCTCGCCGAATATATAGTCGCTCTTTTCCTTTACCTCCGCAAGGAAGGCGGGAGTCAGACGCTCTATTACACTGAGAGCGCCTGCGGAGCACACGGGGTTACCGCCGTAAGTGGAGCCGTGGTCACCTGCGCTAAGCACGTTTTCTACCTTTGCACCCAAGAGGGTTGCACCGATAGGAAGGCCGCCGCCAAGCCCCTTGGCTGTTGATACTATGTCGGGGCTTAGTCCGTACTGCATATAGGCGTAGAGACTGCCTGTTCTGCCGTTACCCGTTTGCACCTCGTCAACTATCAGGGGGATGTCGTACTTTTCCGTAAGGCTTGCTACCGTTTCCGCAAACTGCTTGGTCAAAGGAAGCACGCCGCCCTCGCCCTGTACACACTCTATCATTATTGCCGCAGGGTTTACCTCCGCTACCAGCTTGGTCAAGGCATCGCTATCGTTAGCGGGGGTGTGAACAAAGCCCGGTGTAAGGGGGGTGAACAGCTTGTGAAACACGTCCTGGCCTGTTGCCGCCAGGGTGGTAAGGGTCCTGCCGTGGAAGCTGTTTACAAGGGTGATAACCGTTACGCAGTCTGCACCCTTCTTTTCTGCCGAATATTTGCGCGCCGCTTTTATTGCACACTCGTTAGCCTCTGCACCGGAGTTGGAGAAGAACACCTTTTTCATACCCGTACGTTCGCAAAGAGCCTTTGCCAACAGTGCACAGGGGCTTGTATAGTACAGATTAGAGGTGTGCTGTACCTTGCCGAGCTGGTTTGTTACAGCCTTTTTCCATTCCTCGTCGTTAAAGCCAAAGCAGGTAACGCCGATGCCTGAGCCCATATCTATATACTGTTTGCCGTTTATATCCGTAAGTATGCTGCCTTCACCCGATACAAGCTCTATGGGGAAACGGGCGTAGGTGTTTGCCACGTATTGCTTGTCTATGCTGATAATGCTTTCCATTTTCTAGCCTTTCGTTACCATGGTACCTGCACCCTCGTCAGTAAGCAGCTCCATCAGTATGGAGTGAGGGATACGGCCGTCCATAATTATCACATTGTTTACCCCGTGGGTCAACGCCTCGATACAGCAATCGACCTTGGGAATCATACCGCCGCTGATTATGCCGCTTTCAAAGAGCCCCTTTGCCTCGTCTACGGTTATCTTGGGGATGAGAGTAGAGGGGTCGTCCTTGTCCTTGAGGATGCCTGCAATGTCAGTCATCATCAGAAGACGTTCTGCCCTCAGGGCGCCTGCAATGTGCGCCGCCGCTGTGTCACCGTTAATATTATACACGTTGCCCTCTTTGTCACAGGCTATGGTGGACACTACGGGGATATAGCCTTTTTCAAGCAGGTCGGTTACAGCCTTGATATTGATGTTGGTTATATTGCCAACATAGCCCAGGGCACTGTCCTTCATCTCCGCTTCTATAAGTCTGCCGTCGATACCCGAGATGCCCATGGACTTGCCTCCCTTGGTCTCAAGAAGGTTTACAAGAGACTTGTTAACCTTACCTGCAAGTACCATCTGCACGATGTCTACGGTTTCCTTATCGGTTACACGCAGTCCGTTAACAAACTCTGCCTTTTTGCCAAGGCGGGTCATTGTATCGCTTATCTCAGGACCGCCGCCGTGGACAAGCACCACCTTCACGCCGATGAGCCACAGAAGGACTATGTCCTCCATCACCTGCTCCTTGAGCTGCTCGTTTATCATGGCGTTGCCACCGTATTTTACTACCACTACCTTACCGTTGTAGCGTTGGATATATGGGAGGGCTTGGGTAAGCACCTCTGCCCTTTCAGCGTTTGAAAAACCGTTATGCATCAGCTTGCTCCTTTACGTGCGGTAGTCGCCGTTGATTTTTACATAGTCGTAGGTCAGGTCACAGCCCCACGCAGAGGCGGTGTTACTGCCGTTGCCTACACTGATGAGTATTTCTATCTCTTTTTCAAGAAGTATCTCTTTTGCCTTTTCCTCAGAGAAGGGTACGCCAAAGCCGTCTTTGCATACCGCTATCTCGCCTGCCGCAGAACGGAAGGATACTGCGATTTTGCTGACGTCTACCTTTGCACCGCTGTAGCCGATAGCACACAGCACCCTGCCCCAGTTAGCATCTGCACCGAACATCGCCGCCTTAAGCAGGCTGGAGCAGATTACGCTTTTTGCGCATATCTTAGCAGTTTCCATATCGTCGGCACCGCTTACGGTACACTCAAGAAGCTTGGTTGCACCCTCGCCGTCACCTGCTATCATACGGCACAGAGCAACGGTAACGGTATTGAGAGCTTCCATAAATACGGAAAAGCCTGCACCCTCCCTGTCAATAATAGCGTTGCCCGCCATACCGTTGGCAAGAACCGTAACCATATCGTTGGTAGAGGTATCGCCGTCTACGCTGAGCATATTAAAGGTGTTTTGGATATCGGTAGAAAGTGCTCTGCCCAGCATTTCCGCAGAAATAGCAGCATCGGTAGTGATAAACACCAGCATGGTTGCCATATTGGGGTGGATCATACCGCTACCCTTTGCAATACCGCCGATACGACAGGTTTTACCGCCAAGAGTAAACTCTACGGCGATTTCCTTAAGAACGGTATCGGTGGTCATTATTGCCTCTGCCGCCGCCTGACTGCCATCGTCGGTCAGTCCTGCCGCCAGTGCAGACATACCTTCCTTTATAGGTGTGATATCAAGAGGCTGGCCGATAACACCTGTAGATGCCACGACAACGTCAGTGGCAGAAACACCTGTGCTATCGCTTACCAGCTTACACATAGCCTCAGCTATCTCGATACCGTTGGCATTACAGGTATTGGCGTTACCGCTGTTACAGATAACCGCCTGTGCAATACCGTTGGATATATTCTGTTTTGTTACCGTCAGGGGAGCACCCTTTACAAGGTTGGTTGTATAAACGGACGCTGCCGTTGCAGGCACCTCGCTCATTATAAGTGCCAAGTCCCTCTTGGTGCGGTTTTTACGGATACCGCAATGTATACCGTTTGCCTTAAAGCCGACTGCGGCACATACGCCGCCATTAATTATTTTCATTAAAAAGCTTCCTTTATATTATATATGTTATATAACAAGGCCGGTTGCCTCGTTAAGGCCCAGCAAAATGTTCATATTCTGGATTGCAGCACCCGAGGCACCCTTGCCAAGATTATCAAATCTGGCAGTGAGAAGTATACGCTCCGGGTTGCCGTTTACGTTTATCGCCATATCGTCTCTGTCAGAAAACGCCGCCGCAGACAGCATACCGTCTCCGTCGTCCTCGTCTATAAGGTGCACAAGACCGCCTGTATAATACTCGGCATACAGTGCCTTTATGTCCTCTATGGTGCCCTTTACGTCCCTTGCAAACAGAGGTACCGTAACCTCCATACCGCTGTAAAAGTCACCAACTATGGGACAAAATACCGGAGCATTTTCCAAGCCGCAGAGATGCACCATTTCCTTCAGGTGCTTATGCTGTTGGGTGAGACCGTACTGTCTGGGTGCTGTAAGAAGGGGTGATATTTCCTCAGCCTCATAATCTGCTATCATCTTTTTGCCGCCGCCCGAATAGCCTGTAAGGGAGAAACAGCAAAGGTTTGTGTCACTGTTGACGATGCCCGCTTGAACAAGAGGTGCAACCAAGGCAACAAAGCCGCTGGCGTGACAGCCCGGATTGGCTATTCTGTTTGATGCCGCAATACGCTCACGCTGACCCTTAAGCTCAGGAAAGCCGTAGGTCCAGCCGTCGGCTGTACGGTGAGCAGTGGACGTATCTATTATTTTAACTTTTTTGCTGTCTGCAAGAGAAACCGCCTCAATTGCAGCGGCATCGGGCAAGCAAAGGAAAACCAAGTCTGCACTGTTTATTGCGTCTTTTCTTGCCTCGGTGTCCTTACGAAGCTCCTCAGGGAGCTTTATAAGGCTTACGTCTTCCCTGCCCGACAGTCTGTCTACGATACGGAGTCCCGTTGTACCCGCACTGCCGTCAATAAATACCTTTACCATTTCTCCAACATCTCTTTCACATATTTTATTTGAGCCTCTACGGAGGAAACGGAGGTACCGCCCTCGGAAATGCGTTTCTCTACGCAGGTGCCAAGGTCGATTACCTTATACAGGTCTTCCTCAAACAGCTCGCTGTATTCCTTATAAATATCAAGAGGCAAGCTCTCAAGAACATAGCCGTCCTTTATACATCTGGCAACTATGCTGCCCGATATTTTGTATGCGCTACGGAAAGGAAGCCCCTTACAAACAAGGTAGTCTGCCAAGTCCGTTGCATTGATAAAGCCCTTTTGGGCGGCACTCTTCATAGCGTCGGTGCGTACTTGCATAGTCTTTATCATAGGTACAAACACCTGCAAAGAAAGCTGAACGGTCTCTACGGCATCAAACACGCCCTCCTTATCCTCCTGCATATCCTTGTTGTATGCCAGAGGAAGCCCCTTGAGGGTAGTCAAAAGCCCCATCAGGTCTCCGTAAACACGGCCCGTTTTACCGCGGACAAGCTCCGCCATATCGGGGTTTTTCTTCTGAGGCATTATGGACGAGCCCGTTGTATAGTTGTCGTCAAGCCTTACAAAGCCAAACTCCCAGCTTGACCAAAGTATAATCTCCTCGGACAAACGGGAAAGGTGCATCATAAGGATGGACAAACAGCTCATAAGCTCCAGACAGAAATCCCTGTCGGAAACACCGTCGATGCTGTTAAGCACTATACCGTCAAAGCCAAGCTCCTTAGCTTCCATACGCCTGTCTGTGTTATAGGTGGTACCCGCCAAGGCACAACAGCCTATGGGAGACAAGTTCATACGCTTAACGCAATCAGCAAGACGGTCTATATCCCTTAGCAGCATCATAGCATACGCCATCATATGATGGCCGAAGGTTATGGGTTGAGCACGCTGGAGATGGGTGTAGCCGGGCATAATGGAAGCCTTATGCTCCTCAGCCACAGCGGTAATTGCACCGATAAGCTCCTTGAGCAAGCCGTGGATCTTACTGCTTTCATCACGCAGATACATACGCATATCAAGGGCAACCTGGTCGTTACGGCTACGGGCGGTGTGCAGCTTTTTGCCTACGTCGCCTACACGGCTTGTAAGCTCCTGCTCCACAAACATATGTATATCCTCGCAGCTTTCGTCGAAAGCTAAAGCTCCGCTTTCAAGGTCAGCAAGAATAGCAGAAAGTCCGTCTATAAGAATATCAGCCTCTGCCTTCTCAATTATGCCCTTGGCGGCAAGCATGGCGGCGTGCGCCATGCTGCCCTTTATATCTTGTTTGTACATTTTGCAGTCAAATCTAAGTGAGGAATTAAAGTAATCCGCAATAATATCCGTGTCCCCGGAAGTGAGACCTGCCCACATCTTTGCCATAATGCTCTCCTAATCAGTTTACTTCTTGTTCTTAGCGTCTACCATTGCCTTAACCTTGATGGGAAGACCGTAAAGGTTAATAAAGCCTGCAGAATCCTTCTGGTCGTAGTCGCTTTCGCCAAAGGTTGCTATCTCTTCGCTATAGAGAGAATAATCACTCCATACGCCTGCGTTGATCATATTGCCCTTGTAAAGCTTAAGTCTTACCTTACCCGTAACGGTTTCCTGTGTTTTGTCCACGAAAGCGGTAAGAGCCTCTCTGAGAGGGGTAAACCACTGACCGTTATAAACAAGCTCTGCAAAGGTGATAGCAAGCTTTTCCTTTTCGTGCATGGTCATCTTGTCAAGACAGATGCTCTCAAGTACACGGTGAGCCTTGTAAAGGATGGTGCCGCCGGGAGTTTCATAAACGCCGCGGCACTTCATACCGACAAGACGGTTTTCTACTATATCAATGATGCCGATGCCGTTTGCACCGCCGATTTCGTTAAGCTTAAGGATGATTTCCTTTGCGCTCATATTAACGCCGTCAAGAGCAACGGGAACGCCTTTTACAAAGTCTAGGGTTACGTAGGTAGGAGCATCGGGTGCCTTGAGGGGAGAAACGCCCATTTCAAGGAAGCCTTCCTTTTCATACATAGGCTCGTTACCGGTGTCCTCAAGGTCCATACCCTCGTGAGAAAGGTGCCAAAGGTTTTTATCCTTGGAGTAGTTGGTCTCACGGTTTATTTTAAGAGGAATGTTGTGTGCCTCTGCATAGTCTATCTCTTCCTCGCGGGACTTGATATCCCACTCTCTCCAGGGAGCGATTATAGGCATATTGGGTGCGAAATGCTTAATAGCAAGCTCAAATCTAACCTGATCGTTGCCCTTGCCCGTACAGCCGTGAACGATAGCGTCAGCGTTTTCCTTAATAGCTATCTCAACCAGACCCTTTGCAATACAGGGACGGGCGTGGCTTGTACCGAGAAGGTAATCCTCGTATATAGCGCCTGCCTTCATAGTGGGAATAATAAAATCGTCAACGTACTCGTCGGTAAGGTCAAGCACGTAAAGCTTGGATGCACCCGTGGCAAGAGCCTTTTCCTCAAGACCCTCCAGCTCGTCATTCTGACCTACGTTACCGGAAACGGCAACAACCTCACAATTGTTATAGTTCTCTTTAAGCCACGGAATGATTATAGAAGTATCAAGACCGCCGGAATATGCAAGCACTACTTTCTTTATGTTTTCTTTGTTCATAAAAGGTTCCTCCGTATTTTTATACATAATTTATATTTAATATGTGCATATTATACACTTTCGTTTGTCTTGTGTCAATAGTCAAATTGCTTATTTTCACAACAAAATCGTCAATTATTTAGGCATAATGCAAGGGGTTATTCCGAAAGCATACGGGCAATATCCATTGCAAGTTCTTTTATTGCATATTTTGTTGTATTTATGCATAAATCATAGTTTTCCATACAGCCCCATTCCTTGCCCGTATAGAACTCGTAATACTTTGCCCTGCCCTTGTCTATTTCCTTTATGTGGCGTTTAACCTGCTTTTCGCTCAGCTCCTCCTCGCCACCAGCTCTCTCCATGCATCGGCGGATACGGCTGTCCAGCTCTGCATACACAAAGATGCGGTAAGGATTGTATTCACGAAGAATATAATCTGCACAGCGGCCAACTATAACACAGTCCGTTTTGTCAGCCAGCTCCTTTATTATCTCGTTTTGTGCACTGTATACAGACTGCTGCTGCATAAGCTGATAATCCCCGATGTAGGTTATGCTCTTCCCTATCGTTATAGGATACAGATTACAGGGCTTACACTCTATAAGGTTTTTAACGTACTCCTCCGAGAGAGATGTATGCTTTGCTATTTCCGTTATAATCTCCTTGTCATAATACTGATAGCCAAGCTTTTCCGCCAGACGGCGTCCCAGCTCACGGCCACCGCTACCAAACTGTCTGCCAACGGTAATTATCCTACTCACGGTATACCTCCTTATGCATAATGATACTTTTTTCGTTTTATAACCAAAAACGCTATGGTTACTGCCAAAGACAAAAGCTCTGCCGCTACTAACGAGCTCCATATTCCGTCCAGACCAAGCAGCACAGGCAAAATCAGCACGCCTGCTATCTGGAATACAAAGGTACGCAAAAACGATATTACGGCAGAGACAACACCGTTGTTCAGTGCTGTAAAAAAGGCTGAGCCAAAAATGTTAAACCCGCTCATAACAAAGCTAAAAGCAAAAATCCTGAATCCGCGGAGGGTCATCTGATAAAGCTCCTCGTTGCCGTCTGTAAACATAGCAGACAGCGGGGCCGCCAAGAGCTGACCCGAAGCCAGCATAGCCACACCGCAGCTACCTACTATTATCATACTTTTACGGAACAGACTTTTAAGCTCTGCCGTGTTGCCTGCACCGTAGTGATAGCTTACAACGGGACTGCCGCCTATTGAATAGCCTATGAATATAGCCGCAAAGGTAAAGGAGGCATACATAAGCACGCCGTAGGCAGCGACACCGTTTTCGCCTGCCATTTTAAGCAACTGATTGTTGAACAGAATAACGACTATTGATGAAGATATATTACTCATCAGCTCAGAGGAGCCGTTGGTACAGGTCTTAAGCAAAACCTTGCCGTAAAAGGAGGTTTTTGAAAGCTTTAGCAGGCTATCGTTTTCCCTTGCAAAATATATCAAAGGAAAAACGCCTCCCACAAACTGACTAAGCCCCGTAGCCACCGCAGCACCTACGAGTCCCCAACCGAACCCTACGATAAACACAGCGTCAAGAGCTATGTTTACCACACCTGCACCCACCGTTGTATAAAGCCCCAGCTTAGGTTTTTCTGCCGTTACGAAAAAGCTTTGAAATACGTTTTGAAGCATAAAAAACGGCAAGGAGATAAGCATTACGGTGCCGTATACCACACAGTCCTCCAGCATATCACCTTCGGCACCCATCAGCTCGGAAACAGTCCTTAGCAAAGGGATAACTATAACGGCAAGAGCAACACCGCCTATAACCGTTGCATAAACCAGCATAGAAAAATAGCGGTTTGCCTTTTTACCGTCACCCTCTCCGAGGGTTTTTGCAACTATAGCGGTACCGCCCGTACCCACCATAAAGCCAAGGGCTGACAGCATCATTATAACCGGCCATATCAGATTGATAGCAGCAAAAGGCGTTGTGCCTACGTAGTTAGAAACAAAAAAACCGTCCACCATTCCGTAGATCGACGTAAACACCATCATCACCACAGAGGGGATCACGAAGCGAAAGAGCTTAGCGTACGTAAAATGCTCCGAGAGCTTTATTCTATCATTCTCCACCACGAAACGTGAACCTCGCACATAAACATTGTATAACAGAATAAGTATACATATTTTAGCAGCAAATGTCAACACCGATACTAAAGAAAAAGCTAATATTATAAATAATGTAAATAAAAATGTTGCAAAACCGAAACAGAAGTGTTAAAATTAGCCTGTAATGCATTTATTGTACGGAGTGATATTTATGAAAATAATCGTTGCCGGCTGCGGCAAGATAGGTGTTGCCATACTGGCGGATTTGATTGCCGAAGGGCACGACGTTACCGCCCTTGACCAAAACCCCGATATCGTTACGGAGATAACCAACGTTTACGATGCTATGGGTGTTTGCGGCAACTGTACGGACTACGCCACTTTAGAGGAGGCAGGCATACAGAATGCCGAGCTTTTCGTGGCTGCTTCCGGCTCAGATGAGCTTAATATGCTTAGCTGTTTTTTGGCAAAACGAATGGGGGCAGGTCACACCATCGCCCGTATCCGTAACCCCGAATATAACGACAGCAGTCTTGCCTTTATGCGTAAGCATCTTGAGCTGGCTATGGCCCTTAACCCCGAACAGCTTACTGCGGTTGAGCTATTTAACGTGCTTAAGCTACCCGCCGCTGTAAGGCGTGAGAGCTTTTCCAGGAAAAGGTTTGAAATGGTTGAGTTCAGGCTTGACCCCGACTCTAAGCTGCAGGGACTTACCTTGCAAAAAATGCGTGAAAAATACGATGCAAGATACCTTATCTGCACGGTAAGACGAGGGGAAAAGACCTTTATCCCCCACGGTAGCTTCGTGCTTGAGGGTGGCGACAAAATAGGCGTTATTGCCGCCCCTGCAGAGATACTTAAGTTTTTACGTCTGGTCGGCGGTATGAAAAGACAGGCTAAAAGCGTTATGATACTTGGCGGCAGCCGTATTGCCTATTATCTGGCGAAGACGTGCCTGGAGCTGGGGATGGCTGTTACCATTATCGAAAAGAAGCCCGAACGCTGTACCGAGCTTAGCACTCTGTTGCCTAAAGCGGTTATTATACAGGGCGACGGTGCGTCACAGGATATCCTTATTGAGGAAGGTCTTAAGGACGTGGATGCATTTGTTGCACTTACGGGACAGGACGAGGAAAACATTCTTATATCCTTGTTTGCCTCTAATCAGAACGTGCCTACCGTTATGACCAAGGTAAACAGAGACGAGCTTGCATCCTTGGCAACGAAAATCGGACTTGACTGCATCGTTTCGCCCAAGGAGCTATCCTCGGGTATGGTTGTAAGGTATGCAAGGGCACTGCAAAACTCTATGGACAGCAACGTGGAGACCCTTTATAAAATAATGGACGGTATGGCTGAGGCCCTGGAGTTTAAGGTTGGACAGAACTTCCCTGCCATAGATATCCCTCTTAAAGAGATTAAGTTTAAGCCGGGCATTCTTATTGCAGGTATACTCAGAGACAGAAAGACCATCATCCCTGCAGGTGATGACAGAATGCTGCCCGATGACAGGGTTATCGTTGTAGCCGCTGAGCAAAGACTTAAAGATTTGTCGGATATTCTTAAATAGAGGTTTGGATTATGAACCGAAGAATGGTATTTTATATGATCGGTCAGTTGGTTAAGGTAGAGGCTTTGCTTCTGCTGCTGCCCCTTGCCGTTGCCTTTTGCTACGGTGAGAGCTGTTGGCAAGCCATTGCTATAAGCATTGGAGTTGCCCTGGCCGTGGGATACGGCCTGACCCTTATAAGCAAACCGGGAAACAAGCTTATCTTTGCCAAGGAGGGCTTTGTTATCGTTGCACTGTCCTGGATTTTAATGTCCGTTATCGGTGCGTTGCCCTTTGTTATAAGCAAGGAGATACCCAGCTTTATTGACGCTTTTTTTGAAACCGTAAGCGGATTTACCACCACCGGAGCCTCTATTCTTCTCAATCTCGAAGAAATGTCCCACGGACTGTTGTTTTGGCGTAGCTTTACCCATTGGGTAGGCGGCATGGGCGTACTGGTGTTTATAATGGCAGTTGTTCCCTCTGCCGCCGACCGTTCTATTCACATAATGAAGGCTGAGGTGCCCGGTCCTATCGTGGGTAAGCTGGTTCCAAAGGTCAGACAAACGGCGAGGATTTTGTACCTTATTTATATAGCTATGACCGTAGTGCAGTTTATACTTCTGTTATGCGGCGGTATGAATGCTTTTGAAAGCGCAGTGCATACATTTGGTACTGCAGGCACGGGCGGTTTTGGAGTAAGACCGGATAGCATCACAAGCTACAGCCCTTATTTGCAGTGGGTTATTACCGTGTTTATGTTTCTGTTTGGTGTTAATTTCAATTTGTACTATTTATTGTTGCTTCGCCGGTTCAGCTCTGTTTTGAAAAGCAGTGAGCTTTGGACCTATATCGGCGTAAACTTTACCGCAACTGCAATTATAACCCTTAATATATTCAATCTTTGCGGCAGCTTAAGCGAAAGCATAAGGCTTTCTGCCTTTCAGGTGGTTTCCGTTTCCACCACCACGGGCTTTGCCACGGCAGACTTTAATTTATGGCCCGAGCTTTCTAAAGGCATACTTATAGTGCTGATGTTCTTTGGCGCTATGGCAGGCTCTACCGCAGGCGGCTTAAAAATATCACGAATCGTGCTGCTTGGTAAAATGATTAAGCGTGAGTTTATGCACACCCTTCACCCACGCTCGGTATCGACGGTAAAGTTCGAGGGTAAAACCGTAGACGACAGCACTCTTAACAGCGTAAGCACCTATTTTTCCCTTTTTATGTGCGGATTTTTTGCTATGTTCCTACTGATAAGCATTGACAAATTTGATTTTCTTACCAACTTTTCTGCGGTTGCCGCTTGTATAAACAATATCGGTCCGGGTCTTGGTGCCGTGGGACCTACGGGTAGCTTTGCAGGATATTCCGATTTTTCCAAGCTGGTTCTTTCCGCCGCTATGTTACTTGGCAGACTGGAATTTTTCCCGCTGATTATAGCCTTCAGTCCTTCTACTTGGAGTAAGAAATAATTAATTTTGCTTCGTAGCCCTTAGGGGCAGAAAATATTTACTTTCAGGAGGTTTTTTATGAAATCAATCAAGAAGTATGTTGCAGAATTTATCGGTACCTTCGTACTGGTATTCTTCGCCTGCGGCACTGCCGCCGTTGTAGGATGCGACACTCCCGGCGGTTATTTTATGACCGCCCTCGCCTTTGGTCTTGTTATCGTTGCCATGGCTTACTCTATAGGCAACGTTTCGGGATGCCACATCAACCCCGCAGTATCCATCGCAATGCTGGTAAACGGCAGTCTTAGCCTTAAGGACTTCGTTGGCTATCTGGCAGGTCAGTTTACGGGCGCTATTGCAGGCGCAGCCGCGCTTATGGCATTTGTAGGTAAGGAAACCGGTCTTGGCACCAACGCACTTTTTGAAGACAGCGTTGTTAAATCCCTTACTATCGAGGTTATACTGACCTTTGTTTTCGTGCTTGCAATCCTTGGTGTTACCTCAAAGGCAAGCAACGGCTCTGTTGCAGGCATTGTAATAGGTCTTTCCCTTACCCTGGTACACATACTGGGCATATCCTTTACAGGCACCTCTGTAAACCCTGCCCGTAGCTTTGGTCCCGCTTTGTTTGTTGGCGGCGACGCTTTGGCTAACGTTTGGGTGTTTATCCTTGCTCCCCTTGTTGGCGGCGCTCTTGCTGCTATCGTTTATAAATTTCTTGCAGGTAAGGAAGAATAATATTTATTAATCTTCAGTACTATCCCAAATCAATCCTGATTTGGGATAGTCAGACCGCTGACAAAGGCACAGAGCACGAAAAAGAATAAAAAATACTCATTCTAAAGTAGAAAATTCAGGGAAAATTTCCCTGAATTTTCTGCATTTTATTTGTTTTTTCGTTCAAAACGAACCTCGGCTCACAGTACTTAGTACAGTTATCGCCTCGGTTCGTCTTGCCTGCACTCTTTCTCAGCACTCTGCCAGCTTGATGACAAGGTTTGTCATCAA
>JAZSQJ010000049.1:0-16985 GCA_045537905.1 Eubacteriales bacterium
CTTCCTAAGACCGCTTGGCCTCCGACTTACTCACTTCGTTCGTAACGGGGACCCCGGAAAATCAATTAAAATTATAAAGAAGAGGTCCGGCGCGGCACAAACGTACCACGCCGGATCTTTTATGTTGCATATTTTTTGCTGTGAACAAAAACCGTCCCCGACGGTCCTTGACGCAACGCCTCGCACGCCGTATGGTTTTTGATGGAGCGTAAGAGGCAGCACCGTGTAGGGAACGGCGTCCTCGACGGTCCTAAGCGTTGCATATACGTGAGGCATAACCCAAAACGGGAATACGTACCGAAAAAACACAATATAAAAACATACCGTAAGGCGTTTTTGTTAAAAGCGGTGCGTGTAATTTACCCGTTTCGTTTAGGACCGTCGAGAACGTTTTGTCCCTACATTTTAACCGTCACGCCCCGTTACAATTTGCGGTGCCGTCCGTGATAAACCGTCACGCATCACCGCAATTTTCGGTGCTGTCTAAATCCCTTTGTTTATAAAAAACAAAGGCAATAAACCGATTTTGGGTTATTGCCTTCTGCGCCTTTTCACTTTTAACCTATAACTTAATCTTTAATTCCCTTCCTGCTTGGTCAGGGCAACCTCTCTGCCCTCGACCTTGACGGTAAGGCTGTCGTCCTTCAGGCTGTACTCTGCCTTGTCAAGGATGGTCTCCTTGCCCTCTATGCCGTCAGCTATAACGGTAAGCTTACCCTCGGTTGCTTCCCAGGTGCCCAGGTAGCTTCTGCCGTCCTTCTTTACACCCGCAACGCCGTCCTTTTCCAGACTAAGCTCAAACATCGTGCCGTCAAACTGACCCTGCCAAAGCCCTACCAGCTCGTGCCCGCCGCAGGACACCAGGGTCACAGCCAAAAGCAAAACCGCAAGAATTAACGCAAATCTTTTCATATCCGCCCCTACTTCTTTCTGGTCATTACAACCTGTTCGCCGTCACTTACTACGGTAAGCTTGTCGCCCTTTACGGAAAACTCTGCATCGGTAACGGCGTCGTACTCCATACCCATAGTGCTTACCTTGATAGTAAGCAGTCCCTTATCGTTTACAGACCATACGGAGTCAACGGCTACGCCGCCTATGCTTACCTTGCCCGTGCCGTCCTCGTTAAACACAAACTCGCCCTGCAGCTCACCCTCTGTGGCTGTCCAGCTGCCAACGATATCGTCCTTGCCGCCGCAGGCAACGAGGGCAAGCAGTAGAATGCAGGAAAGCAAAACGCATACTGTTTTTTTCATAATCTTACTCCTTTTGTATTTATTATTGTTTGTGGGACTATAATAAATATGATGCCGCTGTGAATATGATGTAAAGCGAGCATAAAATCACCCCAAGAAACCGACGGCTTCTTGGGGGCCCAAGTCAAGAAGAAGCGGCAGCTTCTTAACGTAGGAAGAAGTTGCCGCTTTCTTTGGTGACCCGTAGGGGAGTCGAACCCCTGCCTTCGCCGTGAGAGGGCGACGTCTTGACCACTTGACTAACAGGCCGTGCTTTAGATAATAGCACAACAAACGCCGTTTGTCAATACCTAAAAACAAAAAACCTTTAGCAAAAGGAGTTTTTATATGCAAAATCGGGGCATCGAGGATAAACGAAGCTTTATAATAAACGCCGCCTACTACGGACTTATAGGTCTTGCCGCCGTTCTTGGTGCGTTTGTGTTTTTCCGTTACCTGTTAGGGGTGCTGTACCCCTTTTTTATCGCCTATTTTCTTGCCCTTGCTCTGCATCCGCCTATGATGCTGCTACACGGAAAGGCAGGCTTTCCCAAACGGGTGGCGGCGCTGCTGCTGGTAACGGCGGCGGTGGCGGCGGTGGCGGTGCTGTCCTACAGGCTTGCGGACAGAGCCGCCGAGGAGCTAAACAAGCTTAGCCAAAGGCTGGAGGGGCTTACCCCCGAAAAGCTTTCCCCTATCAAGGAGCGTGTAAACTCCTTTTTGCTGAAGCTTCCCCTTATAAACAGCGAAAAGGACACGGAAAGGCTTTGGCAAGGGGCAGGAGAGCGGCTTGAGAGCTTTTTGTCGGACAGTCTGCCCAGTCTTTCGGGTGCGGTCTCTATGCTGTCAGGGCTGTTTACGGGGGTGCTGGACTTTACGCTGGTGTTTATAATAACCGTGGTTTCCTGCTATTATATGACCGTGGACAGAGCCAAAATAAGCGGTCTGTTTTACAAGATAATGCCCGAGAGCATCTCCCGCCATTTACGCACGGCAAGGCTGGAGCTTTTGGGAGCCATAGTCAAATACCTTAAAGCCTACGGTGTGATAATTCTTATTACCTTTACCGAGCTTTTTGTAGCCTTTACGGTGCTGAGGCTGGACTACGCTTTGCTTTTGGCGGTGGTAATATCCCTTGTGGATATACTGCCCGTGCTGGGAACGGGGACGGTGCTGCTGCCCTGGGCGTTGGTGTGTCTGTTTGCTACCAGAAACATCTATCTGGGTACGGGGCTTATCGTCACCTATGCGGTGATAACGGTAATCAGACAGATAATAGAGCCTAAAATTGTGGGCAGCTATATCGGGCTTCATCCCTTGGCGACAATGCTTTCTATGTTTGCAGGTCTGCGGTTGTTTGGGCTGACGGGAATGCTCCTTTTCCCCTTTTTCGTCCTTGTGGCAAGGAATGTGATAACAAAAGCAAAAGAAAACGGGATGTAAAAGCAGTTTCAGCAATAGCCGTTGCGTGGGTTTAATACGGAATGCAACGGGAGGGGCGACCCATCCCCTACAAATTGGTTGCTTTGTATTATTACAAACTACGGCGTTTTCTTTAATTGTTGGGCGTGAGGGCGACCACTCATCGGCCCTTTCGTAACGCTTTGCACACCGTAAGGTTTTTGATGAGGCGTAAGGGATAGCACCGTAGGGCGGGGGATAAACCCCGCCCTACAAATGTTACCGTTTCGTTTTATCCCACATTTAATGCAATGTAGCGGGCGACCAATGGTCGCCCCAGACCGCTGACAAAGGCACAGAGCACGAAAAAGAATAAAATATACTCATTCTAAAGTAGAAAATCCAGGGAAAATTTTCCTGATTTTTCATTATATTTGTTTTTTCGTTCAAAACAAACCTCGGCTCGCAGTACTCCGGGGTCCCCACAAAAATATATTTTTGTGGGGTGGTATTACAGTTATCGCCTCGGTTTGTCTTGTCTGCACTCTTTCTCAGCACTCTGCCAGCTTGATGACAAGGTTTGTCATCAAGCTGGGGCGACCAATGGTCGCCCCTACGATTAAACCGTTGCGAGAGGCCGTATATGAAAGCGTTTTTACAATTTGCGGAAATGTTTTAACATAATACCTTATACAAAAAAACGAGGGCAATAAACCGCCACGGTTTATTGCCTCCCTCACTTTTCACTTACTTATAACTTATACAAATCTCATTCAAGGGGCAGTTGGCGCATTTGGGGCTGCGGGCGGTGCACACGTCTCTGCCGAAAAGGACGAGGCGGTGGCAAAAATCGCTTTGCTTATCCTTTGGTATCAGCTTTTCCAGCGCCCTCTCCGTTACCAGCGGGTCCGCCTTGGGAGACAGTCCGAGACGGGTGCTGATACGCATACAGTGGGTGTCCGCCACTATACCGCCCAGACCGTACAGGTCGCCCCTTATAAGGTTGGCAACCTTACGCCCTACTCCTCCAAGACTGAGCAGGTCCTTCATCTCCTCCGGCACCTTGCCGCCGTATTCCTCGGTGAGCCGTTTACAGGCAAGGCGGAGGTTTTTTGCTTTGCTTCTCCAAAGGCCTACGGAGCGTATCGCCTCCTCCAGCTCACCCTCGGGGGCATTTGCCATCCTGTCGGGGCTGGGGTATTTTTCAAACAAAGGGCCCGACACTATATTAACCCTTGCATCGGTGCACTGGGCAGACAGCACCGCCATAACGAGAAGCCTGTAGGGGTCTCCTCCGTGGTCAAGGGAACATATCGCATCGGGGTACAGCTTTTCCAAGGCGGTGATTGCAGTGTCTGCTATTTGTTTTTTATCTACCGTATTACTCATCGAAAATAAAGTTCACATCCCCTGAGAGCAGAGCCATAGCGCCCTTATAGATAACCTCCGCCCTTTCGTCAAAGTTTTTCTTCATCTTTTCGGCGTACTTGCCGTCTGCCACAAAGGTCTCCAGCTGAAAGAGGGTTTTGTCCTTGTCCACGATAGACGCCTTCAGCATATAGCCTCCCTCTATCTCCACCAGCTCCGAGGAGATGCGGTTGCCCGTACGCTTGAGAGCCAGCAGTCTCTGGGCGGAACGGAGCGCCTTCTCACGGATGCTGGCAAAAACCGCGCCCTGCACCTCGTCAACGGTAAGCATACCGGAGGGGGAGATTACGTAAAGCTTTTCGCCGTCTATTTCCTTTTCCATAATCTGACCTACCTCCAGCAGGTCTGCAAAGCAGATATAAAAGTCAAAGTGGTTTACGAAAGCGTCCTGCAGTACAACCTCGCCAATGGTGGTGATATCCAGCGGCTCGCCTATATTTTTAAGCAGAAACAGTATAAAAACCTTTATCTCAAATTTGTTGGTCAGTTCCATGCGAAGATCCCCCTAATATACAGTACACCCTATTATATAACAAAAAAAGTGTCTTTTCAATAGGAATAATGGTTGAAAAAACCTACGGTGTATTGTATAATACAGATAAATATATATTATAAAGGTGATAGTATGGCGTATTCTTTCTCCGGCGGGATAAAAATAAAAACAGAAAACAAAACAGCCACTATGGCGGCAAGACCTTTTGCAGAGCCGCCTCAGGTTGCCATACCCATATACGGCTGTACGCCAACGGTTGCGGTAGGCGACTACGTGGATATAGGCACCCTTATCGGCTTTAGCGCCGAGGAGGGGGCTTGCCCTGCCCACGCCAGCGTATCGGGTACCGTTACGGCTATCGACAGAAAGAGCGAAAAGGAGAGCCTTGTAGTTATAAAAAACGATATGAGGCACACTCTGGCAGACAAGCTGGAGGGGGTAACGAAGCCCTTGGAGGAGCTTAGCGCTGAGGAGATAATCTCTCGTTGCCGTGCCTCGGGCATTACCGACTCTGCCGCAGGGATGCCACTGTACGCTATGCTGAACGCCGCCCTTGGCAAGGCAAAGCGTGTGGTGATAAACTGCACGGAAAGCGAGCCTTGGCAGAGCACGGGCTACCGTACCGCATGGGAGCAGACGGAGGCTCTCGTTAAGGGCATCAAGCTGCTTATATACACCCTTGGCGTGCGGAAGGCGGATATCCTTATAGAGGACGGCAAGCGTGAGCTTGTTTACAGGCTTGCCGAGCATATAAAGGACAAGTCCTTAATCGACGTAAAAACCACGGTGGACAAGCACCCCATAAGCATAGACAGCCGACTTATATACGCCGTTTACGGCAAGCGTGTGCCCGTAGGGGGCAAGCCCTGGGACATTGGCTTTGCGGTGTTTATGCCGGAAACGGCGGTCAACCTGTACCGCAACTTTGCTACGGGTATGCCTATGATACACAAGCGTGTTACCGTAGGGGGCAACGCTATCAAGACGCCCCAGAATCTTATCGTACCTATCGGCACCTCTGCCTCTGATATTGCGGAGTTTTGCGGGGGCACCAAAAAGCGTTACAAACGGCTGATAAAGGGCGGTGCCCTGACGGGGACGGCTGTGGAAGAGGACGCCGTAGCGGACAAGTATACCGACGGACTGCTGTTTATGTCGGGCTCCAAGGTAAAAACGGGTAGCTGTATCCGTTGCGGAGCCTGTATCGAGGTTTGCCCCGTAGGGCTTTCCCCTGCCCTTATTTCCGCCTACAGCGAAAAGGGGCTTGTAAACAGAGCGTTGGATTTGGGTGCTATGCACTGCGTAGGCTGTGGCTGCTGCGCCTACACCTGCCCCGCAGGTCTGCCCCTGCTTGCCAACATAAACAAAGCTAAAGCAAAGGAGGAGGAGTAATGAAAAAAGCTGAACAAAGGGGAGCCCCCTTTATTCACAGCGGCAAGGACAGCAACGCCCTTATGAGGGACCTTATCATCGCTGCCGCACCTATCCTTATATGGGCCGTATACGTTTTCGGTATGCGTGCTTTAAGCATTACTCTTATAAGCCTTGCCTCCACCGTGACAAGCGAGTATCTGTATTGCAAAATAAGCAAAAGAAAAAACAGTATAGGGGACCTTTCTGCAGTGGTAACGGGTCTTATCCTTGCCTTTATGCTTCCTGTTTCCGCCCCCCTCTGGATGCCTCTCCTTGGGGGTATCTTCGCTATAGCCGTGGTGAAAATGCCCTTTGGCGGCCTTGGCAAAAACTTTCTTAACCCTGCCCTCGGCGCAAAAGCCTTTCTGCTTATATCCTTCCCCAAGCTATGCAACAGCTTCGTAAGCCCCGCTACTGCCCGCAGTCTTTCTGCCTTTGCCATCAGCGTTGAGGCTAAGACGGCTCCCTCAGTTCTTGCCGCAGTGGAGGAGGGCGTGGACAACAACACCCTGGTGGATATGTTTTACGGTAATATGGCAGGCTGTATAGGTGAGGTATCTACCCTCCTTATCATCCTTGGCTTTTTGTATCTGCTTTGCCGCAGGGTTATCAGCTGGCAGCTGCCCGTTGCCTACCTCAGCACCTTTTTCCTTCTGGCGTTTATATTCCCCGTAGGTCAGGACGAGGCTATTAATTTTGCTATCGCCAGCCTCCTTTGCGGCAGCGTTGCCTTTGCCTCGGTGTTTGTGGCAACAGACCCCGTTACCGCGCCTATCGCACCCACAGGTAAGCTTCTTTACGGCGTGCTGTGCGGAGCGCTTACCCTGTTTTTCCGCTATTTCGGCAACACGGGAGAGGGTGCCGTATTTGCTATCCTCGTGGCAAACACCCTCGTTTACTATATAGACCACTATACTTGTCCAAAAAAGACAGGAGGTGTAGCTGATGAACGAAACTAACACGGGTCTCCGCAGTGTATTTGCTATAGTCCTGTCCCTTTGTCTCGCTTTGGGTATAGCTCTCCTGGCAGGTACCCTTTTTGCAGACAGACTTGAGGGGGCAGAGGACGCCCGTCTCAGCACGGCAATAGACACCGCCGCTGAGGGCAATACGGGCTACGAGGATATCACCCCCGTAGGCTCTGCCGGCACCGGGATTTACCTTGTAAAAAGCGGTACGGGGGGCGAGGACAGCTACGCCGTGCTGTCCACCGCAAAAAGCCGTGGCTGTCAGGTGGAAAGCCTTACCGTATTTTCCCTTGACGGGGTTATTTCCTCCGTACAGCTCCTTTCCGTTAAGGGTGGCAGCTACGACGCCCGTGAGCGTGTGGAGGCAAGCGGTATACTTGCCCTCTTTGGCGGCGTGGATATAAACAGCGAAAGCCTTTCCCTTAAAGGGGTTGAGGGCAGCGGCGGCTGTGACGAAGCTCTGGTTAAAAGCGTAAACAGGGCTATTGAGACTATTAAGGAGCTTATAGCAGACAAGGAGGTGTCCCAGTGAAAAACCGTTCTTTATCCACCGTTTTAATGGACGGCATCCTTTACAAAAACCCCTTGCTTGTTAAAATGCTTTCCCTTTCCGTGGCGGTCCTTGCCTGCGGCACCTGTAAGGACGCTCTGGCGCTTGGTATCTGCACCTTCCTTACCCTGCTGCTTAGCTCCCTTACCCTGTCCGCTGTAAGAAAAATTTTGACCGAGGGTACTAAAACCCTTGCCTGTCTGTTTATAAGCTGCGGCTACGTCAGTGTGATAGCCGTGGCGGTAAAGGCTTGCTTTCCCACACTGCACGAGGAGATAGGCACGCTTCTGCCCTTTATTGCCGCCAGCGGTCTTTGCCTTAGCTTTGGGGCAGGCTTTGCCTCTAAAAACGGCATCAGCTCTACCTTGGTGGGCGCTGTTGCCTCGGGTCTCGGATATATGGCGGCTCTTCTCGTCACCGCCGCCGTAAGAGAGCTTTTTGGCAGAGGCACCCTTTTTGGCATCACTGCCTTCGGTGGCGGGATACCCTTCCTTACCACCCCTGCAGGCGGCTTTATCTGCCTTGCCTTTATCGCCGCCCTGGTTTCATTTATAAACAGCAAAAGGAGGGACGAAAATGACGGTAAGTGAGTTTTTATCCCTGTGCTTTGCCGCTATCTTTGCCGAGAACGCGGTCCTTACTCGGATATTCGGCGTGGACGCCCTGGGCAAAAAGGCAGGCAGTATTTACAAGGCTTGCCTTGGGATGATACCCGTTATGACCCTTGCTACTCCCCTGGCTATGATAATAGACCGCCGTGTGCTGGCACCCTTTGGTATGGAATACCTGCGTCTGGTGGTGTTTACCGCCATCGCCGCCTTCCTTGCCAAGCTTGTCGAGGCGCTTTATAACAGCATCACCAAGGGCAACGCCGCCCTTATGCCTCTCGTTACCTTCAACTGCGCCCTTATCGGCGTTATGCTTGAGGGTGCCTACGGGCAGTACACCGTCCTGGGCTGTGTTGTGCTGGGGCTGGCATCTGCTTTAGGCTTTGTCCTGGCTTTGGCTGTGTTCCACGGCGTTAAGCAACGCCTTGTCCTTGCGGAGGTGTCTCCATCCTTTGAGGGCGCGCCTGTTACCCTTTTGGCTATAGGTCTTGTTATTATGGCGTTTATGGGCGCCGCCGGTGTGGACCTGGGCGAGGGACTGCTTTCTCCCTTCAAGCTGGTTTAAGGGGTGTGCTTTATGGCTAAAACACTGCGTAACACCCTGTTTGACGCCCGTTTTCACGATATAAGCGCCGAGGGCTTTGGCGTTTGCACCGCCCCCGACGGCCGTACCCTCTTTGCCGCAGGGGCATTGCCCGAGGAAAAGGCAAGGGTAAAGATAATTAAAGAATACAAAAGCTATCTGATAGGCAGGGTGGAGGAGCTGATAGACCCCTCTCCCTACCGTATTCCTGCAGACTGTGCCGCCTACCCCCGTTGCGGCGGCTGCAGCTTCCGCCATTTGGACTACGCCAAGGAGCTGGAGGTTAAGAGGGGCTTTGTTAAAAGCGCCTTTGCAAGGAACGCAGGCAGGACGGATATAGAGGTTCGCCTTCCCCTCCACGGCAGTGCCTACGGGTACCGCAACAAGCTCCTTTTGCCCTTTTCCCAAATAGAGGGTAAGCTCCTTTGCGGCTTCTATTCCCGGCACAGCCACAGCGT
The DNA here is from genome assembly GCA_045537905.1 of Eubacteriales bacterium. Classification (GTDB taxonomy): domain Bacteria; phylum Bacillota; class Clostridia; order Oscillospirales; family CAG-382; genus SIG636. The sequence continues at coordinate 9,138 of JAZSQJ010000049.1, forward strand.
TATCCCCTGTGATAACTGCAGACTGCATACCGAGGACTTTTCCCACGTGCAAAGGGATCTGCTTGAGGCACTGGAAGACACAAGCGTTTACGACGAGAAGACGGGAAAGGGTCTGCTAAGGCACCTGTACCTGCGCCGCACCCGTCAGGGCGACTTTGGCGTTTGCCTTATTATTAACGGCAACACTCTGCCCCGAATAGAGCAGATTGCAGAGCGTCTTATGGAAAAGCACCCCCAAATAAAAAGCTTTTACCTTAATATAAATAAAGCCCGCACCAACACGGTTACGGGCAATGAGTGGGTCCTTGTGAAGGGGGACGCCACGCTGACCGATACTATTTGCGGTAAGCGTTTTTGTCTTTCACCCGCTTCCTTCTTTCAGGTAAACGGCGAGATGACCGAAAAGCTCTTTTCCCTTGCCGCAAGCCTTGCTGACATAAAGGAGGGCGACACGGTTTTTGATATGTATTGCGGAGTTGGCAGCGTGGGGCTTTGCGTTTGCCCCGACAACGCCTACCTCTGCGGAGTGGAGATTGTACCCCAGGCGGTGGAAAACGCCACAAAGAACGCCCTGCTTAACGGCAGAAGCATGGAGAACACCCGCTTTTTCTGCGGGGATGCGGCAAAGGGCTTTGCCGACTGCAAAAACGCCTTCGGCAAGCTGCCCGACGTGGTGCTGGTTGACCCCCCAAGGGCAGGTCTCAGCGAGCCTCTTATAGAACAGATAGCCGCCGTCTCCCCTAAAAAGGTGGTGTACATAAGCTGTAACCCTGCCACCCTGGCAAGGGACGTCGCCCGCTTCACCGGCTACGGCTACAACTGCGACGTTGCCTATACGGTTGATATGTTTCCGAGAACAGTCCACGTGGAAAGTGTGTGCACGCTAACTAGAGGAGGATAATAAGTGGATATTCACGAAATAGAACGGAGCTTTAACGAATATATAAGAAACCGAACGCCTTTGGATGTTGTTGCTGTTTATGAAGCCTTGAAAGTCCAATATCCCTTAACGTTGACCAGTGCCTATGCTTTGGAAAACGGCAAGGAGGATTACGACGAGGACTATGTAATGATATGCGGAACATCTTCTGCAGGCACTTTTCAACTTTATGATAACGGTTTGTACGGTGTCTTTGATGTAGATAAGGCCGACGGTAGCTACACCCATTGGCATCCAACCGAAATTGGAGAGGCTATAGAAGATGTGAAGCTGTTTATGAGCGGCATCTGCAAAGATTGATTTGGTTGGACTATCGCACAACGTTTGAATTCGTCGTGTCTTTGACACGAGCGGTTTCAACGTCGATATGTGCCACTTCGTGTCACTCGATATAGCCTTCGGCTCGATATGTTGCTTTTCAACTCGATATTGCCCTAACGGGCAAAGAGTGTTGCCGCAGGCAACATATCGACTTACACGAGCTCTGCAGATCCGTAAACAAAGGAGGTGAAATCCCTATGAAATCCAAAAAAGGCGTTTTGAGATTTGCTTTTATACTGCTTTTTGTTTTGGGGATTCTTCTTTCTCTGGGCGGTCGGGTGCTTTGTATACGGGATAACGGCGATTACCAAGCGTTACAGCCGGAGCTGTTTGCTCCCGACGAAATAGAGGCGGTTTTACACGACGATTCCTTAGGGCAGATTTACGTTTGCTACAACGACGCTTCCTACGTTAACGTGTACGACGACGACGGCGTGTTCCTTTGGGCGGTGTCCACGCCCTCTTTAAGAAACGTGTATTTTGAGCTTTCCGACGGTCAGCTCCTCATATACAATTTAGACGACGCTTATTTCTACAACGCCTCAAACGGAGACTTTGTTGCAAAGAAAAGCTCGGAGGATTTAGACCTGCAATATAATTGGCAAAAGGAGTCTACCGAGGTTTTTGAGGCAGGCGCATTTTATTTTGACACCTATCAGGTATACAGGGCAGTGGAAGGCGGGGGGCTGATTACCCTCGTTTCCCGTCCGTGGTGGTATCGGATATTTAACTTTGGGTTTTGCTGGTGCGTGTCCTTTGTGAGCGGCATAGGCTATTGTGTCAGCGTTTTTCTTGAAAAGCGCAAAGACTACCGCAAAACAAAAGAAGTACCGAAAGACCCTAAGGCTAAGACTATTATAAGGTATTTTCAGGTCACCTCGGCTGTTCATATAGCCTATGCCCTTTTGGATATTATTTTCGGTATCTTTTTCGACGGTATCCTTTGCATCGGGATTGTGCCCCTTGCCCTTCATATTATTATATCAAGCATCGTTATATATAATATCCTTGACCGACTGGCATTAAAGGAGGCAGAGGAAAAGGCGGTTAATTATTGGAGGTTTGTAGAGCTGGGCACCTTTGTAATTGCCTTCCTGTCTGTTATAGTTGCGGTAATGCTTGCGTAATGAATATAAATTTACATATAAAGAAAGGAAACGGATTATGAAAAAAATGCTTAATATTATCGGAGCCGCAGTAGGCGGTGTCTTGGTTGGTTACTTTGCAAACAGCCTTCATACGATGACGGGAGTTATGTTCTTCGTTGTAGGCGTTCTTTTGCTGGTGTTTTCTACCTCCTTAGGCTATAGGGACGGCAAGCACTGATGCCCTATAAGGCCTTTGCGGTAATCGTTCGTGCCGCATAACAGTTGCGTTTGGGCTCGTCTCGTTGCAAGACGGTCTACGGTACCAAGCGTAAAGCCCGTTGAAAAAAACAACTTGGTCGTTGATTGAACAGAAACGGTTTGTCACTGCTTGATTAAGCAAAGGTGACAAACCGTTTTTTTGTTGGGATGATTATTTCTTACATTATATTATTTGCACCACGCCTTTAGGCTGTGCTACTGCCAGGCGCAGGTCTGCCGCAAAGGTCTCCCCCGCTATGCTGACCCCATACTCGCGGAGCTTGTCACGGCTGGCGGTGTATGCTTTTTCGGGGGTGTTATTGGTCTCGCTCAGGTGGGCGAGGACTATGCTCCCTGTGCCGCAACGGGCAAGGACGGGAGCAAGACAGGCGCAGGAATCGTTGGAAAGATGCCCCTTTTTCCCAAGAATACGCCTTTTAAGCGCCTGGTTGTAGGGGCCGTTCTCCAGCATCTCTATGTCGTGGTTAGACTCGATAAGCACGGCGTCGCAACCAAAAACCGCATCCTGTACCGCATCGCTGATATGCCCTATGTCCGTAGCGTAGCCCAGCTCCGTACTGCCTGCCTGTATTCTGTAGCAAAAGGAACGGACGCTGTCGTGGGGTGTTGGGTAGATGCTTACGCTGATGTCGCCGATATGTACCGTGTCGCCGCCCTCCACCTCTATAAGCTGCTTTTCCGCATCGGGATGGCTGAGGGCTATGTAGTCCATACATTTTGCAGAGGTATATATGGGTATGCCGTAGCGTTTGGAGATGGTTTGCAGACCCCTGGTGTGGTCGCCGTGCTCGTGGCTGATGAAGATGCCGTTGATTTTTGACAGCTCCGTATCCAGGGACAAAAGCGCCTCGTTTATCGCCTTGGCGGAGGCGCCTGCGTCAATAAGCAAACGGTCTGAGCCGTACTGTACGTAGGAGCAGTTTCCCGAGGAGGATGAAAACAGGGTGTAAGCCCTTAGCTTTTTTTCCATAATCAGAGCTTGCATACCCCCGTGCTTCTGCCTTGCAGAGGGATAATGCAGTTTGCACCGAAAATAGCCTGCATTGCTCTGGAAAAATCACCCTTCTTGTTCAGCTTTACCGCACAGAGTATGGCTCCGCCAAAGCCGCCGCCGTGGATACGCACTGCCGCCGCTATATCCTTAAGGGCAGCCGTCGCCTCTGCCGCGCGCTGATGCACGTTGCCCAGGTTGGAACGGGAGGAAATCCCCGAGCCGTTTATGGAGTACAGCGCCATATCCTGCTTGCCTGCCTCGGCTGTTTTTACAAAAAAGTCTACACGCTTGTTTTCGTCAAAGAAATGGAGTGCTCTGCGATATACACGCTCGCCGTGGCGGTGCTTAAGGACCTCGCTACGCTCCTTAAACTCCTCGGGAGGTACCATACCCAGTATTCCGCAGCCGAAAAAGCTTGCCGCAATACGCATATCCTCCACTATTCCTTTGTAAAGCTGGGATTTGTCTACGTGGGTCTCCCCCGTATTTACAAGATAAAACTGATAGTCCTTAAGGACGGGTTCTATCTTTTTTACTATAGGTATAAGGGTGTTAAAGCTTATGTAGTTGGTGCCGCCGTAGGCTATGGTTATATGGTCCAGCTTACCGCAGGGCTTGCCGTAGCAGTTGTTTTCTATCTCTGCGCCGATAAGGGCAAGACGCATAGGGTCGGAGGGCACCATGCTGTAAAAGCTATCGCATATCTTTCCGCAAAGGAGGGCAAACGCCGCAGAGGACGCCATACCTATTCCCTCGGGAATGCGGTTGTCCAGCACGCAAACGAAGCCGCCGCCAAACCTTTCTGCCATACCACGGGCAAAGGCGGTGTTGGTGCCCTTTTCTTCCTCGTGGCACTCTCTGCCGTCCAGCTCTATATTAATGCAATTTACTCCGTACAGCTCTACTCTGCCCTCGGCAGGTGCGGCTATGGCAAGGATGTCCTGCTTTATGGTGGCGGCAACCGCCCTGCCTCCCGAGTGGTCTGTATGGTTGCCCACCAGCTCTACACGGGCAGGGGAGGAAAACAAGGCTACGCCTTCGGTGCCGCCAAACAGCCCCTCAAAGCGGTCTGCCAGTGCCAGCGCCCGTCTTGCGCCCTGCTCGACGTCGCCGTAAAGCTTCTCAAACGCCCCGTTATAGTGTCCGCTTTTTATTTGTTCTTTAAGTGCTGATACGTTCATTGTAATCTCCTTGCAACACGCTCTGCCGCCGCAAACAGGTCGGTCTCGCAACGCTTTTTTATCTCCTCGAAGGGAAGCCCCTCCGGGGCGGCTTGCTCTACGCAGAAAAAGCCTGCCTTTTCCGCTTCCTTTTCCGTAAGTCTGACACATCCGCCTATTACGGCAACCCTTTTCCCTGCCGCTCTGGCGGCTATGGCTGTGGGTAGCTTGCCGTAAAGACTTTGGCTGTCAAAGCAGCCCTCGCCCGTTATAATAAGGTTGGCGTCACGGGCGTGCCCTTCAAAGCCGCAGGCGTCAAGCAGCAAATCTGCGCCCGGGGTAAGCCTTGCCCCGAGAAACGCCCAAAGTCCGCCGCCAAGTCCTCCTGCGGCGCCGCCGCCGGGCAGACTAAGCATATCCACGCCCAGGTCACGCTTTACCGTTTCTGCCAAATGCCTGAGGTTGCCGTCCAGCAGCTTTACTGCCCTTTCGTCTGCGCCCTTCTGACGGCTGAACACCTCTGCCGCCCCGGTCTCACCGCAAAGGGGGTTGTCCACGTCACAGGCAACAAGTATCTCGGTGCCCTTAATACGGCTGTCCAGACCGCCCATATCAATCCTGTCAAGGGCGTACAGACCGCCCCCCGTAGGGGCAATATCTCTGCCTGCTCTGTCAAGAAAACGGACGCCCAGCGCCGACGCCATACCCACGCCGCCGTCGTTGGTTGCGCTGCCGCCTATGCCGATAATAAGCCGTCTGCAGCCTGCATCAAGCGCCGCCTTGATAAGCTGTCCCGTGCCGTAGGTGTCGGTATACAAAGGGCTTGTCCACTCCTTGGCTATAAGGATGCCGCTGGCGCTTGCCATCTCTATAACGGCACTGCCGTCAGCCAGCAGAGCAAAGGGAGCCTTTACCCTTTGTCCGTTGGGGCCCCTTACCTCGGCGTAGCGTTTTTCGCCGCCTACGTTGTCGATATAGGCGTCCACGGTGCCGTCACCGCCGTCTGCGGCGGTAAGCCTTAAAATATGGCAAAAAGGCATAACCGAAATTATGCCTTTGCTTATTATCTCGCCTGCCTCACGGGCGGTAAGAGTTCCTTTGAATTTGTCTGGGATAACTATTACTTTCATAAAGTATCCTCGCTTTTTTTATTTTGCGGTGTCCATCTTAAACTTTATGGTCTGGTAGCCGTTCTCCTCGCCCCGTCTGCCTATGCGGTAGAAGGTAAGGCTAACCTGCTCACCTGCCTTGCACTCTGCGATAAGAGCCTTAAGCTCCTCTATGCTCTTTACACGCTTGCCGTTAAACTCGGTAATAACGTCGTAGATGCTAAGACCTGCCTCGTATACGGCGGTGCCGCGGTTTACCGTTGCTACCACAACGCCCTCGGGACAGTCCTCGCCCAAATCAAGCTGTTCTCGCACCTCGTCGCTAACGGTGTAGCCCGAAATGCCAAGCTGTGCCGTGCCGGACACAAAGCTGTCACCGCCCTCAACTACCTTACCGTGCTCGATAAGGCTATTGATAATATAGCTTGCCTCGGTGGAGGGCAGTGCAAAGCCGATACCCTCGTAGTCCTGCATAAGCTTCATTGCGTTTATGCCGATAACCTGACCTGCCATATTGATAAGGGGACCGCCGCTGTTGCCGGGGTTAAGAGTTGCGGTGGTCTGGATAACGGTCATAGTCTTAACTACGGTGCCGTAATCGTTGGTCATCTGCAGCTCACGGTTAAGACCCGACACTATACCGTAGGACATAGTGTTTTGCAGCTCCTCCTCAGAGGGGGTGCCGATGGCAACCACGGTCTGACCTACCTTAAGGCTTTTGCTGTCACCCATAGGGATAGGCTTTACGTCGCTACGCTCCGTGCTGAGTACGGCTATATCCGTAAGCTCGTCAGAGCCAAGAAGGGTTGCCTTATATATCTCGCCGTCGTTAAACTTAACCTCTATTTTGTTCGCACCGTCTATAACGTGGTGGTTGGTTACGATATAAAAGCCCTTTTTGCCGTCCTTTTCACCCTCGATGATAAAGCCGCTGCCAAGACTTCTGCCTGTTTGGGGGAAGAAGCCTGTGTTAACGGTTACCTCGCACAGGATGGTAACACAGCTGTCTGCACAGCTTTCGTAAACCTCCACCAGGTTGTCGTAGCTAAGACCGGGCAGGGGATTGATGGGGATAATCTCGGGCACGGAAAGCTCCTCTTCGCTTTCGTCCTCAGTCTTGCTGTCATAGTCGCCCACGGTGGGCTGGCTGCTTTCGTTACCGTCCTTGTCGCCGCCCCACAGCTTAGGTATAACAAGGGTGGCAAAAACGGTAAGGCAGGCTACCAGTATGCACGCCATAACCGTTATCAGTGCGTGCTTGGCACGGTTTGACTTGTGGGGGGTGGTAACGGGCGCCTCCGTAGCAGTAGCGGGAATATACACACGGCTTCCGTCAGGGTAGTACACAAACCTGCCCTCAGGCTTTTTTTCCGTGCTTTCCTCTGCCTTTTCCTCGGCTTCTTCCTCAGCGTCCTCTGCCGTGCCGTCCTCCGTCACGGGGACTTCGTTATTCACAGAAGCGCTTTCCATAGGCTCCCCGCCGTTTACGGAGGCAGCCTCGTCCACGGAGGTCTCTTCCTCGTAGAGATTTTTATTTTCGTCCATAACTGTTTCCTTTCTAAGCAAAACTGCCTGTGGCTTTTTGCTTATATTAAGGGTTTTATCTTAAAAATTACTTAACAGCCTTAAATTTATGCTTTACTTCTTTATATTATACCCTAAAAATAGCATAAATTCAATAGCGGGGGAGGCGTTTATTAAAAAAACACAGGTTTTTTCTGCGTTATCGCGCCGACGGCACAGAGCCCCGCCGAGCAGGAGGAAAAACATATTCCCGCCCCTTTTTATCAACGGCCCTTGTGGCGGCTTCCGTCAAAAGACAACAAAAGGGGCTGTAAAAAAACGAAGTTTTTACAGCCCTCAGCTTGATGACAAACCTTGTCATCAAGCTGGCAGAGTGCTGAGAAAGAGTGCAGACAAGACGAACCGAGGCGAGAACTGTACTTAGTACTGCGAG
>JAZSQJ010000086.1:0-10025 GCA_045537905.1 Eubacteriales bacterium
GTGCTTCTCTTATCTTATAGCCTATCTTCTCGTTGCGCTCGTCTATCTCTACGCGCACCTTAGCCGCTTTAAGCTTTTCGTAAACCTCTTTTGCAAAGGCATGGTCGGAGCCGGGCAAGGTCATAACCTTAGCCTGCAAGGGTGCAAGCCATACGGGGAACTTGCCTGCAAAATGCTCGGTAAGTATGCCGATAAAACGCTCGATAGAACCGTAGCAAACTCTGTGTATCATAATAGGCTGCTTGCGGCCGCCGTCTTCGTCAACGTACTCAAGCTCAAAATTATGAGGAAGCTGGAAGTCAAGCTGAATGGTACCGCACTGCCAAGTTCTGCCGATACTGTCACGGAGGTGGAAGTCGATCTTAGGACCGTAGAAAGCACCGTCGCCCTCGTTTACGGTGTAGGGCAGGCCAAGCTGATCCAGTGCCGCTTTAAGACCGTTGGTTGCGTCTTCCCAATCCTCGTCACTACCCATACTGCTTTCGGGACGGGTGGAAAGCTCTACGAAATATTCAAAACCAAATTTTGTATAAACCTCGTTGATAAGGTTAACAACGCCAACAATCTCGTCGGTTATCTGGTCACGGCGCATAAAGGTGTGAGCGTCGTCCTGGGTGAAGCAACGAACACGGAACAGACCGTGGAGCGCACCCCTATGCTCGTGTCTGTGTACCAGACCCAGCTCACCCACACGCATAGGAAGCTCACGGTAGGAGTGGGGCTTGCTGCGGTAAACGAGAACGCCGCCGGGGCAGTTCATAGGCTTAACGCAAAAGTCCTCGTCGTCGATAACGGTCTTGTACATATTATCCTTGTAGTGACCCCAGTGACCGCTGGTTTCCCACAGGCTGCGGTTAAGGATAATAGGAGTAGAAACCTCTACGTAATCGTTTTTAACGTGGATGTCACGCCAGTAGTCGATAAGAGCGTTTCTGAGGTCCATACCCTTGGGCAGGAAGAAGGGGAAGCCGGGACCCTCGTCACACATCATAAACAGACCCATTTCCTTACCTATCTTACGGTGGTCACGCCTTTCAGCCTCCTCCATAAGAGTAACGTACTCGTCAAGCTCCTGCTGGGTGCGGAAGGCGATACCGTTTATACGGGTAAGCATCTTGTTGTCCTTATCGTTTTTCCAATACGCACCGCTTTGCTGGGTAACCTTAAAGGCCTTAAGAGCCTTGGTATAGCAAAGGTGGGGGCCCGTACACATATCAATATAGTCGCCCTGCTGATAGAAGCTGATAACAGCGTCCTCAGGAAGGTCACCGATATGCTCCTCCTTATACTTCGCACCACGCTCCTGCATAAGCTTAACAGCCTCCTCACGGGAGAGGATAAAGGGCTTGATAGGAAGGTTTTCCTTAACTATCTTACGCATCTCGTTTTCGATAGCCACAAGGTCCTCGTCGGTAAGCTTGGTGTCGCCAAGGTCAACGTCATAATAAAAGCCCTTTTCGGTAGCGGGGCCGTAACCAAAGTCTGCGTGAGGGAACAAACGGCTGATAGCCTGTGCCATTATGTGGGCGGCACTGTGACGGATAACCTCCTGCTCCAGCTCTGCAGGACATTCCGCTACGGTACCGTCTCTGTATATAATCTTCATAAATACAACTCCTTTTCAGAAAAAAATACATTTTATCAACTTGTATTTTATAACAAGACGCCCTTTTTGTCAAGTTATTTACACAAAAAAGGGCGTTATTTATTACTGTTTTGCTTGACGCTTTACTCTGCGGCGTGCTTGTCGTAATCCTCAAAAGCCTCGGTAGCGTTGTTATATCCCTTGGCGGCGATGGCGTGGGCAACAACTGCCACGTCAAAGGGTCTGTCCCCCAACGCCTCAAAGGCCTCCATTATCTTAGCGGAGGAAACGCTGTCGCTTATACCAAAGGCACACAGGGAGGGGAAATAGGTTACCTGGTCCTTTGCAAGGGGCTTCCGGTAGGTAAACACCATAATGTAGTTACCCTCGGTATCGTAGCTTTCGCTTACGGTAAAGCCACGCTGGGTGTCCTTCTCTGCCTCGGTACAGTAGTAGACGTCCATAATAGGCCCATCCTTCTTGCAGAAAGCCGCAGGGAAGGTTGCAACAACACGGACGTAGCAGTCCTCGCTGTTGATGTTCTGCACGTATATCTCCTTAAGACGCATAAAGCCGGGGTGTACCATATTGCCCTGAGCCTGTACGTAGTCGGAGTAGGCTGCCGCGCTGGTCTTGATGTCGCTATCAGTCACAGGGGTGCCGTAGGGGTAGTCCTTGTTGCCAAGGGGCCCCTCGGGGTTTTCACGGTGGAGAGTGGTCTCGATAATAGCCACCTGTACGTCGTGCCGTTTCTCACCTATACAGGACTGCATTACGGAAAGACAGGCAACAAGACATATAAGCAAACAAGCAATTCTTTTCATAATATACATCTCCTCAATAAGATAAGTATATTATACCAAGAGCCGTTTGTTTTGTCAACAGGCTAAAAATGTGCAATAAGCTCTTGAATTGTACCAGCTGTTGTGGTATACTGTCTGTAAATTGATTAAAATACCGACATAAATACCAAGGAGGGTATCTATGCCTGACGTAACAGTAATTATCCCTGCCTATAATCCCGACACGCCCTTTGTGAAGCTGGTGGAGGGTCTTGTGGCGGATTTCGAGGTTTTGGTTATAAACGACGGCAGTAAGGAAGAGTGTCTGCCTATGTTTGACGCCGCCGTTAAGGCAGGGGCAAGCCTTATTACCCACGAGGTAAACCGTGGCAAGGGCGCCGCCCTTAAGACCGCCATCTCCCATCTCCAAGGCACGGGCAAGGAGTGGGTGGCTGTTACCGCCGATGCGGACGGACAGCATTGCATTAAGGATATAAAAACGGTGGCAGAACTGGCTGTAAAGTCTCCCGACGCTTTGGTGCTGGGTGTGCGTAACTTTAAGGGTATGCCTGCAAGAAGCCGTTTCGGTAACGGCTTTACCCGTATGTGCTTTTTCCTTGCTACCCACAATAAAATATCCGATACCCAAACGGGGCTCCGAGGGTTTTCCTACAAGACTGCGGACAAGCTTATCACTGCCGAGGGCAACAGGTACGAGTATGAGATGAACGTGCTGTTGGGCCTTAAAAAGTGGGGTATACCCGTTATAGAAACTACTATTGAGACTATATATATCGACGGCAACGCCTCCTCCCATTTCCATCCCATAAGGGATAGCCTGGTGGTTTTCGGTCAGGTGCTTAAGTTTACCTTCGCTTCCCTTTCCTGTACCCTGCTGGACTACCTGATGTACCTTGCCCTTATTACCTGGACACCCTGCCAAGCAGAGTGGGCGTATCTTGCCGCAAGGGCGGTAAGCTCCACTATTAATTATCAGATGTCCCTTAAGCTGGTGTTCCATTCCAAGCCCGACTGGCGTACTACCCTGGCGTACTATATGCTGGCACTGTCGGTGGTTTCGGTAGGCTCTATGCTGGTGATGCTGTTTACGGATATGGGTGCGAACAAAGCGATTATAAAGCTGCCTGTAGACGTGCTGCTGTTCTTTGTAAACTATTTTGTCCAAAAGCACATTATTTTCAAATAAGGATTTTTAAGTTAATATGCAAAAAACGGCTTTTTCAGCCGTTTTTTGTTTTTGTCGGGTATAAATGATAATGATAACGCCGCAAATTACGGTGATGCGCGACGGTCATTAACGAACCGCAACGGTTAAAAGCGGCACCGCAAATCATGATGATGCGTGACGGGTATTTTGTAGGGACCGGCGTCCCCGACGGTCCTAAACGTAGCGGGTAAATTACCCCCTTCACGGTAACGGTAATGCCTTACGGTGTGTTTTCACAACGATTTTTACGGTATGTATTACCGTTTTGGGCTATGCCTCGCATATATGCCACGCTTAGGACCGTCGAGGACGCCGGTCCCTACAAGGTGCTACCCAAATTGCCCGACAAAAAAACAGGCTGTGCGGTGCACAGCCTGTTCCTTTTTTAACTTATCTTAAGTTATGCGGCAGAAGCTTCAGAGCTTTCAGCAGATGCAACTTCAGAAGATTCAGCAGAAGCTTCGGAAGACTCAGCGGAAGCCTCAGAAGACTCGGTAGACTCTACGGAAGCCTCAGAGGATTCAACAGAAGCGTCAGAAGACTCGGAAGCCTCAGAAGTCTCTTCAGAGGTAGCGTCTTCAGAGGAAGCAGCGGTGGAAGCCTCTACGGAAGCGTCCTTGGAAGCGTCCTTAGAAGTGTTGTCCTTGTCCTCGGTAGCGCAAGCTGCGAAAGCGGTAAGTGCGAAAAGTACGCAAAGAATTAAAGCGATTGTCTTTTTCATTTGTAATTGTCTCCTTAAAATCAAATAGTAATATTTTGCCTACGGCGTGTATTTTATCATCTTATAACCCCAAAGTCAAGTACAGTTTTTGACTATTTGTTACTAATAACAGGTGATGATTTTGGGGGTTTTACACAAAGGCGAGCTGTATTTTGTCATTTCTCCGCTGCACAGCATAGCCAGCTCCTCTGCTCTGAGAGCCTTTTCGTAGACGGCAGGGTCGCAAAGGCTTTTATAGGAGGCAGGCTTTGTTATTATGGGTATGCCTGCGGTCTTTTTGATTTTGCTAAGATGTTCCGTGCCCCTTTTGTTTGCGGCAAGCAGGTTGGTAAAGGCGGGCTTTGCTTTGACCCGGCTTGTCTCTATCCCCAGCCAGAGGGCGAGAATGGCACGGCGGATACGGGCGGCGGTGTAGACCTTGCTCGTTGCCTTTTTTACCGTCTCCTCAATGCACGCACTGTCAAGGGCGGCTTTTTTCAGGGTAGCGGCAAGGGTGGTGTCGATGCAGTACAGACCCTCGTAGCTGCCGTGGCGTATCAGGTGCATCAGCCAGGGCTCTACCGGATATATTGTCCGTCTTGCCTCGGAAAAATACTGAGGGTATGGAATATCCTTTGTAAAATCCTCCTTTGCCCTCAGCTCGCTGGAGGAGGCAAGCCCCGCTTTCCGCCGGATGGGAAAGGGTGTCAGCATGAAACCGCCTTTTTTTATGGCAGACACGTACTCAAGCCCCAGAATGTTGTTAGGTCTGGCGATAGCCTCGCCCAGCTTTGCGCCGCCAAGCTCTGCGGCGGCAAGGGACAGCGCCTTGGGGTAGGACAGGCTTTTGTCTGCCTCCATAAGAGTTTTTGCCTTGTCAGTCAGGGCGTTTTCCTCAAGCAGCTCTGACAGGCGGTCAAACAGCGCTCCCTCGTCCTCTGCGCCGAAAACAAGGTGGCTTGCACCTACGGCGGCGGCCACGTATACCCCTGCTGCGGCAAAGTCTGCAGCGGAGGAGCAGCAGTAAGGGAAAGGAAGCTCCAGCACCAAATCCAGCCCTGCCTCCACCGCAGCGGCGGCACGAAGGTACTTGTCGTGGGTGGCAAGGGTGCCCCGCTGAACGAAGGAGCCGCTCATAATACCGATACAAAGCTCGGCGTTTTCCTTCATTATATTAATCTGATGGGCGTGTCCGTAGTGGAAGGGGTTATACTCGCAAATAACTGCGGCAACCTTTTGTTGTTTTTCCATAATCTTGCACCTTTTCTATTGCATTTGGAATTTTTTAGTAGTATAATATATAGGAATGAGAAAAAATAACTTTAAGGAGAACGTTATGTTTATACTTGTAGTAAACGCAGGCAGCTCCTCTCTTAAGTATCAGCTTTTTGATATGGATACCGAGAAGGTGCTTGCAAAGGGTCTTTGTGACAGAATTACTCTTGAGGGCAGTGGCATCAGCCACAAGAACCTTGTAAACGGCAAGGAATACAAGGAGCTTATTGATATGCCCAACCATACCGCCGCTACCAAGGCGATGATAGATGCCCTTGTCAGTGCCGATCACGGCGTTATCAAAAGCGTTAGCGACATCTCTGCCGTTGGCCACCGTGTAGTACAGGGCGGTCCCTGGCTTACCAAGCCTACCCTCGTTACTGAGGAGACCTTTAAGGTTCTTGAGCAGTGTATTGACCTTGCGCCCCTCCACACAGGTCCTCACCTTGAGGGTATAAAGGGTTGTCAGGCAGTTATGGGTGACACTCCAATGGTTATGGTTATCGACACCTCTTTCCACTCTACTATGCCCGACTATGCCTGCACCTATCCTATCGACATAAAGGTTGCAAGAAAGCATAATATCAAGCGTTACGGTGCCCACGGTACCTCCCACCGCTACGTTGCGCAGGAATGCGCCAAGTACCTTGACAAGCCCGTTGAGGAAACCAAGATTATCACCTGCCACCTTGGCAACGGCTCCTCTATCAGCGCAGTTAAGGGCGGCAAGGTTGTTGATACCAGTATGGGCTTTACTCCCCTTGACGGTATCATTATGGGCTCCCGTTGCGGCGCTATCGACGCTGCCATCGTTCCCTTCGTTATGGAAAAAGAGGGCATCGCTACCAAGGATATCGGCAACTGGATGAACAAAAAGTGCGGTCTGCTTGGTGTTTCCGGTGTTTCCAGCGACCTTCGTGACGTTCACGCCGCTATGGACGCAGGCAACGCTGACGCTAAGCTGGCTTACGAGATACTTGTTTACGGCATCAAGAAGTTTATCGGCTCCTACACCGCCGCTATGAACGGCGTTGACGCTATCGTATTTACCGCAGGTATCGGTGAGAACGATAAGGCTGTTCGTGTTGACGCTTTGGCTGAGCTTGACTATCTCGGCATCAAGGTTGACCCTGAGAAGAACGCTAACGCACGCAACCTCCCTGCTCCCTGCGACATCTCTGCAGAGGACTCCAGGGTTCGCGTATTCGTTATCCCTACCAACGAGGAGCTTGTTATCGCAAGGGATACCAAAGCCGTTCTCGAAGCATAGTATATTTTAACACATAATATCAATAAGGTAAAGTGCAATAAACACTTTACCTTATTTTTGTTATCGGATTAATTTATATATTCAATTTGTATGCCGTAACCGATTAACGGTTTTTTGCCTCTTTTACCGCCTTTTTAATGACGCTAAAAGCCTTATCCTCGCCTTCGTTGGCAAGGACGGTCAGCCAGCTCTCAAGGATACGGCTTGTTTCGGGGTGGATAACACGGTGGCTCTCGCCGTTTTTGAAATACTCCAGAGGGTGGGCGTCGGTATACTCCTTGCCCTTATAAATCTTGCTTGCCGCCACACGGTCGCAAAACATCTCTGCCACGTACCTTATGGGCATAGGCACGGGCTCCACCCGCTTTGTCCCGGGGTTTACGTCGGTCCAATACTCAAAGTGGTGACGGTTACGTCCCTTGTGGTGCATCCAGGCTGTAGAGTAGCCCTTATCCCTACGCTCGTTTTCGTTGGGGCTGTGGGTGCCTGCGTAGTATTTTGCACCTGCAAAAAACTCCACGGGGCTGTACTTGGACAAATCGTGCCGCAGTCCCTGCCACAGTATCCCTGCCCTTCGGCAGTGAGCGATAACCTTATGACGGTGCTTCGTTATGGTTTTGAAATGCTTGATAGGGTGTGCCATTACTGCTTGTCCTCGTCATCCTTTTCCAGATAGTCCTGGATAATGTATCTGGGTCTTTCCTTGCTTTCCAGATAAATCTTACCGATATAAGCGCCTACCACGCCTACCGAGGTCATAAGCAGTCCTCCTATCGCCCAGATAGAAACGATAATGCTTGCCCAACCTGCCACGGTATGACCCAGACACAGACGGACAACGGAATATATCAGCATAGCCACGCTTACGAAAAACATAAGCAGACCCAGCTTGGTTATAAGCTTGATAGGGGTGGTGGACAGGGAGGTAATCCCCTCTATGGAAAAGGCAATCATCTTCTTAAGGGGGTACTTGCTTTCCCCTGCAAACCTTTCCGCCCTCTCGTAGTAAACCACGTCAGAGGGGTAGCCTATCATAGGCACGATGCCGCGAAGGAACAGATTAACCTCCTTAAACCGGGCAAGCCCCTCCAGGGCACGCTTGCTCATAAGACGGTAGTCTGCGTGGTTAAACACGGTCTTTGCACCCATCTTGTCCATAAGCCTGTAAAAGCTCTCAGCGGTAAAACGTTTGAAAAAGCTGTCGGTTTTACGCTTACTGCGCACACCGTAAACTATATCACAGCCTGCGTGGTACTTATCCACCATCTCGTCAACGGCGTTGATATCGTCCTGCAAATCCGCATCCATGGATATAGCCATATCCGCCTCGTCCATAACGGTCATAAGACCGCCGAGAAGTGCGTTCTGGTGTCCGCGGTTGCGGCTGAGATTTATACCCGTAAACAGGGGGTTGCTTTTATGAAGCTCCGTAATAATCTGCCAGGTTTTATCCTTACTGCCGTCGTTTACCAGGGCAATACGGCTGTCGGGTGCGATCTTACCCTCTGCAATAAGAGCCTCCATCTTGGCAAGCAGTCTCCTTGAGGTCTCGGGCAGTACCTCCTCCTCGTTATAACAGGGAACAACTATAAAAAGTCTGTTAGGACGCATAATAATCCGCCTTTCCTTTTGGTTTTTCCGTCTGTATATTATTGTATCATTTATTATGCCTTTTTTCAAGGTAGAAATTTGCATAAAGCACCATTTTTTGTGGCAAAATAGGGTAAAGATTTTTTTGAAAGAGGGCTTTGTATGAAAAGACTATTCCGTTTAAGCTGTCTTGTGCTGGCGTTGCTTTTTGTGTGCGGCACCTCGGTGTCTGCCCTGTCCCCTGCCCTGGAGGTAATCAGGGCAGAAAGCCGCCTTGTAAAATGCTGTGCGGGGGGAGCAAGGGTCAGCTTCAGCGCCGAGGAGTTTCTTACCCTTACAGGCACGGACTTCGAGTACCTTACCGTGACGAAAACGCCCCCGCTGAGCGACGGCGTACTGAAGCTGGCAGGGGTGGACGTGTTCCCGGGTCAGCGTGTGTCCCTGTCGGGGCTTAGCTACCTTAGCTTCGTGCCCAGCCGCTCCTTTGAGGGGGAGACCTGCTTTAGCTTTTCCGTTGCCGCCGTAGGCTGGGAGGGCAAGGAAAGCAAATGCGTTATACGCTATGCCGAAAGGGAGAATATGCCTCCCGTGGCAGTGTCCACCACGGTGGAGACCTACAAAAACCTGACGGTCAGTGCGGCGCTTGGGGTTTACGACCCCGACGGTGACAAAACCACCCAGCTAATCCGGCGTTACCCCCACGGAGGCACCCTCCACGTAGAGGACGGGGTACTGACCTACACTCCAAGGGAGGGCTTTTTGGGTGCGGACAGCTTTGTTTACACTGCGGTGGACAGCTTTGGCAACAAAAGCGACAGCGCCACGGTGGACATCAAGGTAACGGAGAGCAAAAGCGGCATATATTTTGCGGATATGAGGGACAGCGCCGCCCACCTGGCGGCAATCCGTGCCGCCGAGGAGGAGCTGGTAACCTACACCCTTATAGGCAACAGCTATTATTTTGAGCCTGCCGAGGAGGTAAGCCGCATAGACTTTGCGGTGATGCTGGTCACAGCTGCAGGAGCCGCCCTGCCCCACAAGCCCTATCCCACGGATATTTTTACCGATACGGGCAAGGAAAGCAGGGAGAAGCGGATGTATCTGGAAACCGCCGTTACCAGCGGTTTTATAAAGGTGGATAGCCCTACCTTCCGCCCCAAGGATGCCATAACCCTCAGGGAGGCGGTGGAGATGACGGAAAAGGCGTTAACGGAGGGTGCGGCAAGCATAAGCAGCGCCTTTTACGAAAGAGACGGAAACCTTACCAAAGAAGACGCAGTGATTTTGTTAAGTGCGGTAAAAGGACAGTAAAACAGCAAAAGGGGCGTATCGCCCCATACATATTACCCCCACGGTTCGGTTGTCGATTAAACGGAACGGTTTATTGCGGACGGCACCGGAAATTGTGATGAAACGAGGCGGGGGTTTCGGACGGCACCGCAAATTGTGATGAAACGAGACGGGGGTTTCGGACGGCACCGCAAATTGTGATGAAACGAGGCGGGTATTTTGTAGGGACCGGCGTCCTCGACGGTCCTAAACAAAACGGGTAAATACCACCCACCGCATTTAACGGAAAACGCCCACGGAATGTT
>JAZSQJ010000052.1:0-4862 GCA_045537905.1 Eubacteriales bacterium
TGAGTTGCAAGAGCTTGCGGAGAGCATCGAAAGAATGGATATGCGTGACCAATGCATACAGCAATTTATCCGTGATGCAAAGCAGTATATCGAGATGCCGAAGCTGACACCCGAACTGCTGAGAGTCTTCATCCGCAGGATAGAGGTGTACGAGAAGTTCGAGAAATACTCCCGAACGGCGGGCAATCCCATCATTATCCGCTACACCTTCCGTCTTCCCGAACAGGATGGAGTCCCTGTAATCGAAGTCCTCGCAGAACCTACAGCAAAAACCGCATAAAAAGTAATAACCGGAAGGTTTTTACACCTTCCGGTTACATACCACCCACCAATTCTCCGTTAAGAACATCACGGAAAAGATGCGGTTATTTTCTTTTTAACCAATTTTAAGGACTAACCGTCTATACGGTGTGCCTTGCTTCACCTTATTATAACAAGTAAAACTACAATTGTCAACACCCGTAAGGGTGTTTTTTGCTATTTGTCAAACTCGGGATTAAAGGCGTAAAAGTTTTTGCTGTCAAGGTTGTCTTGAATAATGCGTAAGCTTTCCCCGAAGCGTTGGAAGTGTACCAGCTCCCTTTGACGAAGGAACTTAATAGGCTCCCTTACGTCGGGGTCGTCGGCAAAACGCAGAATGTTGTCGTAGGTCTTCCGTGCCTTCTGCTCTGCTGCCATATCCTCCATAATGTCGGCTATGGCGTCGCCTGTAGACTGGAAGGTGTTGGCGTTCCACGGCACACCGCTGGCGGCAACGGGGTACAGACCCGTGGTGTGGTCAACGAAGTAGGCGTCAAATCCGCTTTCCTTTATTTCCTCCATAGAGAGGTTTTTGGTAAGCTGATACACGATGGCGCAAACCATTTCCATATGGGCAAGCTCCTCGGTGCCTATGTCAGTAAGGGCGCCGATAACCTCCTTATAGGGCATGGTGTAGCGTTGGCTGAGGTAGCGCATAGATGCGCCCAGCTCACCGTCGGGGCCGCCAAATTGGGATATTATAAGCTTTGCCAGCTTTGGGTTAGGGTTTTTGATGTTTACGGGGAATTGCAGCTTCTTATCATATATCCACATATATATACCCTCCTGTCAGTTCTGCCACGGCCAAGGCGTGTCTATCCAGTTCCACTTGCTGCTTTTAACCTCGTAGTAGGTCAGGGGTCCAAAGTCCTTACGGAACTGCTCTGCAAGAGCCTCGCGGCGTTCCTGCATCTTGCGGTAGTAGGCGAGAGCCTTGGAGTTATCGGGATGAGTGTCAAGAAACAGCGCCGCCTCGTGCATGGCAAAGTCTGCCACCATTATCTTTTTAAGAAGAGCGTTTCTTTTATCCATGGCGTACCTGCTTTCTGCCTAAAAAGGGCTTGTCAAGCTCAGGGAACAGGGTGCCTCTCTGCAAGGCAGTTTCCTCGTCGTAGGCTTCGTTCCATTCCTGCCAGGGCACGTAAGCCATAGCCAGCACCCAGGGCTCCTTCCTTTCGCAAAACAGACCTGCGGCGGTATCTATATCGGGGCAAAATTCTTTGTCTGTCATAAAATCACCTTTCCTTGTCGGTTTTGATGTGTCGAAAAACACACCACAGTGTCAGTATATGCTACGCACTGCTTTTAGCCAACGATTTTGCGGAGGTAAAAAAGTAGCTTTGCCTATTGTAAAGCGGCGTAAAATGTATTATAATTGTAAAAGACCCAAAAACGGTGCAAGGAGAAACGGCTATGAATAGTACGGGCAATTTTGACAACCAAAACACAAAGTATCTTTACACCGCTTTGGCGGCACTGGAGACTCTGGAGGAGGCGGCGGCGTTCCTGCAGGACGTTTGCACAATTGCGGAGCTTACGGAGATGGCAAACCGCATAAGCGTTGCCAAAATGCTGTGCGAGGGTATGACCTACCAGCAGATATGTGACGCTACGGGCATCTCTACCGCCACGGTTACCCGTGTAAACCGTTGTCTGCGTTACGGCAGCGGCGGCTACAAGCTGATTATCGACAGATTGGAGAAGGATGGGGAATGAACACAGGCTTTGAGCTTATTGCTTCCTGCTACGACCGCTTTAACTCCGTTTCCTACGAGGAGTATCTTGCTTTTTTTGAGCAGATTATAGCAAAATACAGCGATATAGAGGTAAAAGAGGTTCTTGACCTGGGTTGCGGCACGGGTAATCTTACGAGGCTTCTTGCGGAGAAGGGCTACGACGTAGCGGCGGTTGACGGCTCGGAGGAGATGCTTGACGAGGCAAACAGGTGTTGCGAGGGACAGGGCGTTTTGTTTTCCTGCCAGGATATGCGTGACTTTGAGCTGTACGGCACCGTGCAGGCAACTCTTTGCACCTACGATTGCATTAACTATCTGCTGTCGGAAAAGGAAGTAGAGGCGTGCTTCTCTCTGGTAAACAACTATACGGAAAAGGGCGGTATCTTTCTGTTTGATATAAACACCCCCTACAGGTACGAGCATATCTTTGGGGACAAGGCGTACGTCTACGAGGACAAGGGCGGTATGCTGGTGTGGCAGAACAGCTACAACAAAAAAAGCGGGCACTGCGATTTTTACCTCAGCTATTTTGAAAGACAGCGTGGGGGCAGCTACCTTCGCGGGGACGACGTACAGCGTCAGCGCAGGTATCTGATACCCAGAATAAAGAGCCTGCTTGCAAGGTGCGGCTTTGAGGTGCTGGCAGTTTACGGCGGCACTGATATGGGCGAGTTTACCCGGGAAAGCGAAAAGGCTTATATCGTAGCCAAAAGCGTTGGCGGCAAAGCTCAGGGATAGGAGAGATGTAATTTATGGATAATTTAATAAGAGGCATTACTAAAGATGGTAGTGCCAGGATAATAGTGCTTAACAGCACTAATATAGTAAACCGTGCCGTAGACATTCACACCACGGCGCCCACGGCTACGGCGGCGCTGGGCAGGGTGCTTACGGCGGCTTCTATGATGGGTAGCCTTCTGGGTGAGAAGGACGATTTGCTGACCCTTCGCTTCAAGGGCGACGGCGAGGCAGGGTCGGTAGTTGCCAGCTCTGACTATATGGGCAACGTAAGGGGCTTTATCCAAAACCCTGCGGCAGACCCACCCAAGTATGCAAGCGGTAAGCTTAACGTGGCGGCGGCTATCGGCAAGGGCACTATGTACGTCCTTCGTGATGCGGCGGGCCTTGAGGAGCCCTACGTGGGCGCCCTCACCATCAAAAGCGGCGAGGTGGCAGAGGACATTGCCGCCTACTATGCCCAAAGTGAGCAAACACCCACCGTATGCGCCCTTGGCGTAAGAGTGGGCAAGGATTATAAGTGTATCTCCGCAGGGGGCGTGCTGCTTCAGCTTCTGCCCTTTGCCGACGAGGAGATTATAGACAAGCTGGAGGAAAACCTTAAAAGCATACCGCCTATCAGCACCCTTGTAGAGGATAAGCCCCTGGAGGAGATAGCGGCAATGTACCTTAAGGGCATTGATTTTGAGCTGTTTGACAGTATGCGTGCTGACTATCGCTGTGTGTGCAACCGTCAGAAGACGGACAAGGCGCTGGTATCCCTTGGCAAGGCAGAGCTGGAGGATATGATAAAAGAGGGCAGTGCGGAGCTTAGATGCCAGTTTTGCGATATAGTGTACAACTACAGCGCAGAGGAGCTGAAAAAGCTGCTTAACGAGGCTAAGGAGTAAAAAATGATAAACAAGGCGTACAGTGTGGCAAAAGAAAAGGGCGCCGAGGGTGCCCTGTTTATAGACGGGGTAAACCGCATGTACCTTACGGGCTTTCCGTCCACTGAGGGTGCGGTGCTGTGTCTGGAGGACGAGACGGTGCTGTTTCTGGATATGCGATACGCTCTTTCGGCAGAGAGCAAGAAGCTTCCGGGGGTAAAGGTGGTAAGAAGCACCGTGGGTCTTATGGCGGACGTCTATGCCTACGTGGGGGCAAGGGACGTTAAACGCTTAATAATAGAGTCTACGGCCACAACCTTAGACGAGCTTGAACGGTTAAAAAAGGCTATGCCCGATATAGAGTTTATCCCTGTAAAGGACGTCTGCGGCGAGGCAAGGCAGATAAAAACGGCGGCAGAGATAGCTCTTATCGAAAAGGCGCAGAGTATAACCGACGCTTGCTTCTCCCACATCCTGGGCTTTATCCGTGTGGGTATGAGTGAGGCGGAGGTTGCCGCCGAGATGGAATACTTTATGAAAAAGCAGGGCGCAGACGGTCTTGCCTTTGATACCATAGCGGTAAGCGGACTTAAAAGTGCGCTGCCCCACGGCACTCCCGACGGCAGCCTTCTTAAGGAAAACGCCTTTTTCACTATGGATTTCGGTGCCCGCTACGGTGGGTATTGCTCCGATATGACGAGGACGGTGGTGCTTGGTAAGGCTAGCGAGGAGATGCGTCGTGTATACGGTACGGTGCTTGAGGCGCAGGAGAGGGCGCTGGCTGCAATAAAGGACGGCGTTTCATGCAGGGCGGTGGATGCCGCCGCAAGAGGCGTTATAGCGGAAGCAGGCTACGGAAGCTACTTTACCCATTCCACAGGCCACTCCTTGGGCTTGGAGATACACGAGGCGCCTGCCTGCTCTCCAAAAAGCGAGGCGGTGATTAAAGCGGGTATGCTTATGACCGTAGAGCCGGGCATTTATATAGAAGGCTTTGGCGGCGTAAGGATAGAGGATATGGTGCTTGTGACAGAGGACGGGTGCAGGAATTTGACTGCATCTCCAAAATCCTTAATTGAATTATAAATTAATAGAACAAAAGCTCGGTGTTTGAACCGAGCTTCAGACCGCTGACAAAGGCACAGAGCACGAAAAAAATAAAATATACTCATTCTAAAGTAGAAAATTCAGGGAAGGCATCCCTGAATTTTCTGCATTT
>JAZSQJ010000017.1:0-10472 GCA_045537905.1 Eubacteriales bacterium
GTTTTTTATTTAATTATAATTTTTTTGCTATGGACGAAAACCGCCCTTGCAGTACTTAGTACAGCTATCGGGCGGTTTTCGCCCATTCTGAACATTTTTTCCTATCCCCAAGGGGGATGTAAAAAAAGTCCGGACTGCAAGAAATTACATTTAATATTTAATTGGATATTTAGAGCGGCAGATTGCCACTCTAAATTTTTTATATTAAATAATTTTTGCTATGGACGAGACAGAACCGCTCGCAGTACCAAGTACAGCTTCGGGTTCTGCTCGACCATTCTGAACATTTTTTCCTATCCCCAAGGGGGGTGCTGACCTAAGGTGCATAAACGGTGTGTTTTGATATGGCGTAAGGGATGGCATTCCCTATGGCTTTTGTTGAGGCGTAACGCATAGCACCGTAGGGCGAGGGCTTGCTCTCGCCGTGGTGACGGTTATAGACGGCGTTGCGGTTTTGATTGGGCGTGAGGCGTAGCACCTCGTAGGGACAAACCGTCCTCGACGGTCCTAAACGTAGGATATATGGGAGGCGTATCCCAAAACGGGAATACGTACCGTAAAAATTTGTTATGAAACATTTCGTAGGGCGTTTTTCGTTAAATGTGGCGGGTGTAATTTACCCGTTTTGTTTAGAACCGTCGAGAGACGGTTTGTCCCTACGATTTAACCGCTTCGTTTCGTCCTGGCGGCGACGAGGCTTTTGCTTACCGTCGGGTTGTTTCTGCTCGGTGTGAAACCCAACGGAGGCGTAAAAAAACACGGAACTGCTGTTTAAGACAATTCCGTGTTGATTATTATTCGGTTTTAATTAAGGATGTAAAGTCCGTCCTCAAACAAAGGAGCTGGGTTTACGTACACGCCGTCAAGGCTTACGTAAAAGTGCAGTGTAGGTACCTTTTCGCCGGAGTCGTTGTATACCAGACCCGAAACGCCTGCGGTGCCTATTATTTCGCCCTTTTGTACCGTGTCACCCACAGCCTTGCCAATCGAACCAAGACCGTAGTAGTGGGTCTTTATGCCGTAGCCGTGGTCGATAACCACCATATTGCCAAGAACCTCGTCCTCGGCGGCGTAAATAACCACGCCGCGCTGGCTTGCCTTGATGCCCGTGCCGTTTTCGGGCTTGTAGTCGATACCCTCAAGGAGATACTTGTCGGGCAGACCGTTTACCATCAGGTCGGTACCGTAGCTGTACACCGTCTCCCCGTCGGTAGGCTTGCCGAAGGCACTGCCTGTGCTGATAAGAGGCTCGCTGGTGGAGCTTGCCCAGGAGGACATAAGGGAAGCGTATCTCTGCTTAAACTCGGGAGCAAGGTACTTGGTGTACCTTTCGGTATCCATCGTACACATCTCAAAGGGAGGCTCGCTTACGCTTACGTTAAGCTCAATGCTCCTCACCACGTCGCCGATGGTAAACTTGAGGGTGTATTCCCCTGCGGTGTTTGCCGCACTGATAGGAAGGAGGGCGTAGGCGCCGTCCTCCCCGTAGCTTACACGGATATCGGAGGTGACAAGCTGGGTCTCAAGCCCGATTTTTTCGCTTTCGCTAAGGTGGCGGAAGCCGATACAAAGTATATCGCCTGCCTTAACGTTTTCGGTAGAACGGATAATTTCGGGCATTACGTCGTAAAGCAGGTCAAAGCTGTAGCTGGCACTGCCGCCTACGCTGTGACTGTCCTGCTCCCAATTCGCCTCGATAACTGCCCTCAGCTTGGTATCGGTGGGGAAGATAAGGGCGGCGGCGTCTGCCGCATCCAGGGCGGTACCGTCCTCCTTATAGAAGGTAACGGTGTACTGGGCAGGGTCCTTGGAAAAGCGCAGGGCAAAGCCTGCATCGGAGTAGAAGCTGAAAAACTGTGAGTCTTCTGCTTTCTTGGTAATACCGTCCTTTACGGCGTTACCGCCGATGTCTTTGTACTGCCAGGAGTAGTCCTCGGGCAGAATAGCCTTCGTGCTTTCGTCGGTGATAAAGCTAAGGGTGGGCAGGGTATGTCCCGCCTTTTCGTAAACAAAGGCACATTCCTCCCTTTGCAAAATCTGTTTTGCAAAGTCCGAGGGGATGGAGAAAAACTTGCCGTCCTCCTTGCGGAAGAAACAGCCGTTGGTGTTAGCCTCGGCATAAAGGGCAAAGCTTGTATCCAGCGCCTTCTGCCTGATGGTAACGGACAGAGGCTTTTCCTCTGCTATGTCACGGAGAGGCTCACCCAGAGGGTCAGACTCCAGATACATCTCCACGTAAAAGGGGATGTCCGCCTCACCCAGCTCGACGGTCTTGCCGTCGGGGGTGGTAAGGCTTACCGCCGTAACGTTGTCGGGGTCAATGCTCCCACCCGTAAGGGTAAGGGCAAAGTACACTATAAACACCATAGGCAAACACAAAAGAATCCACAGCCACGGGTGCTTTCGGTTATTGTTATTCACTTACTTTTTCCGTCCTTGGTCTCTTGTTTTACGCCAGCTTAGCGGCTATCATAGAGTCGATTTCGGTAACGTTGGGGGAGATAACGATGTATACGTAAAGACCGCTGGTCTTGATAACAGCCTTGGTAGCCATATCGTAGTTATCTGCGTTGTAGTCCTTCATCTGGTTCTTAACGCTCTGGAGATAACCGTCGAGGAAGCCCTTGATGGCGGTAACGTCGGCCTCGGACTTTGCCTCGAAGATAGCAACCATCTCGGAGGACAGACCGCTCATTTCGCTGAACCAAACGTAGTTGTTAAAGGTGGTGTCAACGATGCCGGTATCGTTGTAAAGCTCATCGGTAGGCTTATCAAGGGTATCGGTAGCAACCAGCTTTGTCTTAAGCTCTGCCGCCAGGTCGATAAGGTTTATAGCCTCTGCCTTGCTTTCCTCAGCCTTGCTCTCCTCAGCCTTGCTCTCCTCGGTGCTTGCCTCGGTGCTGACAACTGCGCTGGAGTCCTCCGGCTTGCTGCTGCTGTTGTCCTTGTCTGTGGTGTTAACGCTGCAAGCGGCAAGGGAGCTCATGGCGATAGCGCCAACCAATAACATAAGTGCAATTTTCTTCATAATAATAATTCCTTTCTATTTATGGTTTTTAATTATTGAACAAGGGAATGCTTTGGGGGTTTTGCCAGGTGCCTTGGGACTTCTGCTCCGCATAATCACGAAGCACGTCCAGCCACACGTAGTAGGCGTTTTGCTTCAGGTGGCAATAGTTGTCACTGCAGTAAACGCCTGCAAGATATCCGCCGCCGTCGGTAAGAGGGGTAGCCACGTCAACAAAGTCTATGCCGTTTTGGTTACAGTAGTCAAGAACGTAGCCGTTAAGCATACTCATATTCTTGTTGTTAAGCTTGGGATAGTTTATACCCCGTACAAGGTAGGTGGAGGAAAGAACCACGATATTAACGTCGGGATTCTTTTCCCTGATAGCTTCAATACACTGGTACACCTCATCCGCCACCAGGGAGGCACAGGTGTCCGCCTTGCCAACCATGCCCAGGTCGTTAAGCCCCATAAGACCGAGGTATACGGTCTTAACGCCCGTTACCGTCACCAGGTCCTCTATCTTATAGCTTTGACCTGCAAACTTAGGCAGAACGTTGTCGGCTTGGGTAGTGCTTTGGTGGATGTTGTTGTAAAAGCTGAAGCTGCTGGAGCAGCCGAAGATAGCGTTGCCCAGTATATCGCTGTAGTCCTTACGCCAGTTGGTAACGTAGTTTTTGAAATGAACCATTACCGAGTGGCCTACAAACAGGCTGTCGTTAAAGAACACGTCGCCCTCGTCACTTACCACGCCTGATGGAGGGGGAGTGATGGGGTCGGTACCGCCGTCGGCCGCAGGAGGGGGTGCCACACTGCTGTCGTCCTGTGAGGGCTCCTCGGAAGGCTCCTCAGAAGGCTCCTCGCCGGTAACGTCCTCAGTAGTCTCCTCACTTGTTACGTCCTCGGTAGTCTCCTCGCTGATAAAAGCACTGCTTTCCTCACTGCCGTCCTCGGAGGGCAGTGCACTGCTTTCGGGAGCGATACTGCTGTTATCCTTACTGCCGTCATCCATAGTAATAACCTTGGCACAGGCAAGAATAAGGGCGCTTACTAATAATATGGAAAGTATTACAAATACTACTTTAATCAATTTAGGCACAAAAAACACCTCCTCGGGGTGATTGGTCAAGACGCAAACTTTGCTAATATGATTATACACTCACCGCAACATTATGTCAAGAACAAAGCAAGGTATTTTTACTGAATATTTTTTACCCCTTTTGGGCAAGATTTCCTTATAAAAATATAAACGGGTATGGGAGGCAGGGAAATGGAAAACCGCTCTTTACAAAGCCTTAGCACAGAGCTGGGGCGGCTTTTTGACAAATGCGAGGATTTTGTGGCGAGACCCATAGAGGGCACCGGCTTCAGGGGTGCTTGCTTTTTTATAAAAAACATTTGCGACAGAGGCTACGTGGGTGAAAGGGTGATTGCACCCATACTGCGTAGCACGGACGGTAATTTCCGCGGAGAGTTTTCTTCCCTGCTGCAATGCACTGCCTTCAGCACTCCGAAAACGGTAAAGGAAGCGGGCGACGCCCTGCTTTCGGGCAACGCCCTGGTAGCGCTGGAAACGGACAGACTGTATACTGCGGCGGTGGCGGCAGACAGCTTCAGCTACCGCAGTGTGGATGAGCCTGACAGCGACGTAACGGTAAAGGGCCCCAAGGCAGGGTTTACCGAAAGCGGGGAGGGTAACCTTGCCGCATTGCGTCGTGTTATCCGCAGTCCCTGTCTTAAGAGCGAAAAGCTTGTTATAGGCAAGCTGACCCAAACCCGTCTTTTTTTAGTGTATTACCGGGGGCGGGTGGATATGAGTCTGCTCTCCGACGTGCGACGCCGTCTGCAGGAGGCAAGGGCAGACTGCGTGGTGGACAGCGGCAACGTAGAGCAGCTTTTGTGCCCTCAGGGCGGGTTTTTCCCCGGCCTTGGCAGCAGTGAAAAGGTAGACAAGGTTGCCTCCAAGGTGCTGGCAGGCAGGCTTGCCATCATCTGCGACGGCAGTCCCTTCGTCCTTACCGCACCTTATGTTTTTGCAGAATGCATCCAGTCTGCCGAGGACTATCTTAAGCCTGCCTGGTATGCCACCTTCATGCGGTTTCTGAGGTTTTTTGCCCTCCTTGCCGCCCTGCTTATGCCTGCCATTTTTACCGCCGCCGTCTACCACGACCCCTTTCTGGTGCCAAAGCCCCTTATGGACTCCATAAAGGAGATGGGCAAGGACGTAAAGCTGCCCTTTATAGGTGAAATGCTTCTGATGCTTACCGCCTTTGAGATAGTGAGGGAGGTAGGCGTCCGTATGCCCCGTACGGTGGGTGATGCGGTGGGGATTGTGGCGTCTCTGCTGGTTGGGGACGCCACCGTCGAGGCAGGGCTGGCAGGCACCTCGGTGCTGTTGATAGTGGCGTTTTCGGAAACGGCAGGCTTTATCGTTCCCTCCCTTGCCTCCTCCCTGGTGCTTATGCGGTATCTTTATCTCCTTGCCGCCTACGCCGCAGGTCTTTACGGGGTGCTGTTTGCCCTGGGACTTACCGCCATAGGTCTTATCCGCAAAAAAAGCTTTGGCGTGTCTTATATGTCGCCCCTCATTCCCTTCAGTGCCAGGGGTATGCAGGACTTTCTGCTGGCACTGCCAAAAAAGACCCTTGGCAGACGGGAAAAGCTGAAATAAAATACCGCCGCAGTGCATACCCATATAACAGGAGGTGGCGGTATGGAAAACTGCGTTATTCTTGAGAGCGAAAAGCTAAGCATAGGAGGAGACCCACCCAAGGTGCTGGCACGGCTTTGTACGCCCTGTGTCACAAAAAACGCACCGCCTACGTTTGCAAAAAGCTTTACGGCTTATTACAAGGCTATGGCTGAGGGCTTCCGCGCCTATCTGGAGGGCAAGCTGGCACCTATGGCAGAGTCAAAGGGTGAGACAAGACCCTACGGTGCCGTGCTTAATACGGTAATCAGCCTGGAGGGGGAGAATATACTGTCCCTGTACACGGACGCCGTCCTTACTATGGGTGAGGAAAAGCACTGCCATCGCACGGCAAAGCTGTGGAGTAAGGACAGGGGCGTTTTGATAAAGCCGGGGCGGTTTTTTGTAAAGGGTGCCGTAAAAAAGCTGTTGCCTCTCCTGGGGGAGGCGGTGGGCAGTCTCGGGGAGACTCCGCCCCTTTATGCAGATTGGGAAAAACAGCTAAAAAAGCATTTCTCACCCCATAACTTTTATCTTTGCCCCAAGGGTATAGCCTTCTTTTATCAAGGGGGCAGGCTTTGCCCCTTGAAAAAGCCTTTTCCTCTGTTTTTACCTATGGAGGCGGTAAAGCCTTACGTTAATCCCGATTTTTTACTGTCGTCAGATATAGAATGACGTATTGAAAAACGCTTTTCTTTGTGTTAAACTGTAACACAGGAGGGCGTTTTTATGCTTAAAAAACTGTTTTTACTTTTACTTGCCCTTTTGTGCCTTGGGCAGTGCCTACCCGTTTACGGCACGGAGGCGGTGTATATAAACAATGCCGACCAGCTTTACGCTCTGTCAAGGCGTGTGCTTGGCGGAGACGATATGGCAGGCGTGCAGGTTTACCTTGGGGCGGACATAAGCCTTACGGAGGAGTTTACCCCTATAGGCACGGCAGACAATCCCTTTTGCGGCAGCTTTGACGGCGGCGGGCACACCCTTAGGGGGCTGAGGATAGACAGCGACGCTGACTTTTGCGGTCTTTTTGGCTGTGTGGTAGGCGGGAGCGTTAAAAACCTGAACTTAGAGGACGCCTGCGTCAAGGGCGGTGACTACAGCGCCCTGCTTATAGGCAGGCTTTACTGCTACAAGGGCTACTCTGCCGTTGTGGGCTGTAGGGCAGAGGGTACGGTAGAGGGTGCTTGCTATACGGGCGGTCTCCTTGGATTTGTCTTTTCAGCCGCCCACGGAAGCTATGCAGAGTGCCTTGTGGAGGACTGTCGCTTTACGGGCAAGGTTAAGGGAGACCTTTACGTTGGGGGCATCTGCGGTAAGGCAGAGGCTATCTCCACCTCCTCCCGGGCAGAGAGCATAGTAAAAAGCTGTACCGTCCGCGGCAGTGTAAGGGCAAGCTACGGCTACGGCAGTATGGCAGGGGGCGTTTGCGGTGCTATCGGCGCAAAAAGCAACGGAGGCGCCACTATAGCTGAAGTGGACAGCTGTCTGTCCTATGCGGACGTAAACGCCGATAAAGCCGCCGCAGGCGGTATAGTGGGCGTGGCAGGTGCCGAGGGCTATGGAGCAAGAGCTACGGTAAAAAGCAGCCTTGCCTTTGGCAACGTGTATGGCAAAGCTCTGTCGGGCGGCATTGCAGGTCAGTGTGAGAGTGCCGACAAGGGCGAGTCGGGTGCGGAAGGCTGTATAACGGGTGCCACCGTCCTTGGCGGAGATATATACCCCATAGCAAAGGGTGAGTCTGTAAGGGATTGCACCGTGGCGGACGGCAACACCCCTTACCCCATAGAGGCAGAGGTGCCCGTATACGCAAGGGGCGACGTCAACGGCGACGGCAAAACGGACAACCTGGACGGTGCCCTGGTGCTTAAGTACGACGCTGCCATGGCCTATCTGGCACTGGCGGCAACTGCCGCCGATTACAACGGCGACGGTAAGGCAAACAATCTGGACGCTACGGCAATACTAAAATACGACGCAGGACTGTAAAAGCTATTTGTTGCACGCCGTAAAGGCGTTTTACGAGAGCGCAACGGTCAGAAAAAGCCGCAAAGCACAGAAAAAGAGCGGAGACCGCAAGAAAAATAAAATACAAAAAGTAAAGAGTGGCACAAAAAGCCACTCTTTACTACTTTATAAACAAAAATTAAATTTTCTTGCGTTCTACACCTTTTGAAAGATAGGTTAAAGGCGCAACGGTCAGAAAAAGCCGCAAAGTGCAGAAAAAGAGGGTAGATGGGGCGAACCGAAGCCGCCAGCTGTACTAAGTACTGCAAGGCGAGGTTCGTCACAAGCAAGAAAATATAAAATATAAAAAGCAAAGAGCGGCTTCGTGCCGCCCTTTGCTACTATATAGATAAAAAACAAATTTTCTTGCGTTCTACACCTTTTTATGCGCTTTGCCCTAGACGTTGAAGCGGAACTCTACGATATCTCCGTCCTTCATTACGTATTCCTTGCCCTCGCTCCTCACCAGTCCTGCCTCCTTGGCGGCGGTAAGAGAGCCCTTTGCCATAAGGTCGTCAAAGGCAACCACCTCGGCACGGATAAAGCCACGCTCAAAGTCGCTGTGTATCTTGCCTGCGGCGCCGGGCGCCTTCGTACCCTCGGTAATGGTCCAGGCGCGAACCTCCTTAACACCTGCGGTAAGGAAGCTGATAAGACCCAGCAAACGGTAGGAGGAACGGATAAGCTTAGCCAGACCGGACTCCTTAAGCCCCAAATCCTCAAGGAAGGGTGCCCTGTCCTCCTCGTCAAGCTCTGCAATGTCTGCCTCTATCTGGGCACAAACCGCAATAAGCTCCGCCTTTTCTTCCGCAACACGCGCCTCAAGAGCCTTGTAATAGGGGTTAGCGTCAAAGCCGCCTGCCAGGGTATCCTCGTCCACGTTGGCGGCGTAGATAACAGGCTTGCCTGAAAGGAGCGGTGCATCTGCCAGCAGCTCCTTTTCGGTTTCGCTAAGCTCCACCGTGCGGGCGCATCTGCCCTCGTTAAGAGCCTCCAACAGCTTCTCAGAGGCGGCAAGGGCGGGAGCCAGAGAAGCATCACCCTTCATAGCCTTTTTTATACGGTCGATACGCCTTTCCATTATCTCTATATCGGAAAGCACCAGCTCGGTATTAATAATATCAAGGTCACGCACGGGGTCAACGCCGTCCTCAACGTGGACAACGTCAGAGCCGCCAAAGCAGCGTACCACGTGGATAATAGCGTCCACCTCACGGATATGGGAAAGGAACTTGTTGCCCAGCCCCTCGCCCTTGGAGGCGCCCTTAACAAGACCTGCAATATCAACAAACTCAATAACGGCGGGGGTGTACTTCTTGGGGTTGTACATCTTAGCCAGTGCATCCAGCCTGCTGTCGGGTACTGCAACCACGCCCACGTTGGGGTCTATGGTGCAAAAGGGGTAGTTAGCCGACTCAGCAGCGGCACTGGTGAGAGCGTTAAACAAAGTGCTTTTGCCCACGTTGGGCAAACCAACGATACCTAATTTCATATAAAACACACCATCCTTAAACTTCTTGGCTACCCCTTATAATAGCAGACACAGCCAAGGTTTGCAATAGCCTGAGGTAAAAAATATTTATAAATAAAAAAAGACTAAAATGTGAAAAAACGTTAAATTAAATATTGACAAATTAAGTCGGTATATGTATAATCAATTTGTGAACAAAGTATTTACAAAATGTGTTTTTACGGAGAATGCTGTATGATGACTAAGGTGCTTATAATAGATGACGATATAGCAGGTAGCGACAGGCTTAAGCAGTATCTGGGCAATGAGGGATATGAGGTAAGCGTTACTCACGACGGTACTGAGGCTATGGTTGCATACCGTATGAGGGAGCCTGACGTTATTCTTCTTAACGTGGCTATCCCACAGGTGGACGGTCTGCAGCTTATCCGTGAGATAAGGGAGAGCTTTGTCAAAACGCTTATAGTCGTAAGCGAAAAGGGCGAGGTTATAGACAAGGTGCTGGGTCTTGAGATGGGTGCCGACGACTACGTGGTAAAGCCCTACGACCTTAAGGAGCTTCACGCCCGTATCAAGGCCGTTTCACGCCGTATGGAAAAGCATGAGATCGGCGACGGTGAGACGGTTAAGTTTGAAAATATAGAGATTTCCTTGCAGAGGTACGAGCTTCGTATCAAGGGCAAGCCTGTAAGTCTGCCTCCCAAGGAGCTGGAGCTGTTATATTTTCTGGCGGCAAACTACGACCTTGTTTTTACAAGAAATCAGCTGCTTGATAAGGTATGGGGCTTTGATTATCTGGGCGACAGCCGCACCGTGGACGTACATATCAAGAGACTGAGAGAGAAGCTTAACGGCGTGTCCCAGTCCTGGTCGCTGGACACGGTTTGGGGAGTGGGGTATAAGTTCAAGATTCACCCCGATAAACATAAAGGGATGTAAAGATTGCCCCATTACTCCCTTCGTTCGTGGCGGGGACCCCGAGAAGATACCCCACGAAAATACATTTTCGTGGGGACCCCTTGAAATAAACTAATCACCCTTTCCGTTCGTTCGCACCTGCGCGCCAACAAGTTGGCACTTGCGGAAACTAAGGTATATTATTTGCGGCACATGTCCGCAAATAATATGGGCTGTAAAAAAGCATAGACCGCAAAAAACAGAATTACTAATTGATGGAACAAAAGCTCGGTTGAGGCAACCGAGCTCAGACCGCTGACAAAGGCACAGAGCACGAAAAAGAATAAAATATATTCATTCTAAAGGAGAAAATTCAGGGAAAATTTCCCTGAATTTTCTAC
>JAZSQJ010000005.1:0-1806 GCA_045537905.1 Eubacteriales bacterium
AACCCCCCGGTATTGATATGAGCACAGGCTCTTTGGGTCAGGGTATTTCTGCCGCTTGCGGTATGGCCCTGGCTTCTAAGATTGATAATAACCCCTACCGCGTTTACACAATCCTCGGCGACGGCGAGTGCGAAGAGGGTCAGGTTTGGGAGGCTGCTATGTTTGCAGCTCACAACAAGCTTGACAACTTAGTTGTTATCGTTGACCAGAATGGTTTACAGATTGACGGTAAGGTAAGCGAAGTTTGCGGTATTGAGCCTCTTGATAAAAAGTTCGAAAGCTTTGGCTTCGAGGTTATCAAGATTAACGGTCACTGCTTTGACGATATTGAAGCTGCTTTTAACAAAGCTAAGGAAATAAAGGGCAAGCCCACAGCTATTCTTGCTGCTACCGTTAAGGGTAAGGGCGTAAGCTTTATGGAAGACCAGGTTGACTGGCACGGTAAAGGCCCCAACAAGGACGAGTACGAAAAGGCTATCAAGGAGCTTGAGGCTCAGCTTAAGGAATTGGAGGGTTAAGGCAATGGCAGATATCGTAACAAAAGCAACCAGAGAAAGCTTTGGCGAGGCTCTTTGCGAGCTTGCTAAAGAAAACGAAAACATTGTTGTTCTTGATGCTGACCTTGCAGGTGCTACCAAGACATCAATTTTCAAGAAGGAGTTCCCCGAAAGATTCTTCGACTGCGGTATTGCTGAAGGCAATATGGTTTGCGTTTCCGCAGGTTTAGCATCTTGTGGCAAAATCCCCGTTGCCGCATCCTTTGCAATGTTTGCAACAGGCAGAGCATACGAGCAGATTCGTAACTCTGTTGGCTATCCCCACTTAAATGTTAAGATTGCAGGCAGCCACGCAGGTATCTCCACAGGCGAAGACGGTGCAACTCATCAGTGCCTTGAGGACGTTGCTCTTATGCGTACTATCCCCGGTATGACAGTCCTCTGCCCTGCTGACCACTACGAGATGAAGGCTGCAACCAAGGCTGCTATTGAGCTTGACGGTCCTGTTTACGTTCGTCTTGGCAGACTTGCTATTGACTCTTTCAACGACCCCGATACCTACGAGTTTGAGCTTGGCAAGGGCATTACCCTTCAGGAGGGTAATGATATTACCGTTATTGCTACAGGTCTTGTTGTTAACGAGTGCAGAAAGGCTTGCTTAAAGCTTAAGGAAGAAGGCTACAGCGTTCGCCTTATTAACATCCACACCATCAAGCCCATTGACCGTGACATTATCATCAAAGCCGCTAAGGAAACAGGCAAGATTATCACAGTTGAGGAGCATAACGTTATCGGCGGTCTTGGCGATGCAGTGCTTGAAGTAACAAGCGAGGAGTGCCCCGTTAAGGTTCGCAAGGTTGGCGTTTATGACAGATACGGCTACTCAGGCCCCGCTTGGGAGCTTTTAGAGAAGTTCGGTCTTACCGAAACTGGCATTGCAGACGTTATCCGCGAAGAACTTGCCCGTTAACCATAGGCAGGGTATTTCCGCCTTTGTATAAGTTCATTTTAACCCGTCGTTTTTTAACGGCGGGTTGTTTGATTTTTATGAATGCGCAAAGTACAATATAGTAGGGGGAAATGTCAGCAAAGCTGACAAAGGGGGACGACTCTCGTAAAGGGATTATCAATCGCCCGCATCCTTTTATTTATTGTAAAACCTTTCGGGCAGATAATATCCGCCCCTATTAATTTAGAAATCGCCCTGTCGTGGCAAACAACAAAAAAGCGGTTGGCAAATTGCCAACCGCTTAATTTATTTATTTATATAAGGTTTAGCTTAGATAAGCTCGATGATTGCCATCTCAGC
>JAZSQJ010000045.1:0-63803 GCA_045537905.1 Eubacteriales bacterium
GAGTGCTGAGAAAGAGTGCAGGCAAGACGAACCGAGGCGATAACTGTAATACCACCCCACAAAAATATATTTTTGTGGGGACCCCGGAGTACTGTGAGCCGAGGTTCGTTTTGAACGAAAAAACAAATATAATGTTGAAAATTCAGGGGAATTTTCCCTGAATTTTCTACTTTCGAATGAGTATATTTTATTCTTTTTCGTGCTCTGTGCCTTTGTCAGCGGTCTGAAGGGGCGGCTGTTGCCGCCCCTTGTCTTTTCAAAGCTTTTATAAAAGTATACTTTAGTTCTTAAGTACAGCCTTAAGGGAGATATAGTCGGATGTACTTACAGTGTTGTCACCGTCAGAGTCAGCCGCCTTTTTGTAGGCACCCTCAACCACGGTAAGGTTCTTAAGAGTAAGACCAACAACAATGTAGTCAGCCGTTGCAACGATACCGTCGCCGTCAACGTCGTTTACTATAACAACGGTAACGCTGTCGGTAAGCTTGCCATCAACGTAGCAACCGATGGTGAAGCCCGTTGCAACGTAAGCGTCGTCGGCAACGGCGTTACCCTTAGCGTCGGTAACACGAAGGTCCTTGTTGGTAAAGCCGTCCTTAAGACTCTTTGCGGTGGTAAGGCAGCTTACCTTTTCCAGATAGTCGCCCTCTACCTCAAAGGCAGAGTTATCGGCAGGAACGAGCTCTGTAGGCTCTTCAGGCTCAGTACCGGGAATGGTAGGCGTAACGTTTGCCTCGCCGGGGTTAGCGGTGTACACGGTAACCTTGCCGCTGTCAAGGGTAAAGTACTTACCTACGGCAAGGGTACTCATAAGAGAGCTGTAGTTGGCATAGCTCTTGTTAATAAGCAGTACACAGCCGTTTGCAGGGATAGCGGTAGTGTTCTTTGCGTTGCCGCTGGTATCCTGCGCGGTAACCTTATATGCACCGGTGCTGTCTCTTACACCCGTTATGGTAACGTTGCCGGAGAACAGCCAACCGCCGTTAGCTATGGTAGCACCGTAGGCAGGGGTGTAAGCGTTTACAAGGTGAGCGGAAGCGTAACCAACGTTAACGTTGCTTATCTCAAACATCTGGGGAGCGGTAACGTCGGTAGTGGTGTGGCTTGCGGTATAGCCTGCAAGGTTGATCCAGCCGGTGTAACCGTTGTAACGAACTCTGCCCCAAACACCGTTAGCGGCGTTAACTTCAATAAGGGTACCGCTGGGGATAGAGGTAAGGGTAGCAGAGGAATCGTCAAAGGTTTCCTTAACGTTAAGCTGTGCCTTGGTGGTGTATATACCTGTGTTTATATCGTTGTAACGAAGCTTTTTGGGGATAGTAACGGTCTCAAATATCTGATAGTTGCTTGCGTTACCGTCGGGGCTTACTGCAACCTCAAGGGTAAGACCTCTCTCGTCGAAGTTCATAATAGCACCGCCCATGTAGGAGGTGTTGGAGTATCTGTTGATCGCAACGCCTGCGGGACCTGTATAAAGAGGATAGGTGCCTGTGTTGGTAATAGCAGCTGCCTGAAGTACGTAAGTACCCTTTTCGGGGTCGGTGTTGGTCTGACCGTTGATAAGGGAGCCTGTACGGAAATAGATATGGTTGTCACCGCAGAGGAGTATATCAACGTTTGCGGTGTTTGCCCAATCGCAATAAGCGTCGTAAACAGACTTGCTGGAGTCTGTACCGGAAGCGCCGTCAAAGAGATAAATGTGCTGAGCGGAAATAAGGTAATCGTACTTACCCTTGTTGGCTTCTATAACCTTGTTGGCCCAGTTGAAAGCGGTGGTCTTTTCAGCGCCGGCGGTCATTGCATAGTAGTCAAATATTATAAACAGTACGCGGTTGTAAATAAACCAGTAGGTACGGCCGTTAACGTCTTCCTTAGCGCCGGTAATCTGCTTGCCTGCATAGGAGCCTGTACCGGGATCGAAAAGTGTATCGGAAGTGGAGCCTATGTACTGAGAGTAACCGTCGGCGTTAAGATAGCCGCTGATACGGGAGGAGGTCTGAACATAGCTGTTCTTGGGGTAGTTGCTGGTAACACGCATATACTGCGCACCCTTCCAGTACTGGGAATAGGTGGTGTCCTGAGACATCATACTGTCAAATACGTCGTGGTTACCTGTAGTCATAGCAAAGGTGTACTTCTTTATAGAAGGGTCGTTGTAAGCGGTCTGCCAGAAGGTGTGTCTTTCGCCGCTGGCAACAACGTCACCGGTGCTGAAATGCAAACCGATTTCATAATCAGCGATGGTGGAAAGATAGTTGGTAGTAGCGGAAAAACGGTTGATCTTTGCGGTCTCGGTATTGGTAAGGTGGGTATCAGAGGTCCACATAATAGAAAACTTATCCTGACCCGCAGTCTTGAAGGCGTAGGTATCGGAGTAAGCACCCTTACCGTCACAAACCCTGTATATGTAGTTGGTGTTGGGGGTAAGATTTGTAAGGTTTACACTGTAGTGGATAAACTTGGTGGTGTAACGGGTGGATGTGTTGGACATAGTGGTGTGTCTGTTATAAAACCACTGATAGTCGTCGGTATCCTGGGTGCCCGTTGCCTTGGTGGCGGAAGCGAAGGAGGTATCCGTCGCCTTGGTGTATTCCACGTAACAGCCGGTATAGCCGGGGTTAGCGTGGAAGCTTATGTTCATCTGCGTGTTCATGTTTTCGCCTGGGTTGGTAACTATCATGTACACGTTAGAGCTGGCTGCAGAAGCAAAAAGCTGCAGAGAGCCAAAACAAGGAATGCACATAGCGATAACGAGTAAAAGTACAAGTAGCTTTTTCATATTATTCCTAACCTTTCTGTAGATAAAAACCCACATATAATATACATAATATTGTATCAGCAACAAAGGCTTTTTGTCAATATTACATTTATATAATAAGTAGTAAGTTGTATAGTGCAATATGCCGAAAACAAAAGGGATGGGGGTACTCATTAAGTTGGCATCGGTCAGTAACAAACGTCTCTCTTCAGTACTGTACGGGAGGATTGTTTACACATTTGCCTATGCTTGGCATGATGTGCCGATCCTCCTGTTGTTGGTAAAATTTAGTTTTTTCGCCTTGCAAGCCATAGCAAGGCTGTGTTTCTTTCATACAACGTATCGGTTAAAATGTAGGGACAAACCGTCCTCGACGGTCTTGAGCTGAGCACGTATCGGAAACACAACTTAAAACAATAATATATGCCGAAAAAATTTATTATAAAAATTTTCTGTTTGTCCTTGAAAGCCACTGCTTAAGCGTTTGCGTATTTTGCGGTGTAAGTTCTTTTTTATAAGTTTTATATTAAAACAGGGCTGCCTGATGAGACAGCCCCAACTTCTTAAACGGTAAAAAACAAATTTTTTGCGGTCTGCGCTTTTGAGATGCCCGACACGAGCAAAGTGAGTGACGGGGTACTGTTACATCCCTCAAAGTATATTAGGCGTAGCGGTTATGCCGTACCTGTTCATACCTATGGTCAGGCACTTGTCGCTGTCGGCGCTGCGGCAGTCAAAGGGAAGCCTTTCCTCCTCCAGCTCCTCTATGCGGTCTGTCTGTCCGTCAAGGTATGCCTCCAGCGTTTCCTTTGCCATCCTAAGCCTCATAATTATACCGCCTATGCGTATGTCCTGGGTGTCAAAGCCCCCTGCCTTGCTTTCGCTCATCCAAGCCCTGCGGAAGGCAGCGTGAAAGTCCTCTATACGCTTAATAGTTTCGGGTATAATCTCTTTGGCAAGCCTTGCAAGTTCAAGCTTGTCTCCCTTATCGTAGGCTGCCTTAAGCTCCACACCCAGGGTAGCCTTAAGCTCAAGAGCGTAGCACAGCTTTGCCTGCACCTCAAACAGGTAGGCAAAGGAGCCCCCGCGGAGAGACAGGGCGTAAAGGTCCTCGGCACACTCGGCGTAAAAAGCACCAAACTCGGGGGTGGTATGCTTGTCAAACAAGCCCTTCAAGGGGTCGTTGTACAAAAGATACTTGGTAGGGTTAGCGTAAGGAGTACGGTTTTCGCAAGGGGTAACGGAGGGACGGCAAAGCTGGCAAAACTCCTTGGTGGTGTAGCCCGTGGCAAACAAAACGTCCTCTGCCGCAAAGCTTTCCGCCTCGCTTCCGGAAAAGTAGTTATACGCACCGTAAAGGGCAAGAACGGGCAGTACACAGCCGGAAAGACAGTCTGCGCCGTCATCACCCCAGCAGGTCATC
Source organism: Eubacteriales bacterium (assembly GCA_045537905.1). Lineage (GTDB taxonomy): Bacteria > Bacillota > Clostridia > Oscillospirales > CAG-382 > SIG636. The sequence continues at coordinate 4,182 of JAZSQJ010000045.1, forward strand.
ATAACGTACTTAACGCCCTTTTTGTCTATCTCTTCAAAGGCCATGGGAGACACACGCAGGCTGTGGTCAATGGCGGGAGTAAAACCGCTCCATTTCCAGGCGCCGCCGGCAAAGGCAAGCTCGTTTTCAAACAAAGCGTGCTTTTCCACCTGCGCCTTGTACTTGCTCTGCTCGGTGCTGTAGTAGTCCCAATAAACAAGGGTAACGTTTTTAGGCACCTTGTCCATAAGCTCACGGTCAATATGCCCGTCGGTGTAGTAGCCGCCAAAGATAAGGCGGAAGAACATATCGCTCCACATCATAGGCTTAAAGTCATACTTTTCGCAGATATCAGCCACACGCTTAAGGTGGCGGCACATCAGCTCAAAGCGGTCAACAAGACCGTGCTTGTCCAGATACTTACCTCTGCCGAGGCTGAAGGCCTCGTCCATACCTATATGTAAATGCTTAGTAGGCGTAACGTCACGCCAGGTGGCAATAAGCTTTTCAATGAGGGCGTAGCTTGCCTCCTCGTCAGCCATAAGAGTGTCGCCAAAATCCTTTACGGGGGCATAACAGCTCCAACGGAGTGCCTGGTTAAGGTGGGCAAGAGTCTGTATACAGGGCACTATTTCCACGCCAAAATCAGAGGCAAAGGCACAAATTTCCTTAAGCTCTGCCTTGCTGTGTCTGCCGCGCATATAACCAAAGTAAGGTTCGCCCTCTACCTCAAAGGTATCCTCGTTATAAAGATACAGGCAGTTAAGACCAAAGGCGGCACTGTAGGCAATATGCTCCTTAATCTTTTTTACGGTAGTAACCGAATTGCGGGAGTTGTCGATCATCTCACCGCACAGCTCGTATTTAGACTTAAAGCTGCCCGTAACCCCTCTGCCAAGGGAAAAGGCTCCACGGAAAAGGGAGGCGGTAGAGCTAAAAACAAGCCTTGCTCCGCTATCATCCATGCTCAGCGTAAGACGCTCACCCTGTTCGATATAAAGGGGAAGTCCGCCGTCGCTAAGCTCCATAAGTCCAAGGGAAGCCATAAACTCAAATTGTTTGCGGTAGGGAAGGGCACTGTCCGTAAGTCTGAAAGCTATCATATTTTATCCTCCGTTTCATAGGGTGCAAGGGCGGCATAGGCAGTCGCCTTAAAGCCGTCTATCGCCTTCTTTGGTGATTTTATTACTATTCCTTTTCCAAAGTTCATAAGCCAGGTGTAAAAATGGCTGCTTAGCGCAACCTTGACGGTAAGCTCAAAATGCTCTCCATCCACCTTGCGGAAGGGTATATCCTTGCCAAACCTGTCAATAACGATACCTGCACGGCTGTTTTCGCAAACGAGGGTAACAAAGCACTCCTCACCGCCAAACATAGAGAAAAGCCTGCCCGAGTAGGCACCGATGTCAAAAGAGCCGGCGGCGTCCTGCCCCTCGCGAAGTTCGTCGCACAGGGTAATGCGGTGCATCTTGTCCACACGGTAATGCTTTATTTTTTCTGCGGCACTGTCGTAGGCAACCAGATAATAGTTCTCGTCGTCCCAGCACATAGCCCAGGGACTAACTCTGTAAACGGCGCCGCCGTGTCTGGCAACAACCTCTTTGTTCTCGTTCCAGTCCACGTAGGTAAAGCGTATCTGCCTGTCCTCGTTTATAGCCGTATGTACCGCATCCACGTTATAAAATATGGTTTCGTCCATATTTTTTATACGCCCCGCCACGTGCACCTGACGGGCAAGCTGCTTGGCTTCATAAACGCTGGCAAGGGAGGCAAGCTTTTTAATAAGAGCGTCGCTTTTCTTTTCCGTAATAAAACGGCTGCTTTGAACGGCATCCGCCAGAAGGACCAGCTCCGACAGCTCAAAGTCACGGCTGATAAGTCGGTAGCCCCCATCCTTCCCCCTGGTCTGGGCTATGTCAAAACCAAAATGCTCCAGCTGTGCAATATCGTCGTATACGGTTTTCCGTTCCGCCTCTATGCCCTCAGCCTTCAGAGCGGTAAGTATATCGGCACAGGACAGGGAGTGGTTTTCATCGGTTTTCTCCCACAGTAACCGTAAAACGTATAAAGGACGAAGCTTTTGTCCGCTGTTTTTAGGCATAATCTATCCTCCCTTTAATCCGTCTGATAAAAGCATAGCACAGTACAAGCCTTTTTGCAAGAGCTTTTATTTACTAAGCCTTGCCAAAATAGGGACGCAGTGCCTTAAAAAGGCTTTGGTCGCCGTTAATAGTGTAGCGTACCCTGTCACCGTTGCGGTACTGGATAAGAACGGTGTACTCCGTATCCTTTGGGCTGGGTAAATCCTTGCCGTTGCAGTAGCAGGTTCTGCCAAGAACCCTTGCACTTTTAACACCGCCGTTTTTGTTGAGTATAACCTCGCTGTGGCTGTTAATGGCAAGGCACACCAGACCTGCAACCGCCATTGTAGAAAAGGCAATCCACGCCTGACCGCTGATAAGTAAAGTAATAAAGCCTGTTAATACACAGTAAAACATAGTTTTTTCCTCCTGTAAAAGTCATATTTGCTTGTCGCAAGGGTATTATGACAGAAACGGAGGGAAATAAAACGGACAATTAGACGGTTCTGAACACCGTGCATATTGCAGGGGCAAGCCAAAACAAAAAAAGCACGCAACCGCCAAATTTAACGAACGGGGAGGACTTAACGAAAGCTGTGGCGGACGACCGTCGGTCGTCCGCCACATAACGTACAACGCCTGATTACAGGCTATATTATTAACCCTTTGATATTTTTTCTCTTACCTCTTTGTCGTGAGGAGTAGCAGGTCTGGGGGTGATATCTCCTGCTCTCATAAGAGCGCCCTTAGTGAGGGTAGGACCAACAAGCTCGTAAATAAGCACGCCGAAAAGCACTATGTTGCGTATGGTCTGACCGTCAGTGCCCAAGCTGTTAGCGGCAGTCATACACATACCAAGGGCAACGCCTGCCTGGGGAAGCAGGGTAATACCAAGGTTGTTGGTAACCTTTTTGTCAAGCCTCATAGCCTTTGCGCTGAGGTAAGCGCCGCCGTATTTACCGATAGAACGGGTGATGATGTAAATAGCGCCGATAAGAACAACGGTACCGTTGGAAAGTATGCTAAGGTCAAGCTCAGCACCGCTAAGCACGAAGAACAAAATGTAAATGGGCATAGTCCACTTGTCTGCTCTGTCCATAATGTCTGCAGAAAAGTCGCATATGTTGCAGAAAACGGTACCAAGCATCATGCAAACCAGCAGGGAGGAGAAGCCGATATGTATACCGCCTACCTCAAGCTTAAGCATGGAAAGGGCAACGGTAAAGGTAACCGCAGTAACCGCCAGACAAAGACGCTTACTACCTGAGGTAAACATCTTCTCGGAGTAGGACAGGATAAGACCCATAACGAAGCCAAGGAGGAGAGAGGCAAATATCTCAATAAGAGGCTCCAGAATGATGGCAGTAAGACCGGCATTGCCGTTTTGAAGTGCTTTTGCAACGCCTAAGGAAGCGGCAAACACTATAAGACCTACGGCGTCGTCCAAAGCAACGATGGGAAGCAGCAGCTTGGTAAGCTTACCCTTAGCCTTGTACTGCTTAACAACCATCAACGTTGCGGCAGGGGCGGTAGCGGTAGCGATAGCACCAAGAGTTATGGCAACGGGCATAGTCATCTCACCGCCGATGATAAAGTGCAGTCCAATCAGTGCGGCATCCACCACCAGGGTGGCGGTAAGTGCCTGCACGCAGCCGATAACAGCCGCCGCCTTACCCGTCTCCTTAAGCTCACTCAGGCGGAACTCGTTACCGATAGCAAAGGCGATAAAGCCCAAAGCCAAGTCGGAGAGTATCTTATATTCCTCAGCGTTTTCAAGGGAAATAAAGCCAATGCCGTGGATACCCAGAGCACCCAGACAGAAGGGGCCAACCAAAATACCTGCGATAAGGTAGCCTGTAACGGCAGGCATACCGAAACGCTTAACGATACGGGAGAGAACAAGACCTGCAACGAGAGCAATAGCTACGCTAAGCAGTGTGCTTGCACTCTCCAGACTATTAAGAAGTGCGTCCATACTATAATTAACCTCATTAAAAATATATTTCGGCACGCATTATAGCACTGCAGGCGATTTAAGTCAATGTATATAATGTAGAAAAACAACCCTCAAAAACAAAAAGCCTTGCATATTTTGGCTAATGTAGTATAATAAAGCGGTAAAGGAGGGGTAAAGATGCGTTTGTTTGTAGCCGTGAAGACCGACCGCAGCGTGGATGCAGCCGTAAAAAACGCCGCAACAAATCTCGGCTTGTTTGGAAAGGGAAAAATATATACAAACGAGGAGCTGTATCATATCACGCTGGCGTTTATCGGGGAAAGCGACAGGGCAGAGGAGGTCAAGCAGGTCCTTGACGGTATAAGCACCCCGCCCTTCAGTATAGAATTATCGGGCACAGGCAGCTTTGGAAACACCTATTACGTGGGTGTAGCACCAAACGAGTTCTTAAGTAATTTACAAAGGGATATAACAAAAGCCCTCAGGGAAAAGGGCTTTTTTATAGAGAAACGGCAATTCAGACCCCATATTACCATAGCAAGGCGGTTTTTTGCGGATATGGAGCCTGTGATTTTCGTACCCTCGGTCAGCCAAAGGGTAAGCTCCGTGGTGCTGATGGAAAGCCTTGACGGAGGCTACAAAACCCTGTACACCAAGGAGCTTAAGGCTTAAAAATGTCACTGCGTTTAATTGCATAATACAAAGTCATTCCCAACACACCGCAGGCAATAAATTCGCCGATGAAGATGCTGAGAGCCAGGAGAGGGATAGGGGTACCGTCACCGTAGACCAAAGCCAGAACGAAGGGAACGATGGCAACGTTTGCCGCAATCGGCGGTATGGGTGCCAACCAAGGTGTGCCCTTTCGCAAAAGGTAAGTACCCACCGCCCCCAGCACGGTAGCCAGGGTGCCAAAAACCACGTCCCAAGGGGCACAGCCTGTAACGAGGTTGGTGATAAGACAGCCGATGCCAAGACCGGGGATAGCCGCGCTGGTAAAAAAAGGCAACACCGTCAGCACCTCCGAGATGCGCACCTGTACCGCACCGTTGGACAGGCCAAACAGGTGGGACAGATAGCTTAAAACAACGTAGAGGGCTGCGATAATTGCCGCATAGGTCAAGCTTTTTATTCTTTTCATTTTTTACGTTCTCCTAGTTTTGTTTTAAGTGAGGATGGTCACGAACTCACTGATTTCGTCATATTATAGCCTTCTGTGGCAGTCTTTGTCAATAGCTTTTTTCAAAAAACGCTTGATTATCGGGCGGATGAATGATATAATGGATACGTAAACTGATATTTGGAGTGTATTGTAATGGCAAAAGATAAGCTTATCCCCACGTGGTTAAAGGTAACGGCGCTTGCGGCGCTGTTCGTTCCCTACAGCGTTAAGCTGGAAAAGGGTGAGGACAACAAAATAAAAAAGCTGTCTGCCCGCAGTATAGCCGCCCGTGTTATCTACACAGCGGCAGAGGGCGACAAGGAGGCTGACCTTGACGTGCTTATTCCCGGTAACGCCGTGGATGGCGAGGATGACAAGGCAGGCCTTAGCTTTGACAGCGGTGCGGTGGTAGACGGTGCAAAGCGTTTTTGCAAAACCGCAACGGACAAGGCAAAGGTATACGCCAAGCAAACCGCGGCAGGCTTTTCTGAGTTTTGTGCAAAGCTCTCGCGGGAGGATGCTTCTGAGGAGGCTGTCGGTGAGACTGCTGATGCGGAGGAAGAAATTACAGAGCAGCTGTAAAGTATAAAAAGGCATAGGGTTATCTGCAAGTTTTTGTCAGGTAACCCTTGTTTTTTTGTTAAATGGCTTAATTTTTTCGTCTACCTTCTTGACAAAAAGGTATATTTTATGTAGAATAGTTTTTATACAATGGGACAGTGTTTACATTGTCTTGTGTTGTTTTGATTAGGAGGAAATTATATGTGTAACTGCAATTGTTCTTCATCTGGCAGTGACCTCAGCTTACTTGACCCTGTTCTTGAAAGCTACGGCGCCGATAAGGGTAACCTTATAACCGTGCTTCAGAAGGCGCAGGATATCTACGGATATATCCCTACTGACGTTGTATATTATATTGCCGAGAAAATGGGCAGCACTCCCGCAAAGGTAATGGGTGTGGCTACCTTTTATACCCAGTTCAGACTTAAGCCTATAGGCAAGTATCTTATAATGCTTTGCAAGGGCACCGCCTGCCACGTAAACGGCTCCGGCGAGATAGAGAAGGCAATCTGTGCCCATCTGGGCATAGAGGACGGCGGCACCACCGGGGACGGACTGTTTTCCCTTAAAAACGTTGCCTGTCTTGGCTGCTGCAGTTTGTCTCCCGTTATGATGATTAACGGCGTGGCGTACGGCTCTCTTACCCCCGATAAGGCGATAGCTATACTTGAGGACTTAAGGAAGGAGGCGGCTGAATAATGAAGATAGTAGTTGGACAGGGCAGCTGCGGTATCGCCGCAGGTGCTGAGCAGGTTTACGGCTCCATAAAAGCCGCAATCCTGCCCGAGGATAGCTTTACACTTGGAATAACGGGCTGTATAGGTATGTGTTATCTTGAGCCTATCGTTGATATTTACGAGGGCGACAGTCTTGTAAAACGCCTTGTTCGTGTTTCCGCCAAGGACGGTGAGGCTATTGCGGCGGCAGCTCGCAGCGGCAATCTTGACTCTCTTGCTTCTTTGGAAATCAGCGATGAGGATAAGCAGTTTCTTGCTTTGCAGACCCGTATTGCACTCCGCAATTGCGGTGTTATTGACCCCAGCGATATCAACGCTTACATAGCCAAGGGCGGCTACGGTGCCATTAAAAAGGTGCTTAGCGGTATGAGCCCTGAGGACGTTATAGAAGAGATAAAGGTATCAGGTCTTGCAGGCAGAGGCGGTGCAGGCTTCCCCACCTGGTTTAAGTGGAATGCGGCAAGGGCATCCGTTGCTGACAAAAAGTATCTTATATGTAACGCAGACGAGGGTGACCCCGGTGCGTTTATGGACCGTGCCGTTATCGAAAGCGATCCTCATACTCTTATAGAGGGTATGCTTATAGGTGCCTACGCCATAGGTGCCTCTGAGGCAGTTGTTTACGTCCGTGCCGAGTATCCTCTGGCGATAAAGCGTCTTGAGGCGGCAATCGAGGATGCGGTTAAGGCAGGCTGGCTTGGTGATAATATAATGGGTAGCGGTTTTAGCTGTACTATGCGTATCAAGGCAGGTGCAGGTGCTTTCGTGTGCGGTGAGGAAACCGCCCTTATCGAAAGCCTTGAGGGTAAGCGAGGTATGCCTCGCCTTAAGCCTCCTTTCCCCGCTCAGCGTGGCTATAACGATATGCCCTCCAATATCAACAACGTTGAAACCTTTGCAAACGTTGCGTGGATCATCCTTAACGGCGGTGCCGCATTCTCCGCAATGGGTACCGAAAACAGCAAGGGAACCAAGGTATTTGCCCTTACGGGTAAAATTAAGCGTGGCGGGCTGGTAGAGGTGCCTATGGGCAAAACTCTGCGTCACGTTATATACGATATAGGCGGCGGCGTGCGTAACGGCCGCAGTTTCAAGGCAGTACAGATGGGCGGCCCCTCCGGCGGCTGTATCCCTGCGTCCTTGCTTGACACCGTTATCGACTATAAGACCCTTGCGGCAACAGGCGCAATAATGGGCTCCGGCGGTATGGTTGTTATGGACGACAGCACCTGTATGGTAAATATGGCACGCTTCTTCCTGGACTTTACTACAAAGGAGTCCTGCGGTAAATGCGTGCATTGCCGTATAGGCACCAAGCGTATGTACGAGGTGCTTACCCGCATCACCGAGGGTGAGGGCAGGGACGGCGATATAGAGCTTTTGGAGGAGCTTTGCGGCGGCATCAAGGACGGAGCCCTTTGCGGTCTGGGACAAACGGCGCCCAACCCCGTGCTTACTGCTATCCGCTACTTCCGTGACGAGTACGAGGCGCACATCAAGGACAAAAAGTGTCCTGCCCATCAGTGCAGTGCTCTCATAAGCTACGTAATAGATAAAGAAAAGTGCGTAGGCTGCAGCCTGTGTGCAAGAAACTGTCCCGTAGGTGCAATAAAGGGCGTGGTAAAACAGCCCTACACCATAGATACGGCACTTTGTATCAAGTGTGGCAAGTGCGCCAGCGTATGCCGCTTCGGTGCGGCAAGGGCAGAGTAAGGAGGAGCGTCAGAGATGGAAAAGATAAATATAATAATTAACGGCGTTTCCCTTACCGGCGAAAAGGGGGAAACCATACTTCAAATCGCCACCCGCGGCGGCATAGAGATACCTACCCTCTGCCAGAGCGAGCTGGTTAAAAACTACGGTGCCTGCGGTCTTTGCGTGGTAGAGGCAAAGGGCAGCCCCAAGCTTATGCGTGCCTGCTCTACCGTTGCTCAGGACGGTATGGAGATAGATACCGAGAGTGAGCGTGTAGTACGCTCCCGCCGTTTAGCGCTGGAGCTGCTTATGAGCGACCACGACGGTGACTGTAAGGGTCCCTGTACCCTTAACTGTCCCGCCGGTACCGACTGTCAGGGCTACCTCAAGGCGATAGCCGAGGGCGACGATGCCAGGGCAGTAGAAATAATCAAGGAAAAGCTTCCTCTGCCTGCTTCTATCGGCAGAGTATGCCCTCACCCCTGTGAGACTGCTTGCCGCCGTCAGTACGTGGAGGAGCCTATATCCATAGCACAGCTTAAGGCGTTTGCGGCTGACCGTGTTCTTGCCGCAGGCGAAAAGGTTAAGGAAAGGGAAGCGGCAACAGGCAAGCGTGTTGCTATAGCAGGCGGTGGTCCTGCAGGTCTTACTGCCGCATACTTCCTCGCCCTTAAGGGTCACGAGGTTACTATATACGAGGGTATGCCCAAGGCAGGCGGTATGCTCCGCTACGGCATTCCCGAGTACAGACTTCCCAAGGCAGTTCTTGATAAGGAAATCGCTCTTATCGAGCAGGCAGGCGTTACCATCAAATGCGGTGTCCGCATAGGCGAGGACGTCACCTTTGAGGAGCTTAAAGCAGGTAACGACGCCGTTATCGTTGCCATCGGTGCCTGGACCAGTATGAGCGCAGGCGTTGGCGAGGATTTGAAGGGCGTATACGGCGGTATCGACTTCTTGCGTTCTATCGCCACGGGCAAGCCTGTAAGCATTGGGGAAAAGGTTGTTATTATGGGCGGCGGCAATACCGCAATGGACGCTTGCCGCAGTGCCGTAAGACTGGGTGCCAAGGAGGTAACGGTGGTTTACCGCCGTACCGAAAAGGAAATGCCCGCAGAAAAGATTGAGATAGCCGAGGCAAAGGAGGAGGGAGTAAAGTTCCGCTTCCTTGTTAACCCCTGCGAGCTGGTAGGTGAAAAGGGCGTGCTTAAGTCTGTTAAGCTTCAGGTTATGGAGCTGGGCGAGCCTGACGCAGGCGGCAGAAGAAGCCCCGTACCCGTAGAGGGTAAGTTTGAATATATTGAGGCAGATAGCTTTATACAGGCTATCGGTCAAAAGGTTAACGTAAAGGGCTTTGAGGCTCTTGAGCTTAACCGCAGAGGCATTATTTCCGCCGACGAGTTTAACTTCCGCACCAATATAGAGGGCGTGTTTGCCGTGGGCGATGCTACCAACAAGGGTGCAAGCATTGCAATAGCCGCTATAGGCGAGGCAAACAAGGCGGCACTGGTGGTTGACGCTTACCTTAACGGCGTAGAGCTTTCCTATAAGGCTCCCTACGTTTCCGAGCGTAAGGTAGAGGATATAGATTTTTCTGACAGGGAAAAGATGGCTCGTGTAGCTACACCCTGCCGTCCTGCTGAGGAAAGAAGAGGGGACTTCAAGGAGGTTAACCTTCCCCTTGACGAGTCTCTTGCCCGTGCAGAGGCAAAGCGTTGTCTTGAGTGCGGCTGCCACGATTACGGCGAGTGTAAGCTGGTTCGTTATTCCGACAGCTATCTCAGTGCAAAGCCCCGCTTTGAGGGTGATAAGCGTAGCTCCGAAAAGGACCTTGCCCTTAAGACGGTAGGCCGCAATAACGGTAAATGTATCCTTTGCGGTCTTTGCGTCCGTGTTTGTGACGAGGTTGTGGGCGCAGGTCTCCTCGGTTTGGTTGGCAGAGGCTTTACTACCGTTATCAAGCCCGAGTTCAGAAGGGAAGAAGCAATTTCCATCTGCGCTACCTGCGGCAAGTGCGTAGAGCTTTGCCCCACAGGAGCCCTTAAATTGATGTAAAAATAGCCCCGACCGCAGAAAAAATACCCATAATTATATAAAAATTAAAAGTGGGCTGATTTACAGCCCACTTTGTGCGGTTAAAACACAGGAGAAACCAATGACAGAAACTAAAAAAACAGAAACAGCATCGCCGAGAGAAAACAAAATGGGCACTATGCCCGTGGGTAAGCTGCTTATAACTATGTCCTTGCCTATGATAGCTTCTATGATAGTGCAGGCGCTTTATAACGTGGTGGACAGCATATTCGTTGCCCGCGTAAGCAAGGATGCTCTGGACGCTGTGGGTGCGGCTTTCCCCGTGCAAAACATACTTATAGGTGTTGGCACGGGTACGGCGGTAGGTGTAAACGCCTTGCTTTCCAAAAGCCTTGGTCAGAAGGAGTACGAGCGTGCAAACAGCATAGCTAAAAACGGTATCTTCCTTGCCCTTTGTGCCTATATCGCCTTCCTGCTTTTCGGCTTTTTCGGCGTGGACTTTTATATGAGCACCTGCAACGTCAACGGTGCCGTTAAGGAGCTTGGCGGTGACTACCTGCGTATAGTTTGCCTTTTTTCAGGCGGCGTTCTGTTCCAGATAATGTTCGAGCGACTGCTTCAGTCCACGGGCAGAACGGTGTTTACTATGTTCACTCAGGGTATAGGTGCTATAATCAACATCATCCTCGACCCTATCCTTATCTTCGGCTACCTTGGATTTCCTGCAATGGGTGTAAAGGGCGCGGCGTACGCTACTGTTATCGGTCAAATAATGGCGGCAATCCTTGCCGTTATATTTAATCTGCTTAAAAACAGCGATATCCGTATAAGCTTCCGCCGTTTCCGTCCCAGCGCCAAGGTTATAGGCAGAATTTACGCCATCGGCGTGCCCTCTATCCTTATGGTGGGTATAGGCTCTGTAATGACCTACTGTATGCAACGGATTCTTTCGGGAATGCACGACGTTGACGGTATGGGATACACGGTTTACAACGTGTATTTCAAGCTGCAAAGCTTCTTCTTTATGCCTCTGTTCGGTATGAACAACGGCGTTATCCCCATAGTCGCCTACAACTACGGTGCCAGGAACAGAAAGCGTATTATGTCAACCTTGAAGCTGGCAATGCTTATGGCACTTTGCTTTATGGTGCTGGGGCTTCTGGCAATGCAGATTTTCCCCAGAGAGCTGCTTGGCATCTTCAAGCCCGAAAACTGTGACCTTGATATGTTCTACGACGTAGGTACAACGGCACTCCGTATAATCTGCCTGCACCTGCCCTTGGCCGGCTTCTGTATCTCCATCGGTTCTATATTCCAGGCTCTTGGCAGAAGCATTTTCTCTATGTCCGTATCAGCGGCAAGACAGCTTCTCGTGCTTATCCCTGCGGCGTATTTCCTGTCTCTTACAGGTAGCGTTTCCTCCATCTGGTGGGCGTTCCCTATAGCCGAGGTTATGTCCCTTATCGTGTCAGCGTCCTTGTTTACCTATCTGTATCGCAAGGAAATCAGACATATCCCCGAGGGTAATAAATAAACTTAAAACGCCCCTGAAGAAGACTAAAAAGCTTCTTCAGGGGGTGTTTTGTTAATATGTATAACCGTTAACCTTGCCCTTTAATTGTCCGTTTTATTGCCCTTGTTTGTGCTACAATAACAAATGAAAGGGGGTAAAACGATGAACAAAACTACGTATAAAAGCTACGGGGAGCTGCCTGCGGTGCTTACCGCCTGCGAGCTGGCACGGGTACTGCGCATATCCCGTTCAGGCGCCTACAACCTTATGAGCAAAAAGGATTTCCCCTCTGTAAAGGTGGGTAAGCGTGTGGTTACACCCAAGGATTTGTTTATAAAATGGTTGGAAACGGAGGCTACAAAACCGCAACGCCCTCGCAAACCGTAACGGCAGGGCCCGTCATAAGCACCCGCTCCTTCGTTACGTTGATAACAAGCTTACCGCCCTTAAGGTTAACGGTAACGTCCTCACCGTAGGGGCAAAAGCCGTTTATACAAGCGGCGGCAACGGCGGCGCACGCCCCTGTACCGCAAGCCCAGGTCTCGCCGCTTCCACGCTCCCACACACGCATATCTATGCTGTGTGGGTCTTTTACTTTTATAAACTCTGCATTGACCCTGTCGGGGAAAACGGCGTGGTTTTCCGTAGCGGGCCCGTACTTATCCAAATCAAAAGCGGCAACATCCTCTACAAAGCATACGTTGTGGGCACTGCCTACGGACACGGCGGTGCAAACAAACTCCCTGTCAACTATATAGAGAGGCACTGCAACCGTACCCTCTGCATCCCAGATAACAGGCACCGCCTCCTTTTCAAAAACAGCCTTGCCCACGTCTGCCGTAGCCGCTACCGCAAGCCCGTCCTTAACGTGCATCTTAAGGGTTTTTATACCGCTGAGGGTCTCCACGGTAATCAGCTCCTTTTTCGCAATGCCCTTATCGTACAGAAATTTGCCCACGCAACGGAGAGCGTTACCGCACATCCTGCCCTCACTGCCGTCAGCGTTAAACATACGCATCTTGGCATCGGCAATCTCGGAAGGGCAAATCATAATAAGACCGTCCGAGCCAACGGAAAAATGCCTTCTGGACAGGTTTGCCGCTACCTCGTTGGGGTTATCAAGTACAGTTTCAAAGCAGTTTATGTAAATATAATCGTTGCCGCAGCCATGCATTTTTGTAAACTTAAGCTCCATACCTATTCTCCTATACGCCAATCAATGGCGTCCTCACCCAAAAACTCGTTAGCCGCAGAAAAATGGCGGCAGCCGAAAAAGCCGTTATAAGCTGAAAGGGGGCTGGGGTGGGCGGCAGTAAGCACCAGATGTCGGCTGCTGTCTATAAGCTTTGCCTTTGCCTTGGCGTAGTTGCCCCACAGTAAAAACACCATAGGCTTTTCCCTCCCGTTAAGCATCTCTATAACCCTATCGGTAAAAACCTCCCAGCCCTGTCCACGGTGACTGCCTGCCAGGTTTTCCCTTACGGTAAGTACGCTGTTAAGCAGCAACACCCCGTTTTTTGCCCAGTCTGTCAGACAGCCGTGGCTAGGTATGTCAAGACCTAAATCCGCATTAAGCTCCTTGTAAATGTTTACAAGAGAGGGAGGCACCGCCGTCCCCTTCTCCACGGAAAAGCAAAGCCCGTGGGCTTGCCCCTGACCGTGATATGGGTCCTGTCCTAAAATTACTGCCTTAACTTCGTTGTAATCTGTGAATTTGAAGGCGTTGAAGATGTTATTCATATCAGGAAAGATATTCTTTCCCGAGTGTATGTATTCCTGCTTCAAAAAGGAGCGTAGCTTAACGTAATAATCCTTCTTAAACTCTGCTTCCAGCAAAGCGTCCCAACTGTTTCCTATGTTTACCAAAAAACCACCGCCCTTCTGCGTAAAAGAATAGCATAAATTATACAATAATTCAATACAGCTATTGAAAAAAAGTGTTTTTTTTGGTATAATAGCTTTGATTATCAAAAGGGGGAGGTGTTTTTTGTGGTTAAACGCAGCGCATTGTTTATATGCTTTTGCATTGCTATAATTTTTACGTGTATTTTGCCTGTTTTTTCCGCAGAGGGGGGCCTGTCTGTAACCATAGAAAACACCGTTGTTTCCTACACTCCCGAGGGGTACTATCCCACCGCAAGGGCAAGCGCCTACAAGGGCGAGCTTAAGTATGAGGTAAGGGATAAAAACGGTGATATGGTGTCAATCCCCGTAATTGATGCAGGCACCTATACCGTCCGTGCCTATCTTGATGAAACTGCCGCCCATCCTGCCGCCTCCGATACTGCTACCCTCACTATAGAAAAGGCAAGGGTATCCATATCCGTCAGCGAAACGGTGGTGGCACACACCGCTATGGAAAACCCTGTCAGGTACAGCGTAAGCCCCTCCTGGGCGGCTGATATGGTGGAGCTTTCTGTAAGCTACCGTGTTATAAAGGACTACGAGGATGAGGGCACTGCGGTAAGCGTGCCTAAGGATATAGGCAAATACCTTGTCCGCATAGACGTTCTTAATATCGACCCTAACCTTAGCTGTGCGGGCAAATATCTGGTTTACGAAATAGCGGAGAGGGCAGGTACGCCTCTTTCCCCGGAGGACGCACTGCTTAGCGTTCCCAAGGATTTTACGGCAACGGTTGAGAGCATAAACGCCGTTTACGCCAGCCCCTACCAGCCTCCCAAGTATCACACCAATATTGCAGGGGTGGAAACAGAGCTTAGGTATAGTCACCTCTACGCCAACGGCACAATGGGTGCCTACACTGCCGACCTTCCTACCGAGCCGGGTGACTACGTAGCCTCCTGCTTCGTGCTGGATACGGTTATCGGCAGCGGCAGGATAATAATAGATAAGCTTACCCCCAAGGTGGAGATGGCAGACCTTAGCTTTACCTACACTGCCGAGGGTATATATCCCCCTGCGGCAAAGCTTACCCCGTCGGGCATAGACGTGGTATATAAGGCATACGAATATAAGGACGGCACCGCAGGTGCGGCTGTGTCCCTGCCACTGAGGGAGTGCGGCACCTATCTTATAAGTGCCTCTCCCGAAAACACTGCCCTCTACGGCTTTGTGGTGTCCTATTGCTATATCACCATAGAAAAGCTTACCCCCGTTATCAGCGGAGAGAGCTTTGTATACACCGAGGACGGCTCACCAAAGCCCTTGCAGATAAGCGTACAGCCAAACTTTGTGGAGTACAGCGTAAGCTACTACCGTATCGACGGCGGCAAGACGGTAGCCCTTGACTCTGCCCCCTCTGCGGCGGGAGAATACTATGCAACGGTGGCGGTGAAGGGAAGCAAGAACGTAAACGCAGTAACCGACGTGTACGGACTGCGTATACTGCCCCCCGTAAGCAAGGCGGACAGGGCCTTTTCTGCAGTGCTTAAGGCTATGGGCCTGTTGGTGTCTGTCACAGCCGTAGTTTTTGGTTGCTACGATTTGCTTAAAAACGGCAAAAGGAGGAGCGTTAAATGAGTATACTCGAAGCCGTAGTATACGGCATAGTACAGGGCGTTGCGGAGTTTTTGCCTATCTCCAGCTCAGGCCACCTTGCCCTTGCCCAAAACTTTTTTGGTACGGGCAGTGCCGAGGAGTTTTTTGGTTTTAATATTCTTTTGCATTTCGGCACGCTGATAGCAGTGTTTGTTATGTATTACAAGGACGTTTGGGATCTGATAAAGGGCTTTTTTGCCCTCTGTGCCAGACCCTTTAGCGGCAGGGCAAAGTCTGCACTGCAGTTCCACGAGAAGCTGTTTCTTATGGTATGTGCCGCTACGGCGGTGCTTGTTCCTGCGGCTCTTGCCTCCGACTACGTGGAGAGCCTGGCGGACATAAGCTGGGCGATAGGCGTACTTCTTGTTATAAACGGCTTTATGCTGTTCGTTTCCGATAAGCTTAATAAGGGCGAAAACAGTCTGGAAAACAGCACGGTGCTCCGCACCTTTTATATAGGCGTCTTTCAGCTGTTCGGCATCCTGCCGGGCATATCCCGTTCAGGCTCCACCATCACGGGCGGTCTCCTTAACGGTCTTAACAGGAAGGATGCGGTACGCTTTTCCTTTTTGATGTCTATCCCCGCCATCCTTGGTGCAAACCTTTTGGAACTGTTTGGCTCTGAGGGTAGCATTTTTGCGGACGTTGGCGTGCTGCCCTGTCTTATAGGTATGCTTGCGGCGGCACTTTCGGGTATGCTTGCCATAAAGATATTGCAGTTTTTTGCAAGCAAAAAAAGCTTTACACCCTTTGCCGTGTACAGCCTTATAGTAGGCGTGGCGGCAATAGTCGGTGATTTTTTGGTTTAAGCGTTAGGAAAATTGATTATTAAATTGTATAATATAGGTTGGTAAAACATGGCTCAAACAAAAAACAAGACAAATAATAACAAAAAAACAAGCTCCCCTAAAAAGCTTGCGGCTCCCAAGGCAAAAAGCAGTACAGCTGCAAAAAAAGGGGCACCTACTCCCACACCGCTGGTAAAAAAGCCTGTAAACCCCCTGGTTGGCTTTTGTATAACGGCGGTTATAACCCTTTTGCTGGTGTTTTTGCTTATATTCAAGGATATGGCGTTTGTTGGCAAGGTTGTCCGTCCCTTTCTTTGCGGCTTGGTGGGCGAGTGGGGCGTTATCCTTGCACCTGCTTATCTGATAAAGCTGCTGTTTACCTGGTTTAACGACAGAAAGAACGATAAGGCAGGCTTTAAGTGGTTCTTTACCACCGTAAACTACCTGTCTGTCCTTATGATGATACACCGTTTTTCCGTTCCCGAGGCAGAGCGTGCCTTTGGTCTTAACAACTGGACTATGGGCGTAGAGGGCGTTGGTACGGGCGTAATCGGCGGTACCGCCTTCACCGGCCTCAGTGCCTTTATGGGTGAGGCGGCAACCCTTACTATAGCAATAATTATCGCCGTAGTAACCCTGCCCTTGCTGTTCGACTCTACGATAGTCCGTGTGTTCAAGTCTATAGTCAAGGCTCTCCGCACCCTTACCGTACAGGTAGCCGATGACGAGGACGTGTACGAGGAGGAGCTGGTTGAGGAAGCTCCCGTTAAGGACAAAAGGCGTAAGGCTGTCCTTACCGAGGACAAGCAGAGCAAAAAGCGAGGCAAGCTGGTGGACTACTTTGGCAACGGCGAGGAGGACCGGGAGATAAAAACCCTGCCCGAGCAGGCAGAGGAGGAGATAAACCGTACCCGTCCTACCCCAAGCCATAACGAAGCCGTTACAGAGGAGCAGGAAGAAGAATACGTAGAGGAAAAAAGCTCTGAAACTTATGAAGAGACAGAAGAAAAGACGGTAGAGGAAGAAAAAAGAGCCGAGGAAGAAAAGGCAGCCGTCGAGGAAACTGCTACCGAGGAAGAGCTTACCGAGGCACAGGCAGAGGAAAATCTGACCCAAACCCCCTTTGAGGAGGTTGAAAAGGAAAAAACAGCCTACGTACTGCCTCCTATAAGCCTGCTTACCCCTAAGGACCCCGAAAAGGAAGGCTTTTCCCCCGACGAGGTTCAGAGAACCAGCGAGCTGTTGGTGCAAACCATGGCAGATTTTGGTGTGCGTGCCCGTGTGGTAAACACCTGCTGCGGTCCTACGGTAACCAGATACGAGGTACAGCCTGAGGCAGGTGTCCGTGTTAAGCAGATAGCAAACCTGTCCGACGATATAGCGTTGCACCTTGCCGCTACCAGCATAAGAATGGAAGCACCTATCCCCGGCAAGTCTGCGGTGGGTATAGAGATACCCAATAAAAACAAAAACGTAGTTCGCCTGCGTGAGCTTATTGAGGGTGACGAGTTCAAAAAGTCAAACAAAAAGCTCCTTTGCTGTCTTGGCGTGGACGTGGTTGGCAACCCCGTAACCCTTAACGTGGCAGAAATGCCTCACCTGCTTATAGCAGGTGCAACGGGTATGGGTAAGTCCGTATGTATCAACTCTCTTATAGTGTCCTTGCTTTACCGTGCCCATCCCGACGAGGTTAAGCTTATACTTATCGACCCCAAAAAGGTAGAGTTTTCGGATTACAACGGCATCCCTCACCTGCTGGTACCCGTTGTTACCGAGCCTAAGAAGGCGGCAGGCTCCTTAAGCTGGGCAGTGCTGGAGATGGAAAGACGCTTCTCCGAGATACAGGAGGTAGGCGCAAAGAACCTTGAGGAGTACAACGAGCTTACGGCAGACGACCCCGAAAAGGAATATATGCCCCAGATTGTAATAATCATTGACGAGCTGGCTGACCTTATGATGACGGCTCCCGACGAGGTAGAAAGCTCTATCTGCCGTCTTGCACAAAAGGCACGTGCGGCAGGTATGTACCTTATTATCGGTACCCAGCGTCCCTCCGTTGACGTAATTACAGGTCTTATCAAGGCAAACATCCCTTCCAGAATAGCCTGTAAGGTTGCCTCTCAGGTAGACAGCCGTACCATTCTTGACACCGCAGGCGCTGAAAAGCTTATGGGTAAAGGCGATATGCTTTACAATCCCGTTGGTATTCTTAAGCCCAGGCGTGTACAGGGTGCCTTTGTAGAGGGCAGGGAGGTAATAGCAATTTGTACCTACCTTAAGGAAGCGGCACAGGCAAAGTACAGCGAGGACGTAATGGCAATAATCGAAAAGGAAGCCCAGATGTGCGGCGAAAAGCCTTCCAAGCGTGCCGCAGCCGAGGGCGATGGCGGAGCCGACGTTGCCGACAGTATGGAGATGAAGGTTATCGAGCTTGCCATAGAGTGCGATACTATATCCACCTCCCTTATTCAGCGTAGACTTTCCATCGGTTATTCCCGTGCAGCCCGTATAATTGACAGGTTGGAGCGTAACGGTATAGTTGGTGCCTTTGATGCGGCGGCAAAAAAGCGTAAGGTGCTTATCAGTAAAGAGGACTTTATGAAAATGCAAATGAACAAGGCAGACGAGGATGGCTCTGCAGGTGACGAAAATAAGGAGTAGTAAATGAAAAGGCTTATATACGTTTTGCTTGTCCTTTGCCTTTGCATAAGCAGCTGCGGCAGCGAGACGGCTGTCAGCGTCAAGGACGCTCCTGACTTTGCCGCCCCTCTGGAGAGGGCGCTTAACGCACTGCTTGAGGGCGACGGCGAGGATTATTATAAGGAGTTTCCGCCCCGTATGGTAAAGGATTACAAGGAGCAGGAGGTTTGTCTGTACTATTACAGCCTGCAGGATATGTCTGCCTGGCTGAAAAACAACCTGCGTATCTACGGGGACTCTTACGGAGAAGACTTTTATATAAGAGGCAGTATAAGCCGTATAGAAATGGCAAGCGTTGCCGCTATGGGGGACGCTAATCTGGACTATCATACCTATATGAGATACGTTACTGAGGAGAACACAGCCGAGGTGATGGCGGCGTATTTCAACTACACCATAGGCGGTAGCGAGGGTAGTGAGGAAAAGGAAGCAAAGCTGTATTTTGTAAAGCAAGAGGAAAAATGGTATCTCCATCCCTGCTTTGCGTTTTACACCTTTTAGAAGGAGGGAAGGGGTATGGAAAACAAGGAAAGCCGAGGGGCACTTATTGCAGAGTTTTTACGTTACGCCGTGGTTGGCGGCATAGCCTTTGTGGTGGATTTTGGCGTGTTTGCTTTGTTCAGAGAGCTGGTATTTGGCGGCGGAAACGGCACGGCGGCGATAACAGTATCCACGGCGGCAGGCTTTTTGGCAGGTCTGGCTGTAAACTACGTGCTGTCAATGCTGATGGTGTTCCGCAGTGAAAAACAGCAAAAGCAAGGCAAAAATATGCGTGCGGTGCTGATTTTTGCCCTTATCGGTCTTATAGGACTTGGACTTACGGAGCTGCTCCAATGGCTGGGTGAGACTGTGATTTTGCAAACAGCCTTTGGCAAGGCGGTAAACGACCTTGTTTTCGGTCTGGGTGCCTACGCAGTTAAAATAGTAGTTGCAGGCATAGTTCTTATATGGAACTATGTGGGAAGAAAAATATTTGTATTTAAGGAGAACTAAAATGGCAGAGAAGAAACAACACGCAGTTATAATCGGCGCAGGCCCTGCAGGTCTTACTGCGGCGTACGAGCTTTTGAAAAAAACTGATATTTTACCCATAATCATCGAGGAAAGCCCCTTTATCGGCGGTATCTCCCGCACAGCTCAGGTAAGGGGCAACCGTATGGACCTTGGCGGCCACCGTTTCTTTTCAAAGGACAGCCGCGTTACCGATTTTTGGAATATGCTTATGCCTACTCAGGGGGCACCCTCCTCTGACGATATAATCACCGGTAACGAAAAGCCTCTCGCCGAGGGCGGTCCCGACCCCGAAAGGGAGGATAGGGTAATGCTTGTCCGCACCCGTGTGTCCCGTATATTCTTCCTCCGTAAATTCTTTGATTATCCCATCAGTATGAAGGGCGAGACCTTCAAGAATATGGGCTTTAAGCGTACGGTAAAAAGCGGCTTTGGCTATATAAAAAGCGTAATATTCAAGCTTCCCGAGGACAACCTTAAAAACTTTTATATCAACCGCTTCGGCAAGCCTCTTTACGAGATGTTCTTCGAGGATTACACCACCAAGCTCTGGGGCGTTAACCCCGAGAACATATCCGCAGACTGGGGCGCTCAGCGTGTAAAGGGTCTTTCTCTTACCAAGGCGATATGGTCTATGCTCAAAAAGCCCTTTGTCAAGGAGGGCGGCAAGAACGTAGAGACCTCGCTTATCGAGCAGTTTATTTACCCCAAAAAGGGTCCCGGTCAGCTTTGGGAGGCTCTTGCTGACGAGATAGAAAAGCTGGGCGGTGCCATAATAATGGAAGCTAAGGCAACGGGCGTTGTTACCGAGGGTAAGCGTGTACAGGGAGTAAGGGTGCAGATGAACGGTAAGGAAGAGGTGCTGGACTGTGACTACGTCCTTTCCTCTATGCCCGTTAAGGACCTTATAGCAGGCTTTGACAAGGCGCCTGACAACGTGCGTGAGGTTGCCTCAGGCTTGCCCTACCGTGACTTTATAACCGTAGGCCTCCTTGTGGACAAGCTTCTTATAGAAAACAAAACCAAGATGAAAACAGTGGGCAACATCGTTCCCGACTGCTGGATATATATTCAGGAGCGTGACGTTAAGCTGGGCAGACTGCAAATCTTCAACAACTGGTCACCCTATATGGTATCCGACCCCTCAAAGATATGGATGGGTCTGGAGTACTTCTGTAACGAGGGGGACGAAATGTGGAATATGGAGGACGAGGAGTTTATAAGCTTCGCCATCTCCGAGCTTGAGAAGATAGATATTATCGACAAGGAGGACGTAAGGGACTCCGTCCGCATCCGTGTCAAGAAGGCATACCCTGCATACTTTGGCGTATACAGCCGCTTTGATGAGGTAAAGCAGTTCCTTGACGGCTTTGACAACCTGTTCTGCATAGGCAGAAACGGTCAGCACAGGTATAACAATATGGACCACTCTATGCTCACCGCAATGGAGGCTGTTAACGCAATAGCCGGCGGCAGTACGGACAAAACCGCAGTTTGGAACGTTAATACCGAAAAAGAGTATCACGAGGAAAATGCCGAAAAGAAAGGCGAGGAATAAACTGTGAAGCAGGAGCTTAAGGATAGTCTCTCCCTATCAAACCATATATCGAAATATCCCCTTGCGTATACGGCGCTGCTGTGTCTGCTTTGCGGTAGCTTTACCCAAAAGCATCAGATAAGCATTTACTCAAGCGAAGGCGTAAGCGGCGGCTTTGTCTTGCTTTCTCTTGCGCCTGCCTTTGCTTTGGCAACGGTGTTCCTGGGACTTTACGTGGGCTTTATAAAAAACACGGAGCAAAGCGTGGCAAAGCGTGGCTTGTATATAGGTGCAGGCTTTGGCTTGGTGTTTTTGGTCAGCCTTGGTCTGTTTTCCTTAAGCGGCACCCTGTTTAAGCTGGCGGTAACCCTTATCGCAGTGGCAGCCTGCCTTATCGCCTTTTATCTATTTGTAAACAAAAGGGTGGCGTCAAGTGCTCTGGCGGCTATGTCCCTTTTGGCACTGGGCTTTTATATAGGCTTTGGCGTAGTCTTTTACACCCTGGCAGTGCTGTTGTTTGCCCTTTATATAATGTTCTTTGATGAAACGGCGTTAGTTAAGCGTATCTCATCTGCGGTCCTGGTGGCTCTTTACGCCGTGCTGGTTCCCGTGCTGTATACAGCGACTGAAACCAAAAGCTCCGGCGTACTTGTAGCGGGTATGTTCCTTTGTGTAGGCGGCTTTTTCATATCGGAGCTCAGAGGCAAAAGCAAAATCCCCCCTATCATACTGTTTATGTTCGGTATGGGGCTCGTTATGCGTCTCGGTTACGTCCTTGATATTGTACTTCCCAATAATCAGCACGACGTATTTTCCGTGTTCCAGTATAAATATCCCCGCCACAATTCCTACATTATGTACATCTACAACAACTGGTCTCTTCCCACTACGGACGTATATGATGCAGGTCTGTCCCAATATTACCATCCACCCCTTTACCATTTTCTTGCGGCGCTGTGGATGAAGCTGCAAACCAGCGTGGGTGTGGAGCTTTATGCCGCTTACGAGAACATACAGTATTTTACAATGTTCTGCTCTGCGGCAATGATGACCGTGGCATACAAGCTGTTTAACGAGTTTAAGCTTAAGGGTTTTGCCCTTTACACAGCCTTTGCCCTTATCGCCTTCCATCCAACCTTTTATATCTTTGCAGGCAGTGTCAACAACGACCCCCTTACAAACCTGTTCCTGTTTCTTGCCATCCTGTACACAGTCCGTTGGTACAGGGAACAAAGCTTTAAGAACACCCTGCTTCTTGCTATATGCATAGGCGGTGCAATGATGAGCAAGCTGTCGGGTGCCGTCATAGCCGTAGGCACGGCGTACGTTATGCTTGCCCGCTTGTTTGACAGAGAAACGGGTGGCTTTGTGGAAAACCTAAAAAGGCTTTGGAGCCGTTTCCTCGCCTTTGGCGTGCTGTGCTTCCCTTTGGGGCTTTGGTGGCCTATCCGTTGTGCTGTAAAATACGGTATGCCCCTGGGCTACGTGCCTGCCCTCAGCAGCTCCAGCGTTTTGTATGTGGGTGACTACAGTATAATCCGGCGTCTTACGGGTATCGGTAGCTGGTCTTTGTCCAACGTGTACACCAACGTGGGTCATACCACGGTGGACGGCAGTGTTGTATCAGAGGGGGCAAAAAGTTTTTACGACTACGGTATAGCTCCCTATATTGTAAAAAGCTCTCTGTTTGGTGAGTATTTCTGGAAAACCGGTGTGAGCGGAGTGCAGAATGTATTGGCATACGTAATGGTGTTTTCTGCCCTCGCCCTTATCGGCGTAAGCCTGTACGCTATGGTTAAGGCATTGATAAAAGCAAAGGGTAGTGAAGCGGTACCCGTCCGCTTTATGGTGATATACTGGGTAGTGCTTCTTGGTAGCTATACAATGTTTTGCTTTACCTATCCACATACCTGTACTATGGACTTCCGCTACATAGTACCCAGCCTTCTCATAGGGGCAGTATTCAGCGGTATGCTCATAAACGGCGAGGAGAAGAAAAAGCTAACACGCTATACCGTATTCGGTATAACGCTGCTGTTTAGTTTGGCTTCTATCGGTTTTTACGCTTTGAGCTATTAAAAAACTAAAAAGAGTAAACATAGGAAACACTTCCGATATGTTTACTCTTTTTTTGCAAAAAAAGCTAAATTTAATTTTCTTTTATCTATTATTAATGTTTTACTGCTATAATACTCCTTGATAAATTGTGTATCATTACCGAAAGGAGGATACCGTTTTGGCAAAAGACACCTTTATTTTCAAACGGACAGAAAAAAAGTACCGCATAAACACTGCCCAAAAGGAAAAGCTGCTTGCCATAATAGAGGATAAGCTTTATCCCGACGAGCACGGCAAAAGCACGGTTTGCAGTCTGTATCTTGACACCCCAAGCTATCTGCTGATACGAAACTCTATCGAGGCAAGAACGTATAAGGAAAAGCTAAGACTGAGAAGCTACGGCGTGCCCGACGGCAACACCCGTGTTTTTCTTGAGATAAAAAAGAAGTTTGAGGGCGTTGTGTATAAACGCCGTGTATCTATGCCCCTTGACAAGGCAATGGCTTATATAAACGGGGGAGAAAGCCCCCTACAAAGCCAGATAATGTCGGAGATAGATTACGCTATGGGGTTTTACGGTCACCCCAAGCCGTCAATCCTCGTAGCCTACGAGCGTGAGGCGTTCTACGTAAAGGAGGACCCTAATGTCCGATTGACCTTCGACAGCAATATAAGATACCGAAACGAGGATGTTTATCTGGAAAAGGGCAACCACGGTACAAAGATCCTGCCCGACGGTGACTTGGTGCTGGAGATTAAAACCGCCGGAGCAATGCCTCTATGGCTGTCCTCAGCGTTGTGTGAGCTTGGGATTTTCCCCTCGTCCTTTTCCAAGTGCGGCAACGCCTACCGTATGATTTTTGAAAATAATAAAGTAGCTAATATATAAAAGGAGAGATACCTATGACCGGAATATTTGAAACTATTATAAACGGTGCCACTCTTACCGCAAAGGAGTACTTCTTGTGTTTGCTGGCAGCACTGGGCTGCGGTGTTATTACCGCTGTGGCGGCTTCTATAAAATCCCATAGCTCCAAAAGCTTTGTTGTCTCCCTGATATTGCTTCCTATGATAGTACATACCGTAATAGTTATGGTAAACGGCGACGTTGGTACGGGCGTAGCAGTAATGGGTGCCTTCTCTCTGGTTCGTTTCCGTTCCGTTGCAGGTAAGGCGAAGGAGATAGCGGCTATCTTCCTTACCATGACCGCAGGTCTTGCCTGTGCCGCAGGCTATGCCGTGCTGGCTTTGGTGTTTACCGCTATAGTTTCTGCGGTTATGCTGGCTTTGTCCTTGGTTCCCATGCGTGAGCAACGCTGTATGGAGCTTAATATTTTCGTGCCCGAGACCCTCAGGTTTGCCGACGCCTTTGAGGACTTGTTTAAGGAATACACCCGCAGTCATAAGCTTATAAAAGTAAAAACCAGCAATATGGGCAGTATGTATAAGCTGTTTTACAGGGTAGAGCTTAAGAATAAGTCCCAGCTACAGGAGCTTGTGGATAAAATCCGTTGCCGCAACGGCAACCTTGAGATAAGCGTTTGCGAAGCAGTGGAAGGAAGTGACGAGCTTTGAAAAAATCTATAGCTATAGTTTTAGCCACCCTCCTTTGTCTGGGTGTAACCTTTACCGCCTGCACCTCTGATCCTACCAAGCCTTCTACGGCGCCTACCCACGGTATGGACTTCTCCTTCGATAAGAACGATATCGAGGCAAGCTATGACGAGTCTGAGGTTATAAGTATTATACAGGGCGACCCCGTTGTTATCCCCGATGACAGTAGCGAGGACAATAGGGGCAACAACAGCTCCGAGGACGACTCCAGTATGGCAGAGTCTAAGCCCGTAGAGGACGACTCCAGTGTTGCTGAGTCTAAGCCCGTAGAGGACGACTCCAGTGTTGCTGAGTCTAAGCCTGTAGAGGACGACTCCAGTGTTGCTGAGTCTAAGCCCGTAGAGGACGACTCCAGTGTTGCTGAGTCTAAGCCCGTAGAGGACGACTCCAGCGTGGCAGAGTCTAAGCCTGTAGAGGATAACTCCGGTGTTGCTGAGTCTAAGCCCGTAGAGGACGACTCCAGCGTGGCAGAGTCTAAGCCCGTAGAGGACGACTCCAGTGTGGCAGAGTCTAAGCCTGTAGAGGACGACTCCAGTGTTGCAGAGTCTAAGCCCGTAGAGGACGACTCCAGTGTGGCAGAGCCTGCCCCCACGGGTGACGTATATATCACTACCGCAGGCACCCACGTGCTTACGGGTGGCTTTACCGACCGTAAGATAATAGTTGAGCTTGCCGCAAACCAAGAGGCAAAGCTGGTTTTACAAAACGTTGTTATAAACAATTCCACAGGCCCTGCTATATTCATCAAGGAGGGCGACAAGGTAACGATAACAGCCAAGGAAGGCACGACTAACGTACTGTCTGACGGTAGCTCCTACGTATTTACAGACGGTACAACCACCGTAGACGGTGCGATCTTCAGCCTTGCAGACCTGACTATCAACGGCACTGGCAAGCTCACCGTAAACGGCAATTACAAGCACGCCGTTGTTTCCAAGGATAACCTGATAATCGCAGGCTGTACCCTCACCGTTAATTCAAAGGCAACGGCGCTTAACGGCAAGGACTGCGTAAAGGTAACAGGCGGTAACCTTAAGCTGACTGCAGGCAGTAACGGTATAGTTTCCGACAATGCAGAAAGCAGTACCCGAGGCTATATCTATTTTGAGGGCGGCACGGTTAACGTTACGGCTGGCTTCGACGGTATACAGGCAGAAACAATTATTAAATCCAACAATACCTCTATTACCGTAAAGGCAGGAGGCGGCAGTGTCAATATGCTGGGTAACGCTACCCAGTCCTATAAGGCTCTTAAGGCTGTTTCGGATATACTAATTTCAGGCGGCACCTACGTTCTTGACAGCCGTGACGACTGCCTCCATTCCAACAATACGGTAAACATAACGGGGGGCAACCTCACCCTTTCCAGCGGTGATGATGCCATCCATGCAGATACAGACCTCGCCATCTCAGGCGGTACTATGTCTATCACCAAAAGCTACGAGGGCATAGAGGCAAGCCGTATTCTTATCACAGGGGGCGCCGTTTCCGTTGTATCCTCAGACGACGCCCTTAACGCAGTAAGCAGTACAAGCGGCAAGGGAGCACTGATAATTTCAGGGGGCTATCTGTTTGTAAACGCAGGCGGTGGCGGTATCGACTCTAACGGCACGATAACCGTAAGCGGCGGCGTAACTCTTGTAAGCGGCCCCACAAACGGCGGCAACGGTATCTTTGACTACGACGGCTCCGCAACCGTAACAGGCGGTGTTCTTGTGGCGCTTGGCTCATCAGGTATGGCACAAAACTTCAGCTCTGCACAAAACCAAGGCTCTATTCTTTGCACCTTCTCAACTCAGACGGCAAACACAAGCTTTGCCGTATGTGACAGTACGGGTAAGGTAATTGCCTCCTTTACCAATCCCAAATCCTATCAGTGCGCCATAGTAACGGCACCGGGCATACAAAGCGGCAACACCTATACTCTCGTGGCAGGTGCAAGCGTTGCAGGTGCAGACTCCCACGGCTTTGCACAGAACACCACAAAAACAGGCGGCACCGTCCTCGCCACCGTAAATATGACCTCCAACCTTTACGGTACGGGGGGCGGAATGGGCGGCAGACCGGACAGACCCTAACGAGGGATGCAAAGTCC
The DNA here is from genome assembly GCA_045537905.1 of Eubacteriales bacterium. Lineage (GTDB taxonomy): Bacteria > Bacillota > Clostridia > Oscillospirales > CAG-382 > SIG636. Next base: position 31,205 of record JAZSQJ010000045.1, read on the forward strand.
TGACTTTGCCGTAGGCAAAACTTCACTGCCGTAAGGCAACTTCACTGCTGTGAGGCAACTTCACTGCTGTGAGACAACTTCACTCACGGAGTGAACTTCACTTGCCCTTTAGGGAAAAATTAGTAAGGGGTTGTAAAAAACAAAGTTTTTACAACCCCTTCTTATATGTATAGGAAAAATCCCCTTGCGGTTTTCCGCAAGGGGATTAAAGCTATTAGGCTTAAATTAACTTATCTAACCTTCTTAGCTACAACAACACCTGCAAGAGAGATAACTGCAAGTACTGCGAATACGCCGAGACCGAGGTCGCCTGCGGGAGGAACAACGGAACCACCGTTGCCGCCGTTACCGCCGTTACCGCCTGCAGCAGCAGTGCCGTAAACTTCGATTTCGTCGAGCTGAACGATATAGCCTCTGGTGCCGTAGTGAGCGATAGTGCCGGTTACGTCTTCGGTATCAAGAGCGATTCTAACTGCGGAAGCACCCTTAACGTCGATGATAGCTTCAATGTTGAAGAACTGGTCGTAAGGAGCAACGCCCTTAGCTTCGTCACCGTACTGGGGAGCGCCTTCGATAACAACGGGATTTTCGGTGTATTCAACCTTGGTCCATGCGCCGTTAACAAGAGCTTCAACGCCAGCGATGTGAGCGTATCTGTTGTGGCCTCTGCGAGCGGTGCCGAGAACTACGGAAGTAAGGTCGTAGGAAGCACCAAGAGGAATGGTTACGAAGTGAGTTCTGTTAGTGCCGGCAAGCTCGATAGTCTTTTCTGCGTTGCCGTTGCCGCCTGCGTCAAGAGACTCAACGGGACGAACAACACCGTCAGTAAGGAGACCCCAGAACTCTTCGAGGCTGAGACCGTCGTCAAAAATAGCGTTAAAGGAAGCCTTGCCATCTTCTGCATCGGAAGTGATGGTATAGGTCTTGCCTGCAGCAACGTTGGTTGCTACAGCAACGTCTTCAGAAGTAGCGTCTTCGGAAGTAGCATCTTCAGAAGTAGCATCGTCGGAAGAGTCAACGGAAGTGTCAACAGATGTGTCAACGGAAGTGTCAACAGAAGTGTCAACGGAAGTGTCGATAGAAGCGTCATCTGCCATAGCGGTAGTAGCGAAGCAGAAAGCAACCATCAGCATTGCGAGAAGGATAGCTGTGATTCTTTTCATCGTTAAAATTCCTTTCTTAATTAATATTGTGTGATGAAATTAGCCGAAAATTCTCTCATTTTTTCAGCTAACACATATTATCATATTTTCCAAATCTTGTCAATACATTTTTGCGTTTTTTAGCATCGGCTTCTGTATTATATGCAGTTTTTTCGCCTATAATTACAGTAAAAACCTAGCAAGCTCGTAAAAATCGGCAACAACGGCTTCGGCGCCCGTATCTTTGAGTTCCTTTTCAAAGGGCGAGCCGTTTACCACGCCCACGCAGGGAATGCCGTTATTGTGTGCACCTTCAATGTCGTAGCAACGGTCGCCGATCATAAGGCAGTCTGCCTTGTCTGCCCCTGCCATTTCCAGCGCCCTGCCTACTATGGCGGTTTTACTGTCCAGCTCTGGCGTAAAGGATGCGGCAGAAACAAAGTCAAAATATCCGTCAACACCTAAGCTTACAAGGCACCGCTTGGCAAAAAGCTCAGGCTTGGCGGTGGCAAGCAGCAGTACCTTGCCCTTGGCTTTAGCTTCTGTCAAAAACTCCTTAACACCGTCAAACAGCCCTGTGTTAAGTATGCCCTTTTCCGCATAATGCTCGCGGTACAGGGCAACGCCCTTTTCTGCCTCTTCTGCGGAAAGACCTATATATTCCATAAAAGAAAACCTAAGGGACGGCCCGATAAACTTGGTTAAAAACGTCCTGTCAGGGGGAGTAATGCCCATTTTTGTCAAAGCGTATTCAACGCTGTCCATAACACCGGGAGCCGAGTCGGCAACGGTTCCGTCCAGATCAAAAAGTAAAAAGCCTTTGTTTTTCATAATCAAAACTCCGTTTACGTAGTATCACCTAGATTATAACCAATTATCACTTTCATTGCAATACTGCCCTTGCATATTTTTGTTAAATATATTATAATAAGCTTATCCTAAGCAAAAAGGGGGCAGGTAATATGGCAAGGATTTGTGTAATAGGCGGCGGTGCGGCAGGGATGATGGCGGCGTATTTTGCCGCATCCTACGGTGGAGAAGTGACTTTGTTTGAGCGTAACGACCGCCTCGGCAAAAAGCTTAATATAACGGGTAAGGGACGTTGCAACCTGACAAACGCCTGTGATATCCAAACCTTTTTGCAAAACGTTCCCGTCAATCCACGGTTTTTATACAAGGCACTTAACAATTTGAGCCCCGATGATACTATGAGCCTTTTTGAGGGCTTTGGCGTGCCCCTTAAGGTGGAGCGTGGCAGGCGTGTTTTTCCCGTAAGCGATAAGGCGGCGGACGTTACCGAGGCTTTGCATAAGGCCTGTATCTCTATGGGCGTTAAAACGGTATACAAACGGGTGAAAAAGCTTATAACAAAGGATGGCTCCTTCAAGGCTCTTGACCTTGGGGGCGGCAACACACAGGACTTTGACGCTTGCATAGTTGCCACAGGCGGTGCCTCTTATCCCCGTACGGGCAGTGACGGAGACGGCTACCGTTTTGCGAAGGAGCTGGGTCATAGCATCACACCTCTACGCCCCTCCCTGGTGCCCCTGTGTGCGGCGGGGAATATGTGTAAACAGCTTATGGGTCTGGCTCTTAAGAACGTAAAAGCCTCCTTCTTTTCCCCCACAGGCAAGCTCCTTTACAGCGAGCAGGGTGAGCTGTTGTTTACCCATTTCGGCATAAGCGGACCGCTGGTGCTGTCGGCGTCTGCCCACTTAGGGGATGCCGCAGGGGTAAGGGTAAGCATAGACCTGAAGCCTGCTTTGGATATGGAAACCCTGGATAAACGACTCCTTCGTGACTTTGAGGACAACCGCAACCGTGACTTTTGCAACAGCCTGGGTGCCCTTTTGCCCCAGAAGCTGATACCCACGGTGGTGGAGCAAAGCGGTATACCGCCTCATAAAAAGGTAAACTCCATCACCAAGGAGGAAAGGCACGTTCTGGCAGAGCTGATAAAGAATATAAAAATCACCCTTACGGGTACAAGACCTATTGACGAGGCGATAGTAACAAGCGGCGGCGTGTGTGTCAGCGAAATAAACCCCTCCACTATGGAGTCCAAGCTGATAAAAGGACTATACTTTGCAGGCGAGGTCATCGACGTAGACGCCTACACGGGAGGCTATAACCTGCAAATAGCCTTTTCTACAGGAGCGTTGGCAGGCACCAATGCGGCGTATATTGAATAAGCAAAAGGGGCTGCCAAATCGACAGCCCCGGTTTTTTGTCCTGAGACCCCAAGAAGCCGTTCGGCTTCTTGGGGTGATTTGTTATTATGAAAAGCTTGATATTAAGCCTGCATCGTATTTAAGCACCCGAGTAGCATCAAGATTGTCAACTCTGCGGTCACCGTTCACATCAGAGGCTTTAAGGTTGATTTTGCTTTCATCTATCAAACCTGCATCGTATTTAAGCATGATGGTTGAGTCAAGGTTGTCAACTTTGTCGTCACCGTTAGCATCGCCAAGCTTGTAGCTTATCTCTTCAAATATCTTTATAACGTCGCCGTCTGCTTCGGAAGCAAGCCTTATATCACCGTCGGTAAGATTCCATTCGGTAACGGTAAAGTCGCTTACGCTGAGGCTTGCCGAGCCATTTATAAGGAAATCGGCTTCAAATACAACGGTATCGGCTGCAAAGACATTTGTGTTGGAAAAGCTTACACAAAGCATTCCTCCGCTGTAATTCTCGTTAATAACGGCACTGCTTACAGAGCTTAAAGAGCCTATTACATAGCTTAATTTGTCACTTGTGTCGATAACGATTTTACCGGAGGCAACTCCTGCAGGAAGCTTTGCCGCAATGTGTGCAGTGCCGTCGCCGTTATCTGTAAGCGTTACGGTGTAGGTTGGGTAGTTATCGTTCTTTTTGGTATATAAGGCCGTAACGGTGGTGTTAGCGGTAATGTTGCTGAAAGACTTATCCCAACCTGTAAAGGTGTAGCCTGTGCGTGTGGGATTAGAGGGAGCGGTAGCGGCAGTGCCGTAGTTAACGCTCTGTGTTTTGAGTGTAGTGCCGTCCCAGTCCTTAAAGGTTACGGTGTAGGTGTTTATGGAATATTTAGCCGTAACGGTGGTGTTAGCGGTAATGTTGCTGAAAGACTTATCCCAGCCTGTAAAGGAGTAGCCTGTGCGTGTAGGATTTGCAGGCGCAGAAACCGCCGAGCCGTAGTTTACAGTCTGTGTCTTGAGTGTTGTACCATCCCAGTCCTTGAATGTTACGGTGTAGAAGTTTACGGAGTACTTAGCCGTAACGGTGGTATTGGCGGTGATGCTGCTGAAGGTCTTGTCCCAGCCTGTAAAGGTGTAGCCTGTACGCGCGGGGTCAGAGGGCGCGGTCGCCGCAGAGCCGTATTTTACGGTTTGTGTGCTAAGAGTAGTACCGTCCCAGTCCTTAAAGGTTACGGTGTAGCTGTCGCTTTGCCACACGGCATACAATGTTGTATTTTCATCAACGCTAAAAGTATCACCCAGTTGATAAGTAGCAGAGGTAGCAGAGCTATTTGTTGACCATCCTAAAAATGTGCAACCTTTTTTTGCAGGCGACGTAGTTGACAAAGTTATGTTTTTTGCAAAGTCTTTGCTTTGAAAATCAGGAGCGCCGGTGCCACCGTTATCGTTATATTTAATAGTGTATACTCTGCCAAAGACAAAGGGTATTGTACCAGTGGCTGACAAGTTAATATACTTGACACCAAAAATGTACTCAGTTCCCGCGGTTAAGGTATACTCCAAACGGAAATTTGTGTCATCTCCACCGTTGTCGTCATGGGCTATTTCTGTAATATTTGCATCGTAAAGATAAACTTTTGTATCAGCTGAGCCGGTGGAATAAATTACATATTTAGCCGTTTCTGAAGGAGTATATTTATAGCATACGGTTTCTCCAGCCGTGGACACATTAGCTATATTGTAGGAGTTGACACTTAGATATGTATATGTTGGTACAGCAGAAACGGTAACCGCTATCGACTTTGAACCGATAAGATAAGATTTATTGCTGTCGCTATATATACTTATGCTGATTTTTCCTCTACCGCTTTTTAAACCGGTTACAGTTAGAACGCCTTGACTAAGTGTATAGTTAAACAGCGATTCGTCCCACTCCAAAAACAATGTAGCTGTATCCGGCCAAATTCCATCAATAGAAATACTAACAGATTCACTTTGACCTACTTTAACAGATATTGAAGATTCTGAAACATACCAATTAACACACCAACATTGTTGACATGTCTTTGATTGAGCATATTCACCGGTAACTATATATCCACCACAAGAAGCATAATCAATACATCTTTGTGTAATAACGTGGGGGTGGTCTATTTCGTAAACACGTTGACCGGTATAACTGTGTGTATGTATATTAAATAACGAAGTGTAGGTGTAAACGGTTTTAGTACCGCCGGAATCAAGAGGATATGATACTAAACAACATCCATCTGTGTAAACTTCGTGTATTGTACATAGGTCGGATGTTCCAATCCACGCGGTTGAACTTATCTGACTATGATTTGCGTCAAAAATGTTTTCGGCTGTAATTGTCTCTTTGGGATAAGCGGTGAAATTCGTTCCATAGGAGGCATCGATTTGATGATTGTCTGGGTAATTGGGTATCCCGTAACAACATATGTTTTGGTGTTGATAGTGCCTTGTGTGTCTGTATACAATGTATCCTTCACTGCTACCGTTGCTATTGGTGTTTCCTTCGATAGTTGTTATATAACCTGTTGATTTATTAACCGTTTCAACTATTCCGACATGATAGTGATCGCCATTACTATTAGGACCGTAAAACACCAAATCGCCAGGCTTTGGAAAATAATTGCTACTACCATGAGTATTGGGAACATTAAAATAACCACTAAAAGGACTTGCTATTCCTTGGCGATTAATTATAGAATCACTGATACCGGCTTCCTTGGCGCACCACGAAATGAAATATGCACACCAAGCAACGTTGTAGACACCAAATGCGGCGCTGTATTTATTACTGTTGTTTGAACCTTCCTGATAACCAATTTGTGTTTGTGCTACTGCCACGATATCATAAGCGGGATCTCCTGTGTTTGTATGGGTGTTTTCATATGCCGCAGACACATCCGTTTTTACCTTCGGTATAGCGGTAAAGCAACCAAACACAAGTAAAAACGCAATTACAAAGGATAATAAACGATTTAGCAGGGTTTTCATAATATATCTTCCTTTCTTTATCTAATGTAAACATTATATAATGTGCAAGTCTATTTGTCAAGAAAAAAGAAGTATATAATTTATACATTAGATATTTTGTACATAATATAGTGAGGGGTGTAGTGTGTGAAGCTCAGAATTGAAGAGATACTGAGGGAGAAGGGAAAAACCAAGTATTGGCTGTACATTCAGCTCGGACTAAGCTATCAGAACTTTAACAAGATAATAAACAATCAAACAAAGGCAATAAAATTTGATAATCTAAAGGCGATATGCGATATTTTGGAATGCACCCCCAACGACCTGTTTGATATTTATTATAAACCTAAGCAATAGCATATAGAGTAAGGCACCCTGAAAAGGGCGCCTTTTTTAAGCCGCCAAGACCTTGATAACGCAAAGGCTCATATCGTCTTTTCTGCCTGTGCGTTTCACTGCCTCCGCAAGTAACTCGTTGGCAATTTCCGAGCTACCCGTACCTGCCCCTATACTAAGCAGTGCGGCGGCGGTTTCCTTAACCTCTCCGTCACCGCAAATGCCGTCGGAAAGCATTACTATAACGTCTCCTGCCTTTAAGGAAAAGGATATTTGCTTTGCACTTATATCCCTGATAATGCCCGGGGGTGCCGTAGCACTTTCCAGGCATTGATACTTACCGCCCCTCATCAGTATGGAGGGTGCGGCGCCTGCCTTCATCAGCACAGCCTTGCCCGTGTATAAATCTGCCTCAAGCAGGTCAACCGTGGCAAAAACCTCCGTATCTCTGGAGGCAAGATAGCCGTTAAGCAGGGAAAGGGTACTGTACCTGTCAGCTCCTGCCAAAAGCAGCTTTTCCAAAAACACCCCTGCTATGCGGGAGCTTGCCGCCGCCTCCTTGCCGCTACCCATACCGTCGCTTATCAAGGAGTAAAAGTAGCCGTTGCCGCTGAAAAAGCTTACGGTGTCTCCACTGGTTTTCTCCCCCTTTTTACAAAGGGTATTGCGTGAGCATTCGATGCGGTAAAGGGGCGCACTTTCTATATAAAGGTTAGCCTTCCCTTGCTTCAGCGTAAAGCGGGGCTGCTTCATTCTGCCTCCCAGTATACTGCCAAGCAGCTCCTTTAGCTGGTCTGAGGACAGGCTAAGGCGGTCGATGGCAATGCCCTCTGCTTCAATTCTTTTTCGTCTGCCACCCTTTACCCGTATGCTTTCAGCGTGGAGCCCGGCACCGCCCAGCACCACTGCCGTTTTTGTGTACAGCTCTCCGTCCTCCTCCTCGTCCTGCTCCTCCCTGCGCTTTGCCCTTTGCAACAAAGTAGAAAAGTTTTGGTAATCGTCGGCGGCTCTTACCGCGCTCTCCTTATCTCCTGCCGCAAGTAGAGCACTTTCCGCCAGCTCCGAAAAAGCCAGCGCAAAGGAAGGCGTAGTGCTTTTTTCGGTGCTATCCTTGTTTTTTGGATAGTGGTCGGGCAAAAAATGCAGTCGCTGACCAAAGGTAAAAAAGCATATACCGCCCGTAATAAAGCATAGTATAATATAGGGCACGGCAGAGGCACCGTAGAAATAAAGTCCCGTACAAAGACCTGCCACACAGCCCATAGGCACGGCAAGCCTTCCACCAAAGGGAAACAAAAGCCCCGTGCAAAGTCCGCAAATAGCCGCCGTAGCACCGTAGCCTGCTCCGCAGGACAGTCCCAGGCAAAAGCCGAAGAAGCCGCCGCAAAGCATACCTCCGTCCCTTGCGGCAACAAGGCTTATAAGTATTACCGATACCAGAACAGGTGCCTTAAAGGGCAGGGTGTTTACCAAAAACAAAGCAAGGCTGACCATAAGGGCGGCAAGCCCTGCCTGCCTTGCGGCGGTAGCGCAGTTGTCCTCGGGGCAAAGGTAAAGGCTGTACAAAAAGGAGAATATAGGCACCAGAGACAAAGCGGCAATACCCTGTGCCAAGCCGTAGATTCCCCCGTCAATGCGGGCAAAGCACAGCAGTGCCGCCGCCACTGCCCCTACGCATAGCTTGATTATAGGACTGTTTGCCTGTTGACCAAGCAAGCGTTTGAAGGCAAACAACGCAACGGCAACGGCTATCCCAAGAGCACCGCCTCCGTTTATAAGACAGCAGAGGCAAAGGCTGACAAAGGACGCGAAAACCCAATTGTTGCTTGCTATAAAAAAGGCAAAGCCAAAGGGATAGAGAGAGTAGGCAGGGGTAAGCCCTAAAGCCAAGGTAAGACCGGCGGCTAACAGCGTCTCCCTGTATTCTTTTATGCTTTTACCTATGTAACGGATTTTTTCTGCCATAAAACCACCTCTTAAATATGGTGATTTTATTATAACAGGCAGTATTTTACACCTTTGTCGATATCTCTTGTTGTGTTTTTGGTTTTTATAAGGTATAATAGGGATATAAATAAAAAAAGAAAGAATGTTGTAGAAAAATGAAAAGAGCTTTATGTATATTACTAAGCCTTATAATGTGTGTTTCCCTTGCAGCCTGTAAATCGGATGCCGACGGCGGTGGCTGTACCCCTCTTATGTACAAGGTCAGCGACGGTAAGGGAGCTACCCTTTATCTCCTTGGCTCCATCCACGTAGGGGACAAGCGTACCCGTAATATGCCCGACTACGTAATGGACGCCTACAGCTCCAGCAGCTATCTTTGCGTGGAGGCAAACATCGTGGCATACGAAAAGGACCTGGAGGCACAGATGCGTGACCTTAAAACGATGGAGTGTGCCAAGGGCAAAAGCATCAAGGACCATTTGGGCAGGGAGCTGTATGGCAGAGCAAGGGCATTGCTTGAAAGGGAAGGGCTTTACAGTGAGATGTATGATAGGTACGTACCTGCCCTGTGGTCGTCTCTCGTTGACGAAGCTACCCGTAGCAGAACCGAGCTTGACACCGAGTACGGCGTGGACAGGTTTTTTATAAACAAAGCCGTAAAGGACGGCAAGGAGATTAAGGAGGTAGAGTCGGTAGAGTTTCAAAACCGCCTTACCCTAAGCTTTTCTGACGAGCTGTACCGTCTTTTGATATCCAACAGCATAGAGACCTTTGATCTGGGCCCTGCGGCACTGGAGTATACCTACGAGATATGGCTGGGCGGTGACGAGGCAGAGCTTACCGAGATGCTTAAGCTGGATTACACGGGACTTAGCAAAAGGGAGGAATGGCTTTGCCGCCAGTACAACCGGGCAATGCTTGAGGACCGCAATATAGGTATGGCAGACAAGGCGGAGGAATACCTGGCAGAGGGAGGCACGGGCTTTTACGTAGTAGGTGCCGCCCATATAGTAGGGGAGGGTGCCTTGGTAGAGCTGCTTCGCAAGAGAGGCTACAGCGTAGAAAAGGTAAAATACGGTTTTAATGCAACTGAATAACCTAATACAACGGTGCGTGACGAACAAATCACGCACTGTTGTATTTTTACAAGTTCATATTGACAAAGCTGGTTTACTGTGATAAACTGCAACCGAGGTTTGTAGCGTCAAACCTATTTTTGAAGTAATATATAAGGAGGAGAAGAGCATGAAAAAGCTCATATCGTTTGTTTTGGTAATGCTGTTTGTTTTATCCTTTGCTTCCTGTGGGACAGATAAAACGGAAAACAGTGATGATGTTTCTGTTGCTTCCGGAGAGGAAAGTTTTATAAGTGAAGAATCTTCTTTAGAAACAACAGAAGAAACTACAGAGGAAACAAGTGAGGAAAGTGAAGCTTCTACAGAGTCCTCCGAGGAAGCACTACCGGAAAACACTATGTTTGTAGTCCGTGCCCCTAACAAAGCAACCATATCTGCAGGACACAAAGACAAGGTAACCGTTAGTTACAACAAACAAACGGGAAAATACTATGCGTCAGCACCAAACAGGCATGGTGATGGTGAGGTTTATACTTCAAAAGAGGACCGTGCCAAGGAATTGGGAGAGTTTGTTTTTTCTCCCCGATACAAAAGTATAGTAGACTCACCCCAAGACCTTTCTTTTTACGGTCTTGACAGCGATGAAAACGCCACGGCTGTAATATCCGTGAAGGGCAAAGATAACTTTGAAAAACGCATACGAATAGGTAACAAGACCGAGGACGGATACTTTGCCGCTTGTGACGACGGAGACGGAAATTACGGCACCAGGGTTTACGTAGTGGACAACAATGCAGACATTGTTACAAAGCCCATAGAGTATTTTGTAAACAGTCACTACAGACCAAGAGTTTTTGATGTTTACCACGTGTTTTATGATATGCCAAGCATGGTTATAGAAACCCCCGAGGAAAAGTATAATATTTCCTACCTTACTCCCGAGGAGAGGGCAAACCACACGGTAAGCGATGCGTGGAAGCTTACTTCTCCCGAGGTTTATTTTCCTGCCGGTCAGGACTACGCTCTTTGCGATGCTACCTATTTAAGCAAGCTGTTTTACAGTATTTGTAATCTTAGCTGTGAAAATGTGGAAATTCTTTTCCCCGAGAAAGAAGATATGGCAAAATACGGCTTGGATAAGGCGTACCGTCATTACGGCTTTAGAATAAGTGTTGCGTATCTGGATATCTATATGACAAAGCCGGATGAAAACGGTAATATGTACATCGGCGGAGAAAGAGAGCAGGCGGAAGGCTTGGATGTTTACAGCAGCTGCTATCTTCCCATAGGCGTTATAAATATAAAGGATTTTGTGTATGTAAACGACACAACGTTTAGCTTTATAGACGATCGACTTATTACAAAAGACTTTAGCGAGGTTACTTCCATTACCTTGGAGCTAAATGGTGAGAGCCATCTGATAGATTTTGTTGAGGATGACAACGGTTACCGCTGTCCAAGGCTTAACGGCGTGGCAGAAAGCCATTACGATAATACGTCTAAGCTTTATAATTGGGGCATCAAAGCTAGTATTACAGGCGTTTATACAGGAGCTTTGCCTAAGGATTTTGACATTAGCGCTACCATAAACTACGGTGATAAATCGGTTTTCATCCAATATAAGTACGATGAAGAAAAGGTGGGGAACTACACCGGTATATGTGTAGTGGACGGCAAAAAGGCTTATACGATAGACTGTGGCTATGATAGGTTACAGGACTTGCTTGAGACGATGCTGAAAGGTGAATTTATACCCGATTAGTTATATACAAAAAAGCTCACGCTTGAGAAAAATTCAAGTGTGAGCTTTTAATTTGTCTTTTTTATCTGTAAACAATCTCTACCAAGCCCATGGTGTTTTTGCCCTCTATAAAGAGGGTAGGGCCTGCGGGGTTGCAGCCGCCATCGTTTTCAACAACGCTTATAAAGCCACTAAGGTTGTTTTCTACGTTCCAGTTTTTGGGTACGATAACCTCAATGTGTCCCATATAATTTTCGGCTCTGAGCACGCCCTTGCCTTTATATTCATCGGTGTTTTCAAAGCTTATCTCGGTGGCGCCCCAACGGTTTTTTACCAAGGCCTCGTCGAAGGTAGAGGCATCAATAAACTTTTTAGATTCACCAAACCTGTTTACCGTAAGCTTTTCGGTGTTGCCGATGCTGTGCTTTTTTGTAAATATCAGGGAAAAGCCTATCATTAAAAGAACGGTGCAGCCTAAAAGCAGCCAATTGTTTATTATATTGGTATCGGGGCTATTTGCCATATATGCAATATTTGGCTCCAACAGCATAAAGGACAGAGACAAGCTCATAATGAACCACGAGCTTAACGAGGATAGCTGATATACTGCCAGGCACACAAGCAAAAGCACGCCGCTTATACGCCAAAAGGATATTTCACCAAAGGCACCGGACAGGGCAGGTATTACCCCTGCGGCGTCCAGTATAAGAAGCACTGCAACGGCGACAAATAACAATCCTGCCATAATTCTTTTTATTCTCATAGTATTATCTCCTTTCAAAATCAAAGCCGTATTTCTTTTATTTTTTCTTTAAGTCTGCTGTGGTAACTGCGTGAAAAGTAGGTCTTTTTGTCGCCGGACTTAAAGCAAAGCTCTCCTCCGCCCATAAGCTCACGGCGTAGGGAGGATATCTGCTTTACGTTTACTATAACGGATTTGGATACCCTTACAAAATAGTTGGGCAACAAGTCCTCCAGCTCAAACAGCCTGTGCTCGGTTTTAAGCATACGGTCGGCGGTGTGGGCGTAAACGGTGTTTCCCTCGGCTTCAAAAAACAAAATCTCAGCTTTGTTTACGTAATGCTCCGTGCCCTTGGAGAACAAAACCAGCTCACACTTTTCGTTGAGGGCGGTGTTGATCAGCTTTTCCAGCGCAATTATTTCGTCAGTCCGCTTGCGGCACTTGATAATAATAAGCTCGTCACCGTTGTCACATATTTCTGTTTTAAGCTCCATTGCCCCACCCCCTTTGTTTGTGTTTTTATTATAGCATCCTTAAAAGGGCTTGTAAATAGATTTTGATAAGAGGTAGATTTTTGATGATAACAGGTAATAATTACGGTAAAAGCAGTGCTGTGTCAAATCAATTCCGAGTTGACACAGCACCTTTTTATTATACTTCGTTATAAATAACAGATTTGGCAACGCCCCTGTCCTTGGCGGTTTTCTTGATGGCGTCCATTTTTGAAAAGCCAAGAGCTTGATAATGGGCAACGTGGGTGGGTATATCCATATCCGCCCAGAAGGCGTTATCGTTGGCGGCACTGCCGTCAGAGCCCTCCAGCACTAAAGCAAGCTCGCCCTTTTGGGGGATAACACCCTTTTCAATCAGCTCTGCCGCTTCCCTCAGGGTGGTAAAGCAAATCTGCTCGTTTGCCTTGGTAAGCTCCCTGGTAACGGTAAGACGGCGGTTGCCAAGGGTCTCGTACATCTCCTTCACATCCTTAAGCAGGTCGTGGGGAGTGCTGTATATCACCGCAGTACGCTCCTCGGTAAGGAGGGCGGCAAGCCGCTCCTTACGCTCCTTGCCCTTATCGGGTAAAAAGCCCTCAAATACAAAGCGGCGGCTGGGCAGTCCCGAGGCGGACAAAGCACAAACGGCGGCGCAAGGTCCTGCCAGGGGTACAACCGTAACACCCTCCTTATGGCATTGATAAACCAGCACCTCACCGGGGTCGGAGATAGCGGGGGTGCCTGCATCGCTTATCAAAGCACAGCTTTCACCCTTTAACAGCCTGTCGGCAATATATGCGGCACTTTGCTTTTTGTTGTGGTCGTGGTGCTTTACAAGCTCCTTTTTTATACCTAGCAAAAACAACAGCTTGCCACCCACACGGGTGTCCTCACAGGCAACGAAATCCACGTCGCTAAGCACGGCCTTCATTCGCTCGCTTACGTCTCCCAGATTGCCGATGGGAGTAGGAACAACATACAATATACCCGTCATACGTTACTCGCCTTTTTCTTATGTTTTTGACGACGCAGGAACAGATAGAACTTAGGCATACGGTTAACGAGAAAATCCTTAAGTCCGTTACGCAGGGCGCTGTACTTGTCGTGTATCCAAACCCTGCGCTTGTAGCTGCCCACGCTACGCTGGGTTATCGCCTTATCAAGCCGCTTTTCCATACGCTCGCCCCGTTTACCGCCCTTGGCAAATGCCTTTTTATACTTCTTTACGTAGTGCATAAAGTACGCCTCTATAAACAAAACCTCGTGCTCGGGGAAGTCAGGCTGAACAAGGGGCACACGGCAGTCGGGAGAAATAACCTCGGGCAAAAATCCCGCTTCCTTGGCAATATCGTGCAGTCTCGTACCGGGGTAGGGGTAGAAAATGTTGGGTATAACCCTGTCGCTGTTCATTCTTGCGTTAAGCTTGATGGTCTTAAGGGCACGCTCGATAGTCTCGTAGGGCAGACCTATGATATTATAGGTAAGCTGAGCGATACCGTACTTATGGAACCACTTACTGCAGTTTATCATCATCTCGTCGGTCTGGAAACGCTTAAGATACTTAAAGCGTATCTCCTGGTCGCCGCTTTCAAGACCCATATCAATGGTGTAAAATCCTGCTTCCTTCATCTTGCGGACGGTATCCTCGGTAAGTATATCAAAGCGGATGTTACCCGTACAGGGTAGATGTATCTCTTTTTTATACAGCTCGATAAACTTGTCAAACCAATCGGGGAACATATTGAAGATAGCGTCACGGAAATTGATGTACTTTATGTTGGGGTACTTGGAAAGCAGGGTTTTAAGATAAAGTATAGCGTTTTCGGGACTGCGGAAACGGGCGTAAATCTTCTTGTTGGGGTATACCTTTCTGAAGTTGCCGTTACCGCAGTAGGTGCAGTTGTAAAAGCAGCCGCGGCTTACGATAACGATAGCGGTGTCCACCTTAACGCTTTCAAGGTTTTTGTAGTCAAACAGGTCAAAATCGGGTATGGGCAGTCTGTCAAGGTCGGCAAACAGAGGGCGTACAGGGTTTTGCTTGATACTGCCGTCGGGCATCTTAAACCACTTGCTCTCGATGCTTGTGTAGTCCTCCCCTGCGCTCATCTTATCGCAAAGCTCCAGCTCGGCATACTCGCCGTCACCGATAGTAACCGCATCCACACCCTCCACGGCGATAACGTCCTGAGGAACCAGTGTGCAGTGGTAGCTGCCGCAGGTTATAAATACGTTGGGGTAAACCTCTTTAGTCCACTTAATATACTTTTGACAATCGGGAAAAGCGGTGGTACGGATAGAAAAACCTATAATATCCCACTCACCCGTAGCCTTAAGCTTTGCCTTAAAGTCAGCCTCCTCGTGCAAATAAAGCAGGTGAAGCAGTCCAACGCTGTGACCGCTTTGCTTAAGTACTGCAGATATAGAGGCAAGACCCTCGCTATAGTTGCCGCCCGTTTGCTTGGATTTAACGTCCCTGTCGGTGTAGTCGGGATAAACAAGTAAATAGCGTGCCTTTCTGCCTTTCAAATCTATCATAATTCTCCGCCTTTCTATTTTGCATCAAACCAGCTCTTGCCCACGTGGGCATCTGCCACCAGGGGTACAAGAAGCTTTACAGTGTTTTCCATCTTTTCTTTTAATATCAAGAGAGCCCTTTCTGCCTCCTCCTCAGGAGCCTCCACAATCAGCTCGTCGTGGATTTGCAGTATAAGCCTTGCCTTCATTCCTGCCTCCTTCAGGGCCTTGTCAGTTTCCACCATTGCCTTTTTAATAATGTCGGCGGCAGTGCCCTGTATAGGAGTGTTCATAGCAACACGCTCGCCAAAAGCGGCAAGGTTTTTGTTTTTAGCCGCCAGCTCGGGTATATAGCGTCTGCGTCCGAACAGGGTGCTTACGTACCCGTCAGCCTTAGCCTTTTTTACGGTTTCCTCAAGATATTCCTTAACCTTGGGATACTTGCGGAAATAAGCGTCAATATATTCCCCTGCCTCCTTACGGCTTACCCCGATGTCCTCGGAGAGGGAAAAGGCGCTTATACCGTAAACTATGCCAAAGTTTACCGCCTTTGCACGCTTACGCATTTCGCTGTTAACCGAGTCAAGAGGCACGCCAAACACCTGAGAAGCGGTAATAGCGTGTATATCCTCCCCGTCACGGAAGGCGGCAATAAGAGTAGGGTCCCCCGAAACATGGGCAAGCACCCTCAGCTCTATCTGAGAGTAGTCTGCATCGATAAGCAGCCCCCCCTCCTCAGCTACAAAGAACTTACGGAACATCCTGCCAAGTTCTGTCTTTACAGGTATGTTCTGTAAATTAGGCTCGGTAGAGGAAAGTCTGCCCGTCATAGTAAGGGTTTGCTTAAAGGTGCTGTGTATACGGCCGTCCTTGTCGTCAATAACCTTGCAAAGCCCCTCTGCATAGGTGCTTTTAAGCTTGGCAAACTGGCGGTAGCTTAATATAAGGTCAACGATAGGGTGTAGCCGTCTTAGCTTTTGCATAACGTCCGCATCGGTAGAATAACCGCTTTTTGTCTTTTTGAAGTGGGGCAGCCCCAACTTTTCAAAAAGCACGGCGGCAAGCTGCTTGGGAGAGTTGATGTTAAACTCCTCGCCTGCCAGCATATATATAGCGTCCTCCGCCTCTGCCATCCTGTCAGACAGAAAAGCAGAGTACTCCATAAGTCCCTCGCGGTTGACCTTAAAGCCCATACGCTCCATTTCAACAAGCAGTCGTGTAAGCTTAAGCTCGATGTTTCTGTAAAGCTGAAGCTGTCCGTTAACGGCGGCTTGCTCCTTAAGGTTTGCCTCAAGCTGAGGAAGCATAAGCACCTCTGCCTCTGCATCCTGCTCGCCCTCAAAAAGCCCCAGTGCCTTGGCGGCACGGATAGGACTGCCCAGTCCGCCCTCCACGGGCTTAACCACGTAAGCCAGGAGAGATATATCGTCTACGGGAGGGGCTATGTCAAAGTCAGCCGCCTCTGCCGTGTCCTTATAGCTCCAATAAACGCATCGGTCACCCAGCCTGTCAAAGAACAAAGCGGCATTCCTATCCATAGGAAATTTAGCGTTTGTCTCCATACCGTCGGTCACGTAAAGGGTGCCGTTGCAGCAGTAAACGTAAAGGCTTTTTTGCTTTTTATAAAGGGAGGCAGCCTCCTCGGCGCTGCATTCCGTAAAAGGCTGTTTTTCTATTTTAGCCTCAGCAGGCTCTGCCTCAAGACGAAGCCTGTCTGCAATAGCCTTAAGCTCCAGCCTAATGCAAAGCTCATACAGCTCCTTATCCTTACGCTGTATAAGACAATCCTCGGTGCCGCATTCGATAGGCACGTCCTTAACGATAGTAGCAAGGGTACGGCTGAGATAAGCGTCCTCCTTGCCTGTGCGCAGCTTTTCACCAAGACTGCCCTTTATGCCGTCAGCGGCGGCATACACTCCGTCAAGACTGCCGTGCTCAGCTATCAGCTTCAAGGCGCCCTTCTCACCGATACCCCTCACCCCGGGGATATTGTCACTGCTGTCACCCATCAGCGCCTTAACATCTATAAAGGCATCGGGGGAAACACCGTACTTTTCGGTAAAAGCGGCACTGTCAAAAATCTTCGTCTCGTTAGTGGCGGCAAGATACACGGTGGTGTGCCCGTTTATAAGCTGCAGGCTGTCCTTGTCGCCGGTGACAAGAATGCAGTCCATGCCCTTGTCCCCTGCCATTGCCGACAGGGTGCCAAGTATATCGTCTGCCTCGTAGCCTTCCTTTTCCAAAACCTTAAGCCCCAAAAACTCCGCCGCTTGCTTGGCGTAGGGAAGCTGTGCCGCCAGGTCGTCGGGCATACCGTGGCGGTTAGCCTTGTAGCCCTCAAACATCTTATGGCGGAAGGTGGGTGCACGCAGGTCAAAAGCCACCGCACCGTACTCGGCATCGCAAAGGCTCATATTCTTCAGTATTATATTAATAAAGCCGTAAACAGCGTTGGTAGGGATACCGTCAGCAGTGCTGAGCGGTCTGATACCGTAGTAGGCACGGTTAAGAATACTGTTGCCGTCAAAAACAATAATTTTACTCACAGGGCATACTCCCACAAAATAATTATTCATATTTAATGTTATCACTCTTTACTATTTTTGTCAATAAAAATGGAAAGAAAACACTTGAAAAAGTTATATATGTTTGATATAATGCACCTGTAAATAATATTTATAAAACAGGAGGCTATTATGGAACTTAAGGGTACTAAGACAGAAAAGAATTTGATGGAAGCTTTTGCCGGTGAAAGTCAGGCAAGAAACAAGTATACCTATTTTGCATCCGTTGCAAAGAAGGAAGGCTATGAGCAGATAGCTGAGATTTTCCTTAAGACTGCAGAAAACGAAAAGGAACACGCAAAGCTTTGGTTTAAGGCTCTTGGTGAACTTGGCGATACCGCCGCTAACCTTGCAGCGGCTGCCGCAGGCGAAAACTATGAGTGGACCGATATGTACGACCGTTTTGCAAAGGACGCTGAGGAAGAAGGCTTTACCGAGCTTGCTTATCAGTTCAGAGCAGTAGCGGCTATCGAAAAGTCACATGAGGAACGTTACCGTGCTCTCCTCAGCAACGTAGAGATGCAGGCTGTTTTCGCAAAGAGTGAGGAAACTATGTGGGAATGCCGTAACTGCGGCCATCTCGTAATAGGCAAAAAGGCTCCTCAGCTTTGCCCTGTTTGCAAGCATCCTCAGAGCTTCTTTGAAGTAAGAAAAGAAAACTATTAAGCAATATAAAATATGTGAAAAAGGAGTTGTATCAAATCATTCGATTTGATACAACTCCTTTTATTAACCGATTAAATCAAATACTTGCCTGCATATTCCGCATACTTCTCCTTAAAGAAGGGACTGGAGGACTTTGCGGTACGCAAGGATTCGTGTACGTTCATATTGTTCTGAACGGCGTCTATTATACAGCCTGCAATGTTAGAGCAGTGGTCAGAGCTACGCTCAAGGCTGGTAAGCAGGTCGTTCCATACAAAGCCAAGCTCGATACTGCAGCCGCCCTGCTGTAAACGGAGGATATGGTTGGTACGCAAACGCTCCTTTATCTTGTCGATAACCTGCTCCAGAGGCTCAACGCTGTTTGCCGCATCCAGGTCGTTATCAAGAAACGCCTTAAGGGTCAGGCCGAGTATCTCCTTAACAGCCTCGCAAAGCACCAAAAGCTCAGCCTTTGCATCGGCAGAGAAGGTCTTGTTCTTATCCAAAAGCTCCTCGGCGGACTTAAGTACGCTGACACCGTGGTCGGATATACGCTCAAAGTCGCCTATTATCTTAAGTAGCTTAGCCGCTTCCGCACTGTCACGGTCGGTGGTCTGGTGGGTGCTAAGCTTAACCAGATAGGTGCCTATTATATCCTCGTAATGGTCGTTTCTTTCTTCCTTTTCTTTTATGGACTCAGCCAGCTCCTGGCTGTAATTGTTAAGGCTTTCAAGTCCCTCACCAAGGCATTCCATAGCGCATTTTGCCATCTCGGCAGCAACGGCGTGGCAACGTTCTATAGCAACGGCAGGGGTAGCCAGCAAACGCTCGTCCAGCTCTACAATCTTGTCCTTGCCCGTGTCGGGTACGAGCTTAACGACAAGTTTTTCAAGCAAAGCGGTTGCGGGTAACAGCATGGCGGTACAAAGGAGATTGAACGCAGTGTGTACGATAGCAATACCTGCGTGGGTAGCACCCTCGTTTAGAATAGGCAGAGGCACGATGGCTTTAACTGCCCAGAACACGCTAAGCAAAACCACAGAGCCTATAACGTTAAAGGTAAGGTGAAGCACTGCCGCACGCTTTGCGTTTTTGTTAGTGCCAAAGGAGGAGAGGATTGCGGTAACGCAGGTACCGATGTTCTGACCCATAATGATAGGCACAGCCGCGCCGTAGCTTACCTGACCGGTAACAGCCAGTGCCTGAAGCACACCCACGGAGGCAGAGCTGGACTGGATAGCCGCAGTAAGTATAGCGCCTGCCAGCAAGCCGAGAACCGGGTTTTCAAACATAACGAAAAGCTGTTGAAACTGGGGTACGTCTGCAAGCCCCTTAACGGCACTGCTCATCGTGTCCATGCCGAACATCAATGTAGCAAAGCCCAGGAGTATCATACCCGTATCCTTTCGTTTATTGGCTTTGCTGAACATATAGAATATAATACCAATCAGAGCGAGCACGGGAGTAAAGGAGGTAGGCTTAAGGAGCTGAACAAAAACGTTGTCGCTGTCGATACCGCCAAGGCTGAGTATCCACGCAGTAATGGTGGTACCTATGTTGGCGCCCATTATTACGTTGATTGCCTGTCGCAGAGTCATAAGTCCCGAGTTTACAAAACCCACTACCATAACGGTGGTAGCAGAGGAGCTTTGTATAACGGCGGTAATGCCCATACCCGTAAGCAAGCCGATTATCCTGCCCGAGGTAAGCTTTTCAAGCAGGGATTGCAATTTGTTACCTGCCTTACGTTCAAGAGCCTGTCCCATAATATTCATACCGAAAAGGAACAGACACAAGCCGCCAATCATAGTCAGCACGTCAAAAATATCCATACGCAAACATATCCTTTCAACATCCGTTTACTTAAAAGCCAACTTACCACAAATACATTATAACACATAGGAAAAAGTCAGGCAACAGTTTTTTTGCTGTTTTATGTAAAAAACTGCAAAAAAATATGAAATAAAAAAGGTCCGGCGTGGCACGTTGATGTGCCACGCCGTACTACTTCTTGTAACAATTAATAATGATTTTTGCGGTCCGGCCTTTTTAATTCTGCGTAGGGAATAGGAAAAAATGGTTGGAACGGACGAACCTAGGCGAGAGCTGTACCTGGTACTGCGAGCCGACGGTTCGTTCGTAGCAAAAAAATATGAAATAAAAAAGGTCCGGCGTGGTACGTTGATGTGCCACGCCGGACTACTTCTTGTAACAATTAATGATGTTTTTTTGCGATCCGGCCTTTTTTTACATTCCCTACACGATACCGGTAACGAAAATCTCTACACCTATAAGTATCAAAATCACTCCGCCGAATATCTCCGCCTTGCCTGCAAAATGGTTACCAAACCTTTTGCCTATGTGTACCCCTGCAAAGCAGATAGCAAATGTAATTACAGCGATAATCAAGGCGCAGATAAGAGCCTCCTTAGTGTTGTGGTCGGCAATGGTAAAGCCAACGGAAAGGGCGTCTATAGAGGTGGCAAGCCCCTGTAACAGCAAAGCGCCTATACCGCCCGAGGACTTTTCCTCTTCGCCGTGGCAGTGGTTGTGCTTTATACCGTCTGCCAGCATCTTAGCGCCTATGGCAAAAAGCAAAAGCAAAGCAATCCAGGGTATAAACCTTTCAAAGGCGGTAAAATACTCAAGCATAGTGTGTACGCACAGCCAACCGATAAGGGGCATCAATGCCTGAAAAAAGGCAAAGCAGGCGGCGGTAGACAAAACGCCCTTAGCCTTCATTTTTGGGTCGCTAAGTCCACGGACGAGAGAAACGGAAAAGGCGTCCATAGCAAGCCCTACGCCTAAAAGAATACAATTTGTAAAAAACACCGTAGTCATTTTTTGCCTTCACTTTCAGATTATCGTTGTACAAGGGATATTTTAACAGTGCATAGGGACACTGTCAATAAGCAAAATACAGAAAAAACAAAAAATGATTGGAAAAAATAATATTTTTTTGCAAAAAACTATTGCAATATCAAAAATTATGTGCTATTATTAGCAAGTTGATAGACACAAATTGTTTTAGGAGGTGAGTTGCTTGCCGAACATCAAGTCAGCTAAAAAGAGAGTAAAGGTTATCGCAGTTAAGACTTTGCGTAACAAGATTATCAAGTCCGCACTTAAGACTTCTATAAGAAAGTACGAGGCTGCTCTCGCAGACGGCAATAAGGAGCTTGCCGCTGCTACCTATAAGGAAGCTGTTGCAAAGATCGATAAGGCTGTATCCAAGGGCATTATGCACAAGAATACTGCCGCAAGACGCAAGAGTCGTTTCACTCGTTTGCTTAACGGTTTAGCTTAAGGCTTTTATTAAGGCGTAACAGGTCTGTACCCTAAAGGGTGCAGGCCTTTTTCCTTTTCAAAATGCCGACAGGGTGTATGGGGCGAGTATTTTAATAAAAGCTATTTACATATAGTTTTGGGTGTGATATACTAAAAAAGCCAAAACTATCCGAGAGGTGAAGTTATGAAGTTGATAAAAAATACAGCAGTAGTTCTTGCGCTGCTTTTTGTATTTGCTCAAGGTGTGCTTGTCTTTGCGGAGGAATCCAGCGGCGACAGTGTATCAGAGCCTGAGTATGACTATACCGTGTCCTACGGCTACAGACCGCTGGAGTATGCAGGTACCCCTGCCTCTGACTACGTAATAGGCACCACCCCTGCCACGGCTTATCTCAAGGCGGGTGATAACCATAAGGTGTCCGCGTGCTACTACAGCTTCCGTGACTATGAGTTTGCAGGCTGGAGCTGTAACGGCAAAAGATATCAGCCCGGCGAGATAATATATAACGTAAACAGCAATATGAAGCTAATTGCGGAGTGGAAGCGTCCTGCAAGACCTGATATGACTGTTCTTGGTATTATCAGCTATGCGGAAAACGGCAAGGTAACGGAGACCAAGTCCGTAGAGCTGGGCACTATCCTTACACTTAAGGAGGGCTATTGGAAGGACGGCTACGGGCGTATCTTTAACGGCGGCAGTAGGTTTCTTCTTTCCTTTAATATCGTGGATTTTGTTCCTGCGGCAAAGGGCAGCAGTACCGTTTCCGTCAAGTATGACGGTGGCGGTGTAAGCGATGGCATACAGTCTGCCTTTGCAGTAGAAGCAGGCGGAAGCTTTATGGTTGACGGCTGTTACGGTGTTAAGGAGGGCTACAGCTTTTCGGGCTGGTCTGACGGTGAGGGCAGGGTGTATCTGGTAGGTGACACCTGTGTTGCCACGAAGGATACGGTGCTTACCGCCATCTGGCGTGAGAATGCAAAGCCGGCTCCCAACTACTGTACCGTAAACCTGAAGGTTGGCGAAGGCGGCGAGGGCTTGCCTGCAGGTAAAAGCACTGTGGAAAAGGGCAAAAGCTTTAGTTTTAAGATAAACGCCATAGAGGGCTATAAGCTTATATCCGTTGTAGCCGACGGAGCAGAGCTTGGCACCGGTGGGGAATACACCCTTACGGTAAACGCTGATATGAGCATCAGCGCAAGCTTTGAAAAGCTGCCGGAGCCTCCTGTTATAAACGAAAGCAAGGAGGAGGACTCTGACACAGAAGCGGACAGCGGCGAAACCGAGGAAAGCAGCACAGAGGCAGAAAGCAGTGAGTCTGCGGGGAATACCGAAGACCCCGACGGTAAGGACGATAACGGCAGAAGAACGGTGTTCATAATAATAGCTACCGTAGTGTGTGTTGGCGCTATAGTTCTTGCGGGCTGGTTTTCCGCCAAAAGCAACAAGAAAAGAAATAAGAGAAGAAAGTAAAAGAAAATAAAGCAAAACAAAAACGGGCGTTCGCCCGATACCGTTAAGCTAAGAAAAAACCGGGTTCAGAAATGAGCCCGGTCAGCTTGATGACAAACCTTGTCATCAAGTTGGCAGAGTGCTGAGAAAGAGTGCAGGCAAGACGAACCGAGGCGATAACTGTACTAAGTACTGTGAGCCGAGGTTCGTTTTGAACGAAAAAACAAATATAAAGTAGAAAATTCAGGAAAATTTTTCCTGAATTTTCTACTTTAGAATGAGTATATTTTATTCTTTTTCGTGCTCTGTGCCTTTGTCAGCGGTCTGACCATCGGCATCCGATGGTTTTTTGTTTTTGGGATACCCAAGAAGCGGTTTGGCTTCATGGGTGATTGCTTCAAATTAATGGCATTAATGGCAATAAAGTGGCTGATCCTTAATCTCGCAAACAAGCTTGCCCTTGATGTAATCCTTGACAATAACGGGCACAAGGTCCCCTTCCTTATAAAAAGCCTCGCTTTCTATAAACGCCTCGCAAAAATCCGCCGTGTGACCCACAAAACCGCCCTCTGTTGCCTTTTCTATAAGAACTGTGTCTACTTGCCCTGTCTTTGATAAGTGGGCGTCACGCTCCATTTTTTGGCATTCGGCAAGAAGTCGGTGCATCCTCTCCCGTTTAAGCTCCTCGGGTATCTGCCCATCCATCTCTGCTGCAGGGGTATGGGGACGTCTGGAGTAGGAAAAGGCGTGTATGTGCATAAAGCCTATAGACTTAAGATAGGCTATAGTTTCCTCGAGCTCCTCCTCCGTTTCCGAAGGGAAGGAGCAGATTATATCCGCAGACAGCATTACGCCCGGTATAGCCTCTTTAAGGGCAAGAAGCCGCCTCTTTGCCTCCTCTGCCTTGTAGGGGCGCCCCATAAGCTTCAGTATACGGTCACAGCCCGATTGCAAGGAGATATGAAAGTGGGGCATAAGCACTTCGGTGCGTTTTGCCGCCTCTATAAATCCGTCGTTGATAGCGTTAGGGTCAAGGGAGCCAAGACGCAGTCTGCAAAGATCCTCGATGCTTCCTATCCGCTCAATCAACCGGGGTAAAGGCAAAAAGTTGTATGCTGCGGTTTCGATACCCGTAAGTATAATCTCTTTACAGCCCCCTGCCACCAGGCGTTTTGCCTCTGCCAGAATATCCTCCACAGGACGGGAGCGAACCTTACCCCTTAGGGAGGGAATAATACAGTAGGTGCATTTTCCGTTACAGCCATCCTGTATCTTAACGTAGGCTCTGGCGGCAGATACGGTACCCAGCTCACTCTGGTCTACGGTAGCAATATCCATCAGCTCAAAGCCTTTTTCCGTAAGCCTGGGAGTCTCGTCAGCCAAGGTGCTTTTGCCCACACAGCCTACAGCCTTGCTCACAAAGGGCATATTGTTAAGGACACCGCCCTTGGCGGCAACGTAGCAACCGCATACCCTTACGTCTTCAGCCAGTTTGGAGGCACGGCGTATAAGCTGGGCGCTTTTACGCTCGCTCTCTGCGGTAACGGCACAGGTGTTTACAATGCATATATCACACTTTTCACCAAAGGGTACCGGCTTGTAGCCCTTTTTTACAAACAGCTCTGCCAAGGCTCTGGATTCGTATTGATTAACTCTGCACCCCAGGGTGCAAAACGCAACCTTTTTCATTCAGTAATCTCCGCCATAATCTTTTCAAAATAATCAACACCGCCAAGAGTGTTAAGCGTATCTCTGAAGGCCTTGGGAGTAAGCACTTTGGGCAGTCCTGCCTTTTTACAAAACAAGGCTCTCAGTGCGGCACTGTTTTCACTGCCCGTCAGTCCTGCCTCGTAAAGCAGGGCAGTGGTAACGGGGATAACCGCCCTCTCCTCCACGCCTTGGTCATAGGGGGCAAGTATCTGCCTTAAAACCTCGTCGTTCATACCCTCAACCCCTAAAACCCCTGCCTTGGAGGGGGCTTTTTTTCGTTTTTCGGTGCCTTCCACCGTGGGTGTATACAGGTTTATGATGCTTTCGGGGGAGAGATAGCCCTTCAGCTTGTTTCTGATAAGCATACCGGCGCCGTCACTGTCCGTCAGCACAAGCAGCTTGCCCTTTTCGGTAATACGCCGTAGAAGCTGTTTTTTATCCGCCGAGTTAAACACGGCAAAGCCGTTGGTGGTAATAATCGTACCCTCAGCCACAGCACTTACGCGGTTTTTGTCATAGTTCCCCTCAACAAGCAGGGGGTATTTAAGCTTAATCTTGTTCATAGCTTGCCAACTTCAATAAGAAAAATTCAACGGCACAGGCCGGGTCCGTGCGGTAGCTCTTAAGAGCAAGAGCACACTCGTTACACTTCGTTGCCGCATACTCAAGGTATTTGTAATCCACCTTGCGGACGAAGGGAGCGTAATTCTTAACCGCCCAATCAAAGGTTTTTAAGGTCTTTGCAATCTCCTGTATGCTTTTACCGCCCTCAAGACCTGCCTTAACCACGGTCATATCCGTAATACAGGAGGAAAGCATATTGATAACCATAAAGGGCGATGCACCGTTTTTTATAAGATTGTTGTAAATATCGTGTACCTGCTTGGTGTTTCTGGCTGTGAGAGCCTTCGTAAGGTCAAAAATGCGGTAGCTTTCGTTAGCACAGCAAACCGTCTCAATATCGTCCTTCTTAACCTCTCGTCCCTTGCAGTAGGCAATAAGCTTTGCCGCCTCGCCGTGGAGGGTGTACATATCCTCGCCGCACAGGGCAATCATATGGTCAATAGCATCACTGCCTATAGGTGTGCCTGCCGCCTCAAAATGGCGGTAAACCCATTTTTTCAGCTTAAGCCCAGTCTGGGTTTCAAAGCTCACTACAAGACCGTTCTTTTCCAAAAAAGCAAGAAGAGCACTGACAGGTGCCTTTTCCTTTTTTGCAATAAGCTTCTGGCTAAGCTCGTTACTTCTGGCAAGGATAAGGATATTGGCATACTCGGGCATATTATCTATAATATCACAAAGCTCCGTAACAACAGCCTCGTTCAGCTTGGCCAGGTCTACCTCGCTGATAAAAATCAGCTTGTAGTCGGACATATAAGGAAAATCCTCCAAGGCGGTTGCAACGGCGTGGGTAGTAAACGCCTTGCCGCTGTACATAAGCAGATTAAACTCAGGCACAGGACCTGCTTCCACCCGCTTAAAAAACTGCTTTACGTAGTGGTCCTTCGTATACTCCTCATCACCGCAAAGTAAATAGCATTTGCCTGACTTACCCTGCTTTAAGTCCTGCTTCAAAATATCTTCGTTCAACTTCTTACTCCTTTATAACGCCCAAGCGTCCAAACCGAAACAGCGCATCGCCCGTATAGGCAATAGCCTGTCCTCCGTTTTCTGCAATCAAATCCTTATATAAATCATATCCGCTATGGTAAATATACACCTTTTCGTAGCTGTAGTCAACAATCTGGTGCAAAATACCGCTATCCACACAGGCGTTGCTGAGGACAAGGGCATCGCAGTGCGCAAAATCAAGGTCGTATAAATACCTTACGGAGCCCAGCACTCCAACTGTTTTACCATGTTTTGTCGCCTTAATCATATAGGAGCCTGCACCGTATTCGCTATCAGCAGTCTGCACCTCAAGAGCTCCGATTTTTAAGCTGTTACCCTTATACCGCAAGACACTACAGCCGTATTCCAGGGCAACGTTAACAACCTCCTCGGTATATTCGTTTTCCTCGTGGGGAACGAAAACAGTATGAACTGGCGTATAGGGGAGGGTATCGGACAGCCTGGGGACAGTGCTTTCGGTACAGGCGGTAACGATATATACGTCAAGGTAGCTGTGTCCTCGCTCCAGCACAGCCTCCGCAACCCCAAGCTTTCCGCCGCCGTCTACAAGGACGGTCATATTCTCGTCAGCGTAAAAGCTGAAGCAGCTGGTAGTACCGTCGTCAACGTAGAAGCAAGCGTTGTTCTTATACTCTTGCTTTTGCAAAACCAGGCACCCGACGGAAATCAATATAACGGACAAGGCACAGGAGGAAATCAACAGCACCCCACGCTTAGGACGGTATGCCGCAAAAGCCATCACAGCAATAAAGGAAGGCACAAACAACAGCCTGATATAAGGAACGTATACGGATATACAGGCAAAGCGTAAATCCGCCATAAAAGCACTGACGGCGTAAATAGCCTTATAAATCAAATCGGCGATAACGGCAACAGGCTTTATCAAAAAAGCCAGGGGCAATAGGACGATTCCGCCCACCATAGCAAGGTTTACCAAAAGATTAACGGCTATATTGGAAACGGGCGCAACCAAGGATACGTAATCAAAGCGGGAAAGCATAACGGGGGTGCAAAACAGGGTAGCGGCAACGCTCATTATAGCGGGGTCAACCAGTAGCCGTAAGGGCTTTGGCAGCTTGCGGGCGGCGTAAAAGTTATTGATATTGCGGAGCGTAAACAGAATACCGAGAGACGCCAAAAAGGAAAGCTGTAGACTGACGCTCAAAATAGCATAGGGGTTAAACAAAAGCAAAACCGCAAGCACTACTGACAGGTTTATAATAGGGTCGCTTCTGTCATTGATAAGCTCAGCGGCAAAAACGGCACAGCACATAAAGGCGGCACGGATTATGGAGGGGGTTGCCCCTGCAAACACCGCATAAGCTATTGCCAGCAGTATGGTAATTACGTTACAAAGCTTTTTTCTTTTCAACAGCCTCATAAGTAAAAGGTATACACTGTAAATAATAATGGAAAAATGCTGACCGGATATAGCCAGAATGTGGCTAAGCCCCGAGCGTGAAAACGCCGCCTCCAGCTTGGTACTAAGTCCACTGCGGTCACCCGTAAGCAAGGCCTTGTAAAAGCTGCCCGTTTCCTTTCCAAAGGCACGCTCAATCAAAGCTCCAACGCTTTTTCTCAGACTAAGCACCTTAAAGTAAAAGCCTTCTGCCGCCTTCCCCTCAAGCCTCTCATAGCTGCCCGTTGCAATATAGCTAACTCCCCTTGACCTGTGATAGCTGTCACCTGCACGCAGCTTAACGCTAAGCCTGATAAGGTCTCCCGTCTCAGGAGCCTCACCGTATAAATACATAGCAAAAAGCTCTCCGTCAAAGGGCAAGCTGCTGTCCTGTACCTCTGCTTCCATATAGGTGTAGGAGCTTTTAACACTAAGCTCCCTTACCGCACCTACAAAGCTGTACTCGGCGTCACCGTCGGGCACATCGGGCGTGCTAAGCAGGGCAAAGACCTTGGAATACCCGTACCCAATAGCCAAAAACAAAGCGGTAAGAACAATTATAACGGCAACTCTTTTTCTTAAGCACTTGTAAAACTCAAAGGCAAGGCAAAAGAAAACAAGTATAACTATAAGTGCAAGTCTGACTGTAAAAAACAGGCCTGCCGCAGTGCCTGCTGAAAAAACCAGACAAAGAAAAGCGGCAGGTCTGTTCTTCAACATCCTGTATTTCCTTTATAAAAACAGATTAAAGTACGTTTTCGCTCAGCTTTTTACCGCCAAGGATATGAAAGTGGAGGTGCTTAACGGTTTGTCCACCCTCGTCGCCGCAGTTGGAAATAAGGCGGTAGCCTTTATCCAGACCTAAGGAAGCGGTAATAGCGGGAAGCTTCTCAAAAATATGGGTAACGTAAGGAAGATTTTCGGCATTAACCTCGTCAAGAGAGCCGATGTGTACCTTGGGTATCATCAAAACGTGAACAGGTGCCTGAGGATTGATGTCCTTAAAGGCAAGCATCATATCGTCCTCATAAACCTTGGAGGAGGGAATAGTACCCTCAGCTATTTTACAAAAAAGGCAATCCATAAAGCAAACTCCTTTTTCCTTATTTAATCTGCGCTTCAAGAACAGCGTTGATAGCCGCAATAGCCTCTGCCAGCTTGGTAGCATCCTTGCCGCCGCTGGTAGCGTTATCGGGTCTGCCGCCGCCACCGCCGCCACAGATGGGGGAGATGTTCTTGAGTATCATACCTGCATGAGCGCCCTTAGCTACAGCCTCTTTGCCACAGCCTGCCACGAAGGAAACCTTACCGCCTACAGCAGAAGCAAATACGCAAACCGCTGTGGGCTCCTTTTCCTTAACGGTATCGGAAGCGGCACGGAGAGCATCACCGGGAACACCCTCAAAGGTAGCGGTAATAAGCTTAACGCCCTTAATATCTATAGCCTTGGCACAAGCCTCGTCAACCTTAGCCAACGCCGCCTTCTGGTTAAGTGCATCCAGCTCCTTCTTAAGAGCCTTAGCCTCACCTACGAGACTTTCAGCCTTATGAACCAGCTCGCCCTTGTTAGCAGCCTTGGTTGCGGCAACAACCTGCTCAATAAGAGCCTGCTCCTGCTTCATCTGGATAAGCACGTTAAGACCTGTAATACCTTCAATTCTTCTTACGCCTGCGGCAACAGAGCTTTCGGTAAGAATACTGAAAAGACCTGCCTTAGCGGTATTGTCAAGGTGAGTGCCGCCGCAAAGCTCGGTAGAGAAGTCACCCATCTTAACAACACGAACAACGTCGCCGTACTTTTCGCCAAACAAAGCCATAGCACCCATAGCCTTAGCCTCGTCAATAGGCATTTCCTTACAAAGTACAGCCTCGCCCTTAAGAATTTCCTCGTTAACAAGGCGTTCAACCTCAGCCAGCTCCTCAGCAGTAAGGGCAGAGAAGTGGGTAAAGTCAAATCTTACTCTGTATTCGTCAACGTAAGAGCCTGCCTGCTCAATGTGAGTACCAAGCACCTTACGGAGCGCCGCCTGCAAAAGGTGTGCGGCAGAGTGGTTTCTGGCAATAGCGGCACGTCTGTCAGCACAAACTACAGCCTTGGCGCCGCCAAGAGCAACGGTGCCCTCGCTAAGCTCACCCATATGGAGGTACTGACCGTCTGCGGTCTTTTTGGTATCCTCAACCTTAAAACAGCCGCTTTCAGTCTTGATAACGCCCTTGTCGCCAACCTGTCCGCCGGACTCGGCATAGAAGGGAGTTCTGTCAAGAACAAGTATAGCCTTGCCGCCGCTTATCTCGGCAACAGCCTCGTTGTCCTTGATGATATATTTAATCTGTACGTCGCCCTCGGTAGAGCCGTAACCGATAAACTCGGTCTTAACGGTCTTGTCGATAATCTCGCCCAGGTCAACGCCGCCGCCCATATAATCGGTAGCAAAGCTACGGGCGGCACGGGCTCTCTCCTTCTGCTGCTTCATCAAAGCCGCAAAGCCTTCCTCGTCAACGGATATGCCCTTTTCGGCGCTTATCTCGCGGGTAAGGTCAAGGGGGAAGCCAAAGGTGTCGTTAAGCTTAAAGGCGTCCTCGCCGCTGATTTTGTTGGAGCCGTCAGCAACAGCGGCGTCCATAAGCTTTTCAAGTATATTAAGACCTGCGTCGATAGTCTGTGCAAAGCGTTCTTCTTCGATAAGTATAGCCTTCTTTATATAATCACGCTTCTCAACCAGCTCGGGATAACCGCTCTTGCTTTCCTCAATAACGGTATCAGCCAGGTCAGAGAGGAAAAGACCCTTGATATTAAGCAGTCTGCCGTGTCTTGCCGCCCTGCGAAGCAAACGGCGAAGAACGTAGCCGCGACCCACGTTAGAGGGGATAACGCCGTCACTGATAAGGAAAACGGTGCTTCTGATGTGGTCGGTAATAACACGGAGAGAAATGTCCTTGTTACTGCTGCCTGCATCGTAGCTAACGCCTGCCATATCGCAAACACGCATCATAACCTTGCGGATGGTGTCAACCTCAAACAGGTTGTTAACGTCCTGCATAATGCAAGCAAGTCTTTCAAGACCCATACCCGTATCAATGTTGGGGTTTTCAAGTCTTTCGTAGTTGCCGTTGCCGTCACCGTCAAACTGGGTGAAAACTATGTTCCAAATCTCAAGAAAACGGTCACAGTCACAGCCGGGCTTACAGTCGGGACTGCCACAGCCGTACTTTTCACCACGGTCAAAATAAATCTCGGAGCAAGGACCGCAAGGACCTGCGCCTATCTCCCAGAAGTTGTCCTCCTTACCCATCTTATAGATGCGTTCAGCAGGCACGCCGATAGAAAGCCAAATATCTCTGGCTTCATCGTCGTCAAGATATACGGAAACGGAAAGTCTTTCCTCCGGTATCTCAAGAGTTTTAGTCAAAAACTCCCAAGCCCACGGAATAGCCTCTGCCTTAAAGTAGTCACCAAAGGAGAAGTTGCCCAGCATTTCAAAGAAGGTGCCGTGTCTGGCAGTAATACCAACCCTCTCGATATCGGGGGTACGGATACACTTCTGGCAGGTGGTAACACGCTTACGGGGAGGAATCTGTGTGCCTGTAAAGTAAGGCTTAAGAGGTGCCATACCTGCATTTATAAGCAAAAGAGATTTATCGTTCTGGGGAACAAGGGGGAAGGAATTAAGACGCAAATGTCCCTTACTTTCAAAAAAAGCAAGGTATTTTTCTCTAAGTACATTAAGGGATTCGTTTTTCATAATATTATACCTCACGAACATAAAACTACAAGATATTATTTTACACTTCAAAGCTCTTTTTGTCAATAGCTACGGGGCATTTTAAGGTAAACAAAGTAACAACGGTTGACATTTTTTTAAGTTTGTGCTAATGTGAGAGTAAACGAAAAAGACTCCCGCAGAAGGGGGCGGACACAGGAGGGTAAAGGAATGGCTCGTTGTATTATGGCTATAGGCGGACATATAGGTGATATGGAGCTTACCGCAGGGGGCGTGCTGGCAACGGCGGCACTGGAGGGAGCTAAGATAATAACGGTTGCTCTTACCGCAGGTGAAAGAGGCAACCCACCCCACCTAAGCGTTGGGGAGTACCGCAAGCAAAAGGAGTCGGAGGCTAAGGCTTTTGCGGAAAAGCTGGGGGGAGAGTCGGTTGTTTTCCCCTATATAGACGGTGAGCTGCCGGAAAACGATGAGGTAGCCTTTATGCTTTGCGACGTTATCCGTAGGTATAAGCCTGATATCCTTATAACCCATTGGAAAAACAGTATGCACAAGGACCATATGGCAACCCACAATATAGTTAAAAAGGCCCAGTTTTATGCAGGACTTAAGTCTATCGAGCGTGAGCTGCCGGGTCACTATGCCGACGGCCCCTATTATGCGGAAAACTGGGAGGATGCAGCAGACTTTGTGCCCTACGTCTACGCTGAGGTTAGCGAGGAAGGCTATAAGCTGTGGGAGGAAGCGATAAATACACAGTGGTTTGCCCTTAACAGTACTTCCTTTAAGTATAAGGAATATTATTCCCATCTTAAACGTGTCCGCGGTATGTACGCACGTAAGCAGTACGCAGAGGCTTTTGAGATAGAGCAGTATAAGAAATATACGGTTAGAAAGTTCTAGTATAAGGGCTGTCTTAAATGCTCAATTCTTGCATTTGAGACAGCCCCGACTAAGTTTGCCCCGATGGGGGCAAGTGAAGTTTACTTCGTAAGTGAAGTTGCCCTGCGGGCAGTGAAGTTTTGC
>JAZSQJ010000047.1:0-35468 GCA_045537905.1 Eubacteriales bacterium
TGACGAAGATATTGCCGAGCCGCAGTTGGTTCGGAAATTATACGACTTAACACGCAATATGTCCGAAGCAGATCTGAAAGTATTGATTAACACCGCAGAACGGTTAAACGAAAAATAACAAACAAGGACTGTCTTAATGCAAAATCGCAACGTTTAAGACAGTCCTCTTTTATACCCACCCTTTATACCCTCAAATGATAGGTTTAAGGCGCTCAAAATCGGATATAGACAAAGCGAACTCCACCGCAGGCTGTACTCAATGTACTGCAAGGTGGAGTTCGTTTTGAGGGGCTGTCCATCAAAGACAGCCCCGTTCTATACCGATTTTGAGTGACTTAATTGAGTTCGGGGAGAGAAGCGGCGGCCACAGACTGACCAACACGACGGCTCTTTTCATCGGGAATGTGAAGCTGGATCTGCTTAGCAAGCTCAGGGAACTCTGCCTCAAGGGCTTCCTTAGCCTTAGCGATAAGGATGGTACCGCCCTCGCCGGAGGTAACTCTGCCCATAATGAGCAGGTGTCTGATATCGTAGAATCTTGCATAGTAAGCGATAGCGTAGCCGAAGCAGGTACCGATGGTGCTGTAAACCTTGGCGGCACGCTCGTCACCCTCTGCCATAAGGCCCTGAACAACCTTAAGCTTTTCAGCGGGAGAGAGGTTTTCGTCCAGCTCTATGCCTGCATAGGGAGCGTACTTGATAACGCCGTCCTGGGAGAAGTACTTAACGCCGCAGCCGTAGTCGCCGGACCACTCGTCAACCATAGCGTCGGGATTGTAGTCGCAGGGAACGAAAGCAAGCTCGTTAAGCCAGCCGGTAATGTTGCCTGCGCCGTCAACGTAGCCTGCAGCCTCGGAGGTACCCATAGCAACGCCAACAACGTTGTTGTCCTCAAGGGACATAGCGCCTGCAAGAGCGGTAACGTCGCCGTCGTTAGCAACAACCAGAGGAACGTCACCGATTTCCTTGGCAACGTCTATGTACATATTCTTAACGTACTTATCAAAGTCCTCGTCGTTAACCTTAAGGAAGAGGGAAGCAACCATTATACGGTTGTCAACGTAGATACCTGCGCTGGAAACGCCGATAGCATCAACTCTGGGCATCTTGGAAGCCGCAGTCTTCATAGCGTTGAGTATACCCTCGTAGTGGTACTTAGGGTCAGTGTTGGTCTTGGGGAACCATACAACCTCTTCGGAGTAAACGGGCTCGCCGTCGATAACGGCGCTAACCTTTCTGTCGCTTCCGCCTGCGTCAAAGCCGATACGGCAGCCGTCCAGGTGTCTGCCAACGGGGCTTGCAGCCTCGTTTCTTACGGGAGCGTTTGTCAGGTCGGTGAGAATAACCTCAAAGGGCTTCTCATAAACTCTCTCCATAAACTTATAGTCAAATTCTCTTTCGCCGCCGTCCTTGTAAGCCGCAACTATACGCTCACCGAGAACGGGTGCGCCTGCAAGAATTATCTTATAGCCGCCGTAAACCCAAAGCATAGACTTAACAAGTCTTTCAATGTAACGGTAGTTCTCTTCGTCCTTACCGGTGCCTTCGGGATGGATACGGGTCTTGTAAACGGAGGTATAATCGTTGTTACGAACAACGCCGATAACAACGTCCTGTCCGTCCACCTTAACAGCCTCTTCAAAGTCTCTGCAAAGAACGGACATAGGAGCAAAATTGGGGTCAAGTACGGGGGTAACCTTAAGCTTCATAACGAACAAAGCCTCCTATAATAGTTTTTTGTATTCTTATATCTTCATCAAATATAACAAGGTCAGCGTCCTTGCCTGCTTCGATAGAGCCCTTGACGCCATCAACCTTGATAGCCTTCGCAGGGTTAAGGGAAGCGGCGTTAACTACCTCGTACAGAGGCAGGTCCGTGTTGTCCTTTACGTTGCGAACGGCGTCGTTCATACGGAGCACGCTGCCTGCAATGGTGCCGTCCTCAAGGAGGCACTCGATACCCTTAAGGTAAAACTTCTGACCGCCAAGGTCGTACTCGCCGTCGGGCATACCGCCTGCACGGGTACAGTCGGTAATAAGGCAAAGCTTGTCACCCTTGGTCTTTGCAACCAGAGAGAACAGCGCCTTGTGGATATGGAAGGTATCACAGATAAGCTCAACGGTAACGTCGCTGGTAAGCGCCGCACCTACAACGCCGGGGTTACGGTGCTGGAGCGCCGTCTGTGCATTAAACAGGTGGGTAATGTGACCAACGCCGTTGTCAATAGCCGCACGAGCCTCCTCGTAGGTGGCGTTGGTATGACCCATAGAGGGAAGGATATCGGTATCTCTCCTGAGCTCTCTGAGCATAGAGAAGTCCTCGTCCATCTCGGGAGCAACGGTGGTAATCTTGATAATGTCCTTATACTTCTTGAAGAACTCGGCAGTAGGGGTAAGGATATGCTCCTCAGCCTGGGCACCCTTCTTCTTGGGGTTGATATAGGGACCCTCGGCGTTAACGCCGAGAATAGCCGCGCCGTTCCAGCTCTTGCTCTCCTCCATAAGGGAAGCGATAGTATCAAAGGCCTTGGAAAGCTGCTCCGCAGAAACGGTCATAGTCGTGGGCAGCCAAGCGGTAACGCCGTTTTTGGCAATGCCCTCGGACATAATACGGATACCCTCTGCACTACCGTCGGAGGAGTCCTCACCCAGATAGCCGTGGATGTGCAAATCAATAAAGCCGGGTGCAACGTAGTTGCCCTTGGCATCAATAACCTCAGCACCCTCGGGGATACTGCAGGGGCAAACGATGCCGCTTATTTTCTCGTCATACGCCAGTGCCTTACCGCAAACGATACGGTCCTTAAGCACTATTTTACAGTTTGTTATATACTTCAAAAGCCATTATCCTCCTTATAATTTTGTTATTTACCTTATTTTACTATATACTTACGAAAAAAGCAAGACCTAAGCAAGGATAAATTCAAGCAAATCCTGCATATCCTTCACAATCGGTTGCAGTAAGACGCTGTCTCCGTAGCCCCAGTCCACCCCAAGGAAGTCAAAGCCGCATTCCTCTGCAGTACGCCTGTCCGTAATATAGTCCCCTACGAACAGCACCCGCCCGGGCTTGTCCACAGCAGATAGCGCCGTCATAGGTATATCGGGGGCAGGCTTACGGAGAAGCCCCTCCTTCCTGCCGCACACGGAGCAAAATACCCCGGGGAAGAAATGCTCCATAAGACGCTCTGCCAGAAAATGCTCCTTGTTAGTAGCAACGCACAGCCTTACGCCTGCCGCCTTAAGGACGGAAAGGGCCTCGGCTATCCCCTCGTAAGGGGTGGTGTTATCCAGCAAATGCTCCCTCTGGTAAAGGCAAAACTGCTCCATAGCCTGTTCTATGACCCTGCCGTCGGTACCCTGAGGACAGCAACGCTCCATAAGCACCCTCAGCCCGTCTCCTATGCGTACCCTTATCTCCTCTTTGGAGAGGGTTCTAAAAGAAAACCCTGACAGGGCGCTGTTAACAGCGCAGGCAAGGTCACCAAGGGTGTCAAGCAACGTCCCGTCAAGGTCAAAAATCACAGTATCGTATCTCATTTATCGCCAACGATACGCTCAAGATACTCGGTAACGTCGCCAACGGTCTTGAGCTTTAGAGCGTCCTCGTCGGAAATGGTAATGCCCATCTCGGATTCAAGCACCATAAGAATCTCCACCAGGTCAAGGGAGTCTGCATTAAGGTCGTCCATTATATCGCTGTTATCGTGGATATCAGCGGGGTCGATTCTAAGCTGCTTGGAAAGCACGTCAACAATCTTTTCTCTCATTAAACAAAAACCTCCAAAATAAAAGTGCAAAAATTGCTATATGTATAATAATATAAAAAATCCGTTTTGGCAATACCTAAATTAAAAAAATATGTAATTTATATTATTGACTACAGGGTCTTGTTGTGCTACAATGATACAGTATGGGAAAGTATACGGCAAAATGGGGGTAGAGGCAAAAAACATGGTAATTTTGGGTATAGACCCGGGCATTGCCACCGTAGGCTACGGTGTTATTGCGGCGGAGGGCGGCAAGTTTCAGGCGCTGGAATACGGCGCTATAATTACCCCTGCCCACACTATGCTGGAAAAAAGACTTTCTAAAATTTATTCGGACCTTAGCGATATAATAAAGCGTCACAAGCCCGACGCTATGGCAGTGGAGGAGCTGTTTTTTAACAAGAACGTAAAGACGGCTATAGACGTTGCCCACGGCAGGGGGGTTATTCTGCTGGCGGCAGAGAGACAGGGGATAGATATTTACGAGTACACCCCTTTGCAGATAAAGCAAAACCTTGTAGGCTACGGCAGGGCGGAAAAGGGGCAGATAATGTATATGACAAAGCTCCTTCTGGGGCTGGACAAGACCCCTAAGCCCGACGATACGGCAGACGCACTGGCAATAGCAATCTGCCACGCAAACTTTATATCGCACAACTACGGATGGTGACGGAAATATGTTTTATTATATAAACGGCAAACTGGTACATTTGGCAGAGGACTTTGCCGCTATCGACTGCGGCGGCGTCTGCTACAAAACCTGCATAAGCGGTACCACCTACAGTGCTCTTGCCCCTCTTTTCGGCAAGGAAGCAAAGGTATACACCCATCTGGTGGTAAGGGAGGACGTGTTTGAGCTGTACGGCTTTGCTACCGAGGAGGAGCTGGAGTTTTTCAGGCTTTTGATAAGCGTGTCCGGGGTAGGGCCCAAGGCGGCGTGCGCCGTGCTAACGGGCTTGTCTCCCGCGGCTCTTGCCTCGGCGGTGAATGCGGGTGACGCCAAGGCGATAAGCCGTGCCCAGGGTGTAGGACTAAAAACGGCACAGAAGATTATATTGGAGCTGGGCGGTAAAGTCCAAAGGCTTGGCGTTACGGGTGCGGATATATCCGATGCGCCCGTGGCAGGGGGCGGTGCCGACGGTGACGCTCTTGACGCCCTTCTCGTTCTTGGCTACCGCAGGGACGAGGCTACGGCGGCACTTAAGGGCGTGCCGGCAAACCTCAGCCTTGAGGAAAAGATAAGCGAGGCGCTGAAACGCCTGTCTTGGATATAGAATTTAAGAGAAGGAGGGCGAAGGGATGCCTATAAATACGGGTAACGAATACGAGTTTGATTACGAAAGCCGCATAATGGGTATGGAAGCTTCTGCAGAGGATGCGGAAAACGAAAACTCACTGCGCCCTAAGACTATGGAGGACTACGTAGGGCAGGAAAAGGTAAAGGAAAACCTGTCTATATTCATAGCCGCCGCCAAGGAGCGTGGGGACAGCCTTGACCACGTGCTGTTGCACGGACCACCCGGCTTGGGCAAGACTACGCTGTCTATGATAATAGCCGCCGAGCTGGGGGTGAACCTTAAGGTTACCAGCGGTCCCGCCATAGAAAAGGGGCGTGATCTGGCGGCGTTGCTTACCACCCTCGGACCTAACGATATTTTGTTTATAGATGAGATACACCGTCTGCCCAGGCAGGTTGAGGAGGTGCTGTACTCCGCTATGGAGGACTATGCCCTGGATCTGATGATGGGCAAGGGCCCTGCGGCAAGAAGCATCCGCATACCCCTTAAGCCCTTTACCTTGATAGGCGCCACCACCAGGGCAGGTCAGCTTTCCTCCCCTCTCAGGGATAGGTTTGGTATGCTGTTCCGCCTGGAGATGTATACCAACGAGGAGCTGGCGTCTATAGTGTCCCGCAGCGGCGGCATACTGGGGATAGAAATAACCGAGGACGGCGCATTGGAGATAGCAAGCCGTTCCAGGGGTACGCCCCGTATAGCAAACCGCTTGCTTAAGCGTGTGCGTGACTTTGCGCAGGTTGTGGGCAACGGCGTGATAGACAAGCGGATAGCAGACAAGGCGTTGGCAAGCCTTGATATAGACAGCCTTGGGCTGGATGCCACGGACAGGCGTATGCTTAGCGCCATAATCAAGCATTTCGGCGGCGGTCCCGTAGGGCTGGAGACCCTGGCGGCTGTAACGGGCGAGGAGGCAGTTACCCTTGAGGACGTGTACGAGCCTTACCTTTTACAGCTTGGCTTTATAAACCGTACCCCCCGGGGCAGGTGTGCAACGGCAGGTGCCTATAAGCACCTGGGTATTGCCGTTCCCGACGGGGCGGCAAGCCAAACCAAATTTTTTGACAGTTAAGGGGAAAACTTATGTTTATAGCCTCAAATTGGAGTGATTACAGCCTGCTTGACGCAGGCGGCGGCAAGAGACTTGAGCGCTGGGGCGACTACGTCCTTGTCCGTCCCGACCCTCAGGTTATATGGGCAGGGGGCGAGGGCGGCAAGTGGCGTAAGGCAAACGGCGTGTACAGCCGTTCCTCAGGCGGCGGCGGAAGCTGGGTAAAAAAGGATATGCCCGAGGAATGGGAAATTGGCTACAGCCTTTGCGGTAATAGCGACGAGGCAAGTCTTATGCGTTTTTCCGTATCCCCGATGGGCTTCAAGCACACGGGCGTTTTCCCTGAGCAGGCGGCTAATTGGGACTGGTTTTACGAGCTGATTAAAAACGCAGGCAGACCTATAAAGCTTCTTAACCTTTTTGCCTATACGGGCGGTGCATCCGTTGCGGCGGCAAAGGCAGGCGCTTTTGTGTGCCACGTGGACGCCTCTAAGGGTATGGTTGCCCGTGCTAAGCTTAACGCAAGCCTCAGCGGTGTAAGGCAGGACGGCATCCGCTTTATCGTGGACGACTGCTTTAAGTTTGTCCGCAGGGAGCAGCGCAGAGGCAATAAGTACGACGCTATTATCCTTGACCCTCCCTCCTACGGCAGAGGGCCGGGTGGGGAAAAGTGGTCGCTGGAGGCAGACCTTGACAGCCTGGTGGCTGACCTGGTTCCCCTCCTTTCCGATAACCCCCTGTTCGTGCTTCTTAATTCATATACGGCGGGACTTTCTCCCTCCACCTGCGGTTACATCCTTGGCTTGGCGCTTAAGCCTCGCTTCGGCGGCAGGGTGGACAGCGACGAGCTGGGACTGCCCGTGGAGGCAAGCGGACTTTGCCTGCCCTGCGGTGCGTCCGCAAGGTTTACTGTTTAGAGGTAGCTATGGCTTATATTGAGATAAAGGACCTGTGCTTCTCCTACGAGGAGGAGGGTACGGTCAGGATTTTTGACGGACTTGACCTTAGCTTTGAAAAGGGCACCTACACCGCCATACTGGGCAGAAACGGCAGCGGTAAAAGCACCCTTGCCAAGCTGATGTGCGGTATACTACAGCCCGTGGGGGGCAGTATAAGCGTAGGCGGCTATTCCACCGAGGATGAGGAGCAGCTTTTTAAGCTGAGGCAAAACTGCGGTATGATATTCCAAAACCCCGATAACCAGATAGTGGCAAGCGTGGTGGAGGAGGACGTGGCGTTTGCGCCGGAAAACCTGGGGCTTGAGCCCGGGGAGATACGCCGCAGGGTAGACGAGGCGCTTGACGACGTGGGTATGAGGGAATACGCTCTCCACGCCACCCACAAGCTGTCGGGGGGACAAAAACAGCGTGTTGCCATAGCAGGCGTGCTGGCGATGCGTCCCGATTGCATTATCTTTGACGAGGCGACGGCTATGCTTGACCCTGTGGGCAGGCGTGACATAGCGGCGGTAATGCGCCGTCTTAACAAGGAGCAGGGCATTACCGTTATCAACATCACCCATTATATGAGCGAGGCTGCAGAGGCGGAGCGTATAGTGGTGCTGGACGGAGGCAGAGTTCTTATGGACGGCACGCCACGGGAGGTCTTTGCCAGGGGCGAGGAGCTTCGGGCGGTTAAGCTTGATACCCCTCAAATAACGGAGCTGTGCGATATGCTTACCGAGGCGGGGATTGAACTGCCAAAGGGCATACTGCATACTATGGAGGCGGCAGACGCCATAGAAAACTACGTAAAGGGACTTTAAGTAATGTCAAACATTGAGGTAAAGAACGTAAGCGTTGTTTACGGCGCAGGTACTCCCTTTGAGAAGAAGGCGCTGGACAACGTAAGCATAGATTTTGGCAGTAACAGGGTAGTAGGCATAATAGGTCATACGGGCAGCGGAAAAAGCACCCTTGCCATGCTGCTTAACGGGCTGGGCAAGCCTACGGAGGGCAAGGTGCTTCTTGGCGGCGAGGATATATGGGAAAGGCCCAAGGAGATAAGCAAGGTAAGGTACCGTGTAGGCTTGGTTTTCCAGTACCCGGAGTATCAGCTTTTTGAGGACAGCGTATACAAGGACATAGCCTTCGGCCCTAAGAATATGGGGCTGGAGGGTGACAGGCTGGACAGGGCGGTAAGAGACTCTGCCAAGTTTTGCGGTATAGAGGACGCTATACTTGAAAAGTCTCCCTTTGAGCTGTCGGGTGGACAGAAACGCAGGGTAGCCATAGCGGGCGTTGCGGCAATGGAGCCTGAGGTGCTTGTCCTTGACGAGCCTGCGGCAGGTCTTGACCCTGCGGGCAGAGAAGAGATAATAGGCGGACTTTTGGAGTACCGCAGACAAAGGGGCAGTACCATGCTTATCATATCCCACAGCATGGAGGACATTGCCCGTTACTCTGATTATATAGTGGTGCTTGACCACGGCAGGGTTCATATGCAAGGCACCCCTGCGGAGATATTCCGAGATGCGGAAAGGCTCTTTCAGGCGTCCCTCGACCTGCCACAGGTAACCAAGCTTTTTGTGGAGCTTAAAAAGAGAGGCTTGACCGAGGATACGGACGTTTACACCTGCAAGGAGGGTGTACGCCGTATAAAGGCGATAATAGAAAAAAGACTGGGTACAGGAGAAGCAAATGCTTAAAGATATTACACTGGGGCAGTTTTTTCCGGGCAGGTCCCTGCTGCACCGTACAGACGCAAGGTTCAAAATACTTATACTTATAGCTTTTCTTGTTGCGGTAATCGGGGCAAAAAGCCTGTATGCCTTCGTGGCGGTGGTGGCGGTAACGGCAGCCTTTGTACTGCTGTCCCGTATACCCGTAAAAACCGTTCTCGGCAATTTGAAGCCCCTTATATTTATCCTTGTATTTACGGGTATACTTAATATATTCTTTTACAAGGGCGAAACGCTACTTTTGCAGTGGAAGTTTATCACTATCTACAAGGAGGGGCTTATTTACGCCGCCTTTATGATGGTAAGGCTTGTGTGCTTGGTTTGCGGCAGCTTCGTTATCCTTACCTACACCACCAGCCCCCTTGATATGACCGACGCTATAGAAAAGCTTCTGTCGCCTCTTAAGGCGCTCCGCGTTCCCGTGCACGAGTTTGCTATGATGATGACCATAGCCCTCCGTTTTATACCTACCCTGATAGAGGAAACGGATAAGATAATGAGCGCCCAGAAGGCAAGGGGCGCTGATATGGAGTCGGGCGGTCTGCTTCAAAGGGCAAAGGCGCTCATACCCATACTGATACCGCTGTTTGTGTCAGCCTTCCGCCGTGCGGACGAGCTGGCAGAGGCTATGGAATGCCGTCTTTATCACGGCGGCAAGGGCAGGACGAGGATGAAGGTTATGAAAAGCCGTTTTAGTGACTGGGCGTTTTTTACCCTTATGATTGCCTTTTGCGTAGGCGTGTTTTTCATAAACGCCTACGGACTTAGAGTATAATGGCAGTATATGCCCTTACCGTTGCCTACAAGGGTACGGCGTACAGCGGCTGGCAGGTGCAAAAGAATGCACCCTCCGTCCAAAGCACCCTGCAGGATGCGGTGGAAAGGGTTTTTGGAGAAAGGCTTGGCGTAACGGGCTGCAGCAGAACGGACAGCGGTGTTCACGCTCTTGCCTACGTATGCCATATAGAAAGCGAAAAAGAGATAAGACCCGATAAGCTTGCTCTGGCGCTTAATATGCACCTGCCCCTTGATATAAGCGTTATCGACGCCAGAGTGGAGAGGGCAGACTTCCACGCCAGATACAGTGCCCTGGGTAAGGAGTACGTGTACCTTATCCGCAACAGCCGTAACCGCAACCCATTTCTTGAGGGCGGTGCGTACCTTTACCCCTTTTATATCGACGAGGTAAAGGCGGCAGAGCTTGGAAGGGTTTTTGTGGGCAAGCACGATTTCGGTGCCTTTATGTCCGCAGGCAGTAAGATTACGGACACCGTCCGTACCGTTTACTACTTTGACGTAAAGCGTGAGGGCGAATATATAATCATCACCGTAGGCGCTGACGGATTTCTTTACAATATGGTGCGTATAATGGTCGGTACCCTGCTTAAGGCGTGTAAGGGCAGTCTTGATATCACTGCGGCTATTAGGGAGCCAAGGCGTGAAAAGGCAGGTCCCACCGCCCCTGCAACGGGCTTGTACCTTAAAAAAGTGTTCTACGGTAAAGAGGAGCTTTCAGCAAGAATAAAGGAACTTATGCAAAGCTAAAAGGAAAGGAGTGAGAGCATGGGTGCGTTTTCCATATTCAAGGGCAAAAAGAAGGGCAAAAAGCAGGATGCAGGCGGATACTACCGCCGTCTTAGCTTTACCTTTGCTTTGTTAAAATTTGCCTGTCTTATCCTTGCTCTTGCTACCGTGCTGTACGGCTTTTCCTTTCGTACAGACGAGATAAATGCGGATAACTTCCGCTATCTTCTCAGCTTTCTGGGAGAGGGCGAGACGGAGACGGAAACCTATAACACCATTTACTTTGACAATAACGAAAGCAACCGCTTTGCCCTGGTAAGGGGCGACCTGGCGGTGGTAAGCAACAGCGGTGTGGCGGTTTACAGCCTGGGCGGGCTACGCCGTTCCGTTGACACGTCCTTTAAGATGGACTCTCCCGAGGTTATGTACAGCGCCAAGTATATGTACGTCTACGATATCGGCGGTACGGAGCTTGTTATAAAAAGCACCCTGGAGACTATGGAGACCAAAAAGTACGACTTTCCTCTGAGGGGGGCGGCTGCTACAAGCAACGGAATTTTTGCAGTAATAAGTGAGAAAAAAACCAGTAGAAGCACTGTTTTTGTATATGACGACAGCTTCCGTGAGATATACAACTGCTCCTACGGCAGTCTGTATACTTTGTCCGTGGACCTGGACAGTGAGGGCAAGCGCCTTGCCACCGCCTCCGTAGAGTCCGTGGGGGGCGAGTTCGTTACCAGCCTTTATATGTATTCCCTTGACAGTAAGGAGCCAAAGATTCAGCAGACCGTTAAGGGTGAGTACCCCTACCGCGTTGCCTTTGGTAAGGACGGCGAGATATTGTTGCTTACCGACAAGGCCTGCCGTTTTTACAACAGCAAGGGTGAGCAGAGTGCAGTTTTGGAGTTCGGTACGGAGGGCATCAGCAGGTACGGCATCGGAGAGAGCTACTTTTTAAGGCAGTACCCCCTGTCTGCTTTGTCTGCCGCCACCAGGCTGGAGGTGTACGGCATAGCCGACGGCAAGCTTGTTTTCAGCCGTGACTTTGACGGAGGACTGAGGCTGGCAGAGGTAGAGGGCAACTACCTGTTTACCGCCGCAGGCGAGGAGCTTTCCGTTATCAGTCTGGAAAACGGAGAGGAAAGAACTCTTTCTACAGAGGGCGAGGTCCTTGCGCTTTTGC
Organism: Eubacteriales bacterium; assembly: GCA_045537905.1. Lineage (GTDB taxonomy): Bacteria > Bacillota > Clostridia > Oscillospirales > CAG-382 > SIG636. The sequence continues at coordinate 11,504 of JAZSQJ010000047.1, forward strand.
CTGTAGAGGAGGGCAAGACCCTTACTCTTACCGAGGGTACGGGCAACGTATTGAATTATAAGGAATTGTTTGAAACGAAAGGAGAAACGTCTGAATGGGAGCAATAATTGATATAATTATCGTGGCGATAATCGCTTATACTATAGTGATGGCAGTAAAGAGGGGCTTTGTAAAGACCGTGGTAGGCGCCCTTGGCTTCTTTATAGCTATAGCCATAGCTTTGATGTTCTTTTCGCCTCTTGCCGACTTTCTGGCAGAAAGCGGCTTCGGTACCAGCATCAGCCGTTACGTAGACAGGATTATTGACGAGAACATTGACGAGGACAACTACCTTGGCGTATTTGAGGCTGAGGGTGGCGAGGAAAGCGTTCTGCTTAAGATATGCAAAAGCTTTGGCGCAGAGGACAGCTACGAGGAGATGAAGGGCAGCTACGGCGAGTGGAGAGACGCAGGCATCCAAAGCGCCCGTAACTACTTAAAAAGCTCTATCAAGGAGCCTGCGGTAAATCTGTGCTGCGGCGTCCTTGCTTTTCTGATTTTGTTCCTTGTGGCAAGGATACTGCTTAAGATAGCAGAGATAGTTGTGGGCAAGATAGTAGACCTGCCCGTGCTGAGGCAGGCAAACCAGCTCCTTGGCGGGGTAGCAGGCGTAATACTGGCGGTAGTGCGTGTATACGTTGCCTGTCTGGTTATCAAGTGGATCATACCCGTTGCAGGCAGCTTCGGTTGGGAGTGGGCAATAAACGCCAACGTGTACGACTCCTATCTGTTTACCCTGTTCGAGGGTGCAAACTTTCTGTCCTATCTCATATAAAATAACAAACGGAGGAAACCGCCGCAGGGCGTTGATTAAATAATGGCAAAAATGTGTTCCCGTTGCAAGCAGCGTGTTGCAATAGTATTTGTAACAAGAGTTGAGGGCGACAAAACTATAAACGAGGGTCTTTGCCTTAAATGTGCAAGAGAGCTGGGTGTAAAGCCTGTAAACGACATTATATCCAGTATGGGCATCGACGAGGAAGAGCTTGACAATATGATGGAGGAGATGGCAGGTCTCATCCCCGGCGACGAGGGTGACGGCGGCGAGGAGGGGCGTGCTCCTGCGGTAAACTTCGACTCCCTGCTTCAAGGCTTCGGTCAGGGGCCCAGGGCAAGCTCTCATAACGAAAAGAAGGCGGAGGGCAAGGAGCCTAAGCCTGATAAGGAGCGTAAGCATCTTAACCAGTTCTGCCAGAACCTTACCAAAAAGGCGGCAGAGGGTAAAATAGACAATATCGTCGGCAGAGAGACGGAGCTGCTTCGCGTTATGCAGATACTCTGCCGCAGACAAAAAAACAACCCCTGTCTTATCGGTGAGCCGGGCGTAGGTAAAACCGCCGTGGCAGAGGCGCTTGCCTCCCGCATAGTAAGCGGCAACGTGCCCTACAAGCTCCGTGATAAGGAGGTTTACCTTGTGGATATGACCGCTATGGTTGCAGGCACCCAGTTCAGGGGTCAGTTTGAAAACCGTATGAAGGGTCTTATAGACGAGGTTAAAAAGCTGGGCAACATTATCCTTGTTATAGACGAGGTTCATTCTATAGTTGCGGCAGGCGACGCAGAGGGCGGTATGAACGCCGCCAATATTTTGAAGCCCGCTTTGTCCCGCGGGGAGATACAGGTTATAGGCGCCACCACCCTTTCCGAGTACCGCAAGTATATCGAAAAGGACAGCGCTCTGGAACGCCGTTTCCAGCCTGTAACTATAAACGAGCCCAGCATAGAGGATACGGTGGATATCCTTAAGGGCATCAAAAAGTATTACGAGGACTACCACGGCATAGGTATAGACGACAGTCTTATCAGGCGTATGGTTATAATGTCCGAGCGTTATATTACCGACCGCTACCTGCCCGACAAGGCAATAGACCTTATGGACGAGGCGGCAAGCCGTCTGGCAATGGAGTCTCCCATAGTAGGGGAGATAGCGGCGCTGGATAAGGAGCTGGAGCAGATAGCCGCACGAATTACAGAGGCAGAGAACGAGGGCGAGGGCACCGACGAGGAGCATTTCCGTCTGATAGCAGACCTGCGTACCGAGCAAGCAAGACTGCAGGACAAGTTCAAAAAGCTGTCCAAAAAGCGTGACAAGCTACGCCTTACCGATAACGATATAGCAAAGGTAATCGAGGTTTGGACGGGTGTACCTGCCAGCAGTATTACCGAAAACGAGTTTGCAAAAATTGACCGTTTGGAGTCCGAGCTTAAAAAGCGTATCATAGGACAGGACGAGGCGATAGCAAAGGTGGCAAAGGCTATCAAGAGAAGCAGGGCAGGGGTTTCCTACAAGAAAAAGCCCGTTTCCTTTATCTTTGCAGGCAGCACGGGCGTAGGTAAGACCGAGCTGGTTAAGGTGCTGGCAAGCTATTTGTTTGACAGTCCCGAGTCTCTTATACGCCTTGATATGTCCGAGTTTATGGAAAAGCATTCCGTAAGCCGTATCGTTGGCTCCCCTCCCGGCTACGTGGGCTATGACGATGCAGGTCAGCTTACGGAAAAGATACGCCGTAAGCCTTACAGCGTTGTGCTGTTTGACGAGATAGAAAAGGCCCATCCCGACGTGATGAACATTCTGCTTCAGATACTTGACGATGGCAGAATAACCGACTCCCACGGGAAAGAGGTTAACTTTGAAAGCACGGTTATCATTATGACCACCAACGCAGGCAGTACCAACACCGCACCTACTGCAGGCTTCAATACCGACGCCAAGGGCAACGACGAAAACCGCACTATGCGTGCTCTGGAGCGTTTCCTTCGTCCCGAGTTTATTAACCGTGTGGACGAGATAGTGGTATTCAACCGCCTTGGCAGAGAGAATATCGAGCTTATTTGCGGTATAATGCTCTCCGACCTTAAGAAGGTGCTGGAGGAAAAGAACATCAGTATGGTCTGGGACGAGCTTGCGGTAAAGGCTCTTTGCGACAAGGGCTATTCCGACAAATACGGCGCCCGTAACCTGCGTCGTGTGATACAGACAGAGGTAGAGGATTCCCTTGCCTCCGCTATTATCGAAAACTATAAGGCTCCTATATCTGCGGTAAGTCTCACCGCAGAGGAGGGGAAGATTAAGGTAAGCTGTATATAAACAGCGATAGGAAAGCTGCGGAATGAAAAAAGATATTACCAGGCAGGAAGTTGAAATAGTAAATACAGGCACAGGCTATTCCGCAGAGGACGGGGAGTTTAGTCCTGCCGAGATGGAAGCCTTTGAGGTGGCGGCGTATTTCGGCACCGATATGGAAAAGGGTCTTACCAAGCAACAGGCACGGCGTATCCGTATGGAAAAGGGCTTTAACGTCCTGCAGGGGGAGTTTGATACAAGCCTTTTCGGTGCCGTTAAAAAACAGCTCAGCGGCGTGTGTATGCCTCTTATGATAGTAAGCCTCTTGACCTGCGCCGTGTTCTATCCCGAAAACGAGCTGTACGTGCCCCTTGCGGCTGTCCTTGCGGGGGTTATGCTCGTCAGTGCCGCCCTTCACCGGTATTTTGCCTCTCTGCTTAACAAAGCCCAGAGAGAAAGGGCAATGCGCACCACCGTTTTGCGTAACGGCAAGCTTATATCCATAAGCAATACCTCTCTGGTGGCAGGCGATATTATCGAGCTGGAAACAGGAAGCATAGTTCCTGCTGACGCCCGTGTTGCGGAAGCAAACAACCTAAAGGTGCTGGAAACTCCCGTTACGGGGGTGAAGGAATCTACCCATAAGGACCCGGAGTATATTGCCGAGAGCGAGGGCAGAGGCAGCTACAATATGGTCTATGCAGGCACCGTCGTTACCTCGGGCAGATGCAGGGCAATAATCTGCCGTACGGGGTCAGAGTGCTTTTTGTACCGCAAGCAAAAAAGTGCAGAAAAGCAGCTACCCCTTACGTATAAGCGTGCCATCAGACTAAGCGGCATTTTTACCCTGGCTTTGTCTGCCGTAAGCCTGCTTCTCGTAGTAGGCGGTCTGCTCCTGGGCAGACCCTTGGTGGAGGCGTATATGCTTTCAGCCTCTGCCGTTACGTGCTGTATGCACAGCGTTGGCGCCACCCTTGCCTTTGGCGGCTTTGTGTCAGGGGTAAGGCGTATGTACAAAAGCGGCGCGGTGCTTCGCAGACTGTCCGCAGTGGATAGCCTTTGCGTAACCGACAGCCTTATGTGCGATATGGACGTTGCCTTTCCTATGAGCGAGCTGAGGCCTAAAAAGGTCTACATAAACAAGGACTACTACAGCGTTACTCCCGAAAACAGGGAGGATATCCGCAAGGTGCTGACCTACGCTCTCCTTTGCTCGGATTTGCACCGCAGCAATATCCCCGGTGAGCTTAGCGAGGGCTTTGTGGGTATGCCTGCCGACGTGTCCCTGGCAAGGGAATGCGACCGTATAGGCATTGATATCGACGCCTTTTCCAAGGAGTATTTCCGCATAGAGGCGGAATACGGCAAAAACGGCGAGATAAAGCAAGCCTTATATCTGCATAACGATTCTAATTTGCTTATCCTCCGAGGCAAGCCCGAGGAGATACTGCCCCTTTGTGCAGGCTATGCGGGTAAGGACACCAACAACCGCTTTGACGACTTTTCCATCCGCCGTATGCAGCAGGCGGCTAAGGAGATGGGGGACGCCTCCCAGCACGTTATAGCCGTTGCCTCCGCCGTGTGCGACTGTGACAGCCTACGCAGCTCTGCGGTTGCCTACCGACGGCTGGTGCTGAACGGCTTTATAGGGCTTTATACCTCTCTTAAGCTGGACTCTGCCAGTGCGGTGTACAAGTGTGCCGCAGGGGGTATCGAGACGGTTATGCTCTCGGACGACGCCTACGTTACCGCCGTAAATACAGCCAAAAACGCAGGCGTTATCAAAAGCGAAAAACAGGTTATGGCGGCAGAACAGCTCAAATTTGCCGACCGTGGACTTTATATAGCGGATAGCGAAAGCTACAAGCTGTACCTTCACCTCAGTGACGAGGAGTGGTTGGACGTGCTCCGTATCCGCAAGGATATGGGCAAAACCCTTGCCATAACGGCAGAGACCACCGACCGCATCCCTATGATGCACGAGGCGGACGTGACCTTCGTACCCGTTTCCACTGCGGTGGAGTCGGTTAAGCACGCGGGCGACGTTCTGCTGTTCAAAAACGGGCTTAAAACGGTGGAGACCGTTATAAGAGCCTCCAAGATGATTTATAAACGCATCGTGGGCGTTACCCGCCAGCTGGCTATATCAGCCTCGGCAATGCTGGTCTTTGCGCTGGTGTCGGTGCTTTTCGGTATGGAAAGCCCCCTCAGATTGCAGGATGCCGTTGTGGGCGGTGCCGTTATAAACCTGGTGTTTGCTATGTCGGCGGCGTTTACTCCCGACCACAGGGCCTTGCTTCAGGACAAGCTGGACTATACAAGCTCCACCCAGGGCATACCCTTTGCGGTGCTTTACGGTATTTCGGGCGGCGGCTGTCTGGTAGGCGTAAGCGCTCTTTTGAGGCGTCTCGGCGGCGGCCCCTTAAGCAACAGCGCAGTGCTTCTTTGCTCCTTTGCTATCTTTTTGTTCCTTGGGCTTTTGTTCGGCGCAGAGCAAAACCATTTCTTCCGCTCCAGTGCCTTCAAAAGCTATACGGTACCCCTGGGTGCAGGCGTAGTGACGGTGATAATTGCCGCCCTGCTCCTCGTTCCCGACCTCAAAACCTCCTTAGGCTATGCCCTTCCCGGGTATAAGCAATGGCTGATAGGCGTTCTGTTGCCCATAGCTCTCTTTGCTCTGTTCCAGGGCGGACTTATTATCAAAGAGCTTTGGCAAGAACTATATATTAAAAACAAGAAAGGAAACAGACTATGACATTTACAAAAGACAGTATCGTTGGCGACGTTCTTGACGCTTGCCCCGAGTGCGCTCCCTTTTTCTTCGAGATAGGTATGCACTGCTTGGGTTGCCCCTGCTCCCGCAGTGAGACTATAGAGCAGGCTTGTGCCGCCCACGGTGCGGATGCAGAGGCTTTGCTCAAAAAGATAAACGCAGTTAAGTAAAAAGGGCAGGTGACAGCTATGCTTTATACTGCTGTTTGGGCACACCGAGGTGCCTCTGCCTACGCCCCTGAGAACACTATGGCGGCTTTCCTGCTGGCACGCCGTCTGGGTGCCGATGCGGTAGAGCTGGACGTGCATCTTACCGCTGACGGGGTGGTTGTGGTTTGCCACGACAATAATATCAAACGCTGCTCCGATGGGGAGGGTCTTATCGAGGATATGACCTATGAGGAGCTGGCAAGCTTTGACTTTGGCTACAGCGCTTTGTTTGGCGAGCGTTTTAAGGGCGAGCGTATTCCTACCCTGGCGGAGGTTTACCGTGCCACCGTCCCTTACGGAGTGCTGGTTAACGTGGAGCTTAAGCGCAGCCGACCCGAGCTGGTTCGTGCCGTTATGGAGCTGGAGGCAGAGTGCGGCGTAGCAGGTGCCGTTATATATTCCTCCTTTGAGCATAGCTATCTGGAGGAGATAAAGGCTATCAACCCTGCCGCCCCCGTAGCGCCTCTTTTCGGTACCGACCCTCAGTACGTAAAGCTGGGCAAGGCCTTGAAGGCTACCGCACTGCATCCCGCCTTTGGCGGTGTGCTTGCCGACGGTGACTACGTTAAAAACAGTCACGGGGCAGGACTGCGTGTCCACGCCTACACGCCTAACAGGGTAGAGGACCTTACGGCGCTGACCGAGCTGGGCGTTGACGCCGTTATTACAAATTATCCCGACGTAGCAATTGAAATAAGAAATAAAAAACTAAGGAGGTTCATCTGATTATGGCAAAAAAGGATGGGAAAAAAGGATTTTTTACAGAGTTTAAGGAGTTTATAACCAAGGGTAACGTGCTTGATATGGCAGTGGGCGTTATCATCGGTAACTCCTTCAAGGCAATCGTTACGGCACTTACCGACAAGATTCTGATGCCCGTTATCACTTGGATGGTAGGGGACAAGGCTCTTGACGAGCTTAAGTACGTGCTAAAGCCCGCAGAGCTTAACGAGGCAGGCGAGGTTGCAGTGGCAGAAAACGCTATCCAGTACGGCGTGTTTATTCAGGCTATTATCGACTTCCTTCTGGTTGCCCTGGTGCTTTTCGTTATCATCAAGAGCGCCGTTGCCTTCCAGAAAAAGCGTGAGGCTCTTATGAAGAAGCTGGCTAAGGAAAAGGAAGAGGCAGCAGAGGAAGCTCCTGCAGCACCTGCAGAGCCTAGTATCGAGGAGAAGAACGCAGAGGTACTTAAGGAGATCCGTGATATCCTGGCAGGTCTTAAAAAGTAGAAAAGCCAAGCTATAAGCAACAGTTAATAAGCAAGGAAGGCAATAAACCAAAATCGGTTTATTGCCTTCCTTTTGTTTGTACGTTACACAAACCGACGTTAGGGTCTTTTATTGAACGAACCGGTTAAAAACAACGCCGCAAATTATGATTAAACGAGGCGGTTATGAGGTTCATAACAAATTATGATAAAACGGGACGGTTATTTTGTAGGGACCGGCGTCCTCGACGGTCCTAAATGAAAGGGTTTAATTATACCCACCACGATTAACGAAAACGCCTTGCGAAATGTTTTCATAACAAATTTGATGATATGTATTCCCGTTTCGGGTTACGCCTCACAAATATGCCACGCCTAGGACCGTCGAGAGACGGTTTGTCCCTACACAGTGCTACCCCTTACGCTCCATCAAAACCCATACGGCGTCTTTGACCCTCAACACAGAGGCGGCAAGCCCCGTCTTACGGTTTTTCTCCTTACGTCCCCTAAATCCCACCCTTCTTCCTTTTTGTTCCCTTGGTGGCAACGAAGAAAAAGCCGGCTTCGTTTTTTAGCGAAGCCGGCTTTCCTTTCCCCCATCAGGGCGGTTATGAAGTGGGGGCTATTTTTTACAGCCCTCTTCGGCATAGGGATAAAACTCATCCAGAGGGAAGTTCATACGGCTGAAAACGTTGCAGGGGTCGCTGGAGCTGATGGCAGGCACGCTGTCCTTGTCGGGCAGGCAGAAGCGGCTGGCAGGTACAACTATCTGCACGGGGCGTTCCATACGGATAACGGAGAAGATACCCACGGATACAAACAGCTCGTTTCTGCCCTCGCCGTCGATAAAGGGGCTGTCAAAGCGGTTCTTTATACCCTCGGGCAGGCTGTCGATATTGCAGCAGCAGTTGCCAAAGCTCTTGCAGCGTTCAACCAGCTTGATGTCCAGACAGATAGGAGTGGCAACCTCTACCACAACGCCGGGCAGGGTGGGGTCGCTTTCGCAGTGGAGCTCCTTGGGGAGTCTGCAGAAGCTGTTGTTGTCGGGGTCGGACTTAAACACGCTTACGTTCTTCTCGCTACCGTAAAGTATAACCTTTTTGTCGTAAACGGAAAGACCCTTTACCTCGTAGGACTTACCGCATACACATACCTCGGCGGTAACGCAAATAAAATAGCGTATAAGCACTTGATAAAAGCCTTTGTTGAAGGGAACGGGGTCTATGGTAATATCGGTAGCGATAACCTCGGCTCCCTTACAGCGTACAGATGTAGCGTGGTCTACAACCTCTTGGGAACATTCGCAGAGATAAACACGTATATCCTCTAAGCAGTCCTTGTCTCTGGCAGAGTCAAAGACCTTGTTGACGGTGATACAGCAATGGGAGTCTCCCATTTTGCCGCAACCTAAGGCACCGATGCCTGTTCTTTCACCCATAGTGGTGTCCTCCTTGTTATAGTAAAGCAAAGGGGTATAAAACTGCCTGTTGCTTTCTATAATATTCTATGCCAAAGAAGCAATATGGTTCTGGTGGATTGACAAAAGGGTAAAAATATGTCATAATATGCTGACCGAGTAATTAATTTGAAAGGAGCTTTTGTAATGGATAACCAACAAAATGATATAATAAATCAAAACAAACCCCATAAAAAGAGCTTTTTCGACGGTATGAGCAGGGGGATGCTTATCACCCTGATATCCGGCGCCGTGCTGGTGCTGGTGCTTATCGCCGTTATAATAGTTTTGCTTGTAGGCGGCGGTGACGGTGAGGAGGGCGGAGACCCTTCTGTAGACGGCTCTGCAGAGTCCTCTGCGGATACTTTTTCCCTTGCCGCGCCGGAGCTTGTGGGCAAAATCTGGAACGAGGAGCTGGCAAACAGCATAAGGCCTATAGTTATACTGCCCAAGAACATAGTATACGATAACGAAAGCGACGCTCCCGCAGGAGAGATACTCAGCCAAGACCCTCCCGCAGGCACCAAGCTCTTTTGTGATGAAAACGGCCTATGCAACTACGTTAAAATCACCGTCAGCGGTAAGGAGTTTACCGACAGCTACGTAAGCCTTATAGGCAAGACCGCCGAGGAGGCTATGAGCTGGCTTCTTAAATGCGGCGTCAAGCTGGAGGACGTCTACCGCAAATACAGCGCCAGCACCACGGGTGTGGGCAACGGCTGTGTTTCTGCCCTTACCTATGACCACGGCGGTGCCGTAGAGGAAGGCGTAAAGGTAGCCGAGGGTGACAAGTTTATTCTTAGCATAAACAGCTATACGGACAGCGTAAGCGTGCCCCACCTTGGGGGCAAGAGCTTTGAGACGGCTATGGAGCTGCTTTATGAAAGCAAGCTGAACGTAGGCGAGATAAGCTATAAGGAAAGCGGCTTTGCCGACGGCACCGTTCTCTCCCAAAGCCCTTCCGCAGACCAGACCGCCTACTACGGCGACGAGATAGACCTGGTGCTGAGCAAAAAGGCAGGCTCCTTTAAGATGCCCTCTCTTCTGGGTCTCAGCCGTGAGGAGGCGGAAAAGCTTCTTGCCGACTACGAGCTGGAGCTGGGTACGGTAGAGGAGGTTTCTGACCGAGAGTATGACCGCGGCACGGTTTGCTACCAGAACGTAGCCGAGGGTGACGAGGTTTACGCCACCACCGTTATCGACATCAGGCTTGCCAAGGGAGGCAGACCCGACCCCGACGTGGACTGGGATGCAGGCACCCTTATATTCGACATTAAGGAAAACACCGTTCTCAGCGCAGGCTCTCTTGAGAAGCTGATGGAGGAATGCTCCGACAGGCAGGCTATCGCTATAGGCGACGGCTATACCTGGATACTGCCCGAAGGGGCAGAGTACCCCGAGGACGACGCAGTGTTGGAGCTGGGTGTGCTTATCAACAAGGGCGAGGGCTATGCAGACTGTGTTGACACCCTTCGTGATATGGGCTACAAGCTGGGCGACTTTGCCGTTATTACCCGTGTGGGTGAGGATAGGCTGCCTGCCGGCACCACCCTCAGCGTGGAGCTTGGTTTCAGCTTCAGCGGCCGTAACGTGGCTTTGCTGCCCTACGACAAAGACAGCGGCGAGTTTTTTGATAAAGACAGCAGGATTTACGCCGTTACCGAAAACGGCAGTGTAAATATCCCCGTGGAAAAGGGCGGCACCTTTGCTCTGGTTGCCGTGGACAGCACCAGCTACAGCGTTAAGGTAAGCTATATCGAGGAGGAGGCTTACTGTGAGGAGGGTGTTATCGTTACGGTTGTAGGCGGTGAAAGCCTTACCCTGCACTTCGGCGCAAAGGAAGGCTTTGAGATAGTAAGCGTATCTCTTAATAACGTGGCGCTGGAGGGCGTTACGGGGGTTTACACCATCCCCAAGGTGGAGGAGGACTATACCCTGCTTATAGTTACCGCCCCCGTGGATACGGAATAAATTTACTATTGATAATTTTGCGGAAAAATGTTATATTATAGATAACGGTGTAAAAACAAGAGGAATTTGTATGAGAATAATAACGGGAAAGGCAAGAGGAGTACGCCTTGGCACTCTGCCCGGTGAGGATACGAGACCCACGGCGGAGCGTGTTAAGGAGGCAGTATTCTCTGCTATACAGTTTAATATAGAGGCAAGACGGGTGCTGGACCTGTTTGGCGGCAGCGGGCAGATGGCGCTGGAGGCGGTAAGCCGAGGCGCTGACAGTGCCGTTATCGTGGACAGCAACAAAAAGGCGGCAGAGATTATAAGAGCCAACGTTATGAAGGCAAATATGCTGCCCCAGTGCAAGACCGTGTGTGCCGACTGGCGTGACTATCTTAAGACCGCCTCGGGCAGGGAAAAGTTTAACCTTATTTTCCTTGACCCTCCCTACAAGGACGGTTTTCTGGACGAGGTTATCAAAAGAATGCGTGCCGCCGATATTATAGGCGACAGCGCTATTATCGTATGCGAAAGCGCCGAGGGGGGTATACCCACCCCGCCTGACGGGTTTACAGCCAAGCTGTACCGCTACGGCAAGACCTACGTTACCATTATAAGAAACGAGGAGGACGGGATATGACCGCCCTGTGTACAGGTAGCTTTGACCCTATTACCATAGGGCATTACGATTATATCTGCCGTGCCGCGGCTATGTTTGACAGGGTTGTGGTTGCGGTTAGCTGTAATACCGAAAAAAGCTATATGTTTGACGGAAAGCGCCGTGTGCTATTTGTAAAGGCGGCGTTTGCCCAAGTCTCTAACGTAGAGGTCGTGGAGGACAGGGGATGGGTGGCAGACCTTGCCGCAGAGCAGGGTGCCGACCTTATAATCAAGGGCGTGCGTAACGGCACCGACCTGGACTACGAGTACACTATCGCCTGTGTAAACAAGGCGGTTAACGGGGTGGAGACCCTGTTTATCCCCTCCGCTCCCGAGTACAGCTTTATAAGCTCCACTATGGTGCGTGAGCTTATAAAGCACGGAAAGGACTACGCTCCCTATATCCCGAAGGGAGTACGCATTGACCTCAAGGAGGTATAAGGATGTTTAAGAAAAGCTTTTTGCTGGTGTGTGTGGCGGTTTTGCTTACGGTGTTCTGCCTCAGTGCGGTAAGCGTTTCTATGGCGCAGAAAAGCACTGCAGAGTTTGATACCGTAAAGGCACTGGCAAGCAGTAACGATAAGCTGGCGGTTGCCCTGTCCGTTATCTACCGCAGAGCAGGGGACCTGGTCGTTACTCTGCCCTATGCCAGCATAAACCTCAGTCAGACTGCTCTTATGAAGGTTTACTCCGGGGAGCTGACCGACGCCATATTGTATCTTAACACCCACGCAGACGTGGAGCTGAAGAACGCCCACGACGCTATGGATGACATACTGCTTGACTTTGACAAGGTGCTTAAGCAGTACTCCGTACCCTCCGGCAGCGCTTACCGCAGTAAGCGTGCGGAGCTGGCTACCACTCTCAGCGGACTTAAATCCGCATCCAGCGAGCTTATACGCCGTACACGCACCCTTATAACGGGTACAAACAGCGGCTACGACAGCTACTACACCGCTTATTGTGAGCAGCTTCAGGGATTGTCCGAAAAGCTTCAGAATGCGGCTGATAAAATAGACAAGGAGTACGACTCCTTGATGAGCTCTCTGTTGGGAGCAGACTACTCGCTGGTTTCCTAAAATCTAAACGAAGGCGGTATATGCCATGGCAAAGAACACTAACGAAAAAAAGCGAAGAAGGCGTTTTGGTGACCGTCCCGACGGTAGAAAAATTCGCTCCCTTGCACCGATGAACTATTTGTCCCCCTATCTTATGCCCGTAAGAACGGGGGCGTCTAATATGTTCTCCGACAGCCTTGATATGGAGAACGTGGAAAAGTACATAAAGGAAAAGCAGGCGGCAGGTCTTAAGGGCTTTGGTATGCTGCATATCTTTGTGGCGGCGTACGTTCGCACCGTTTCCCAGCGTCCCGGCATAAACCGCTTTATAAGCAGACAAAAGATTTTTGCAAGGAACAATATAGAGATAATAATGACCATCAAAAAGGAGCTGTCCCTCAACGCCGAGGAGACGGTTATCAAGGTTTACCCCAAGGCTGACGCTACTGCGGAGGAGGTATTTAAGCTCCTTAACGATACCATAGCCGAAAACAAGGGTACTGATGGCGATGAAAGTGACTTTGACGGAGTGGCAAGGATAGTAAACTATATCCCGGGCCTGCTTCTTAAGTTTTTCGTATGGTGCCTTAAAACCTTGGACTATTTTGGACTTATGCCAAAGGCACTGCTTAAGGTAAGCCCCTTCCACGGCTCCCTGGTTATAACCAGCCTGGGCTCCTTGGGTATACCTCCCGTTTACCACCATCTGTACGATTTCGGCAACGCACCTCTGTTTATCGCCTTCGGTGCAAAACGCCGTGAAAACGTTATAGAGGACGACGGCAGCGTTAAAAAGAAGGCGTTTGTGGACTACAGGATAGTTACCGACGAGCGTATCTGTGACGGCCATTACTACGCCTCCGCCCTTAAGTATATGAGAAAGCTGCTTAAAAACCCCTATCTGTTGGATACACCGCCTGAAGCAGTAATCGAAGACATCGACTAGGGATGGGATGTAAAAAAAGGCTGGACCGCAAAAATTTGATTTAATAATTATAAGAAGTAGTTTAGGGTAACACAAAATGTGTCACCCTAAACTTTTTTGTATTATATAATTTTTGCTATGCACCAACTTCACCTCGCAGTACTAAGTACAGCTTCGGTTCAGTTGTTGCATTCCAACCATTTTTTCCTATCCCATCGGCGGGTGCTGACCTAAGGTGCAGAAAAGGCGTGCTTTTTATAGGGGCGTGGCGGTTTTGATTGGGCGTGAGGAGTAGCACCTTGTAGGGACGGTTTGTCCCTCAGCTTGATGACAAACCTTGTCATCAAGCTGGCAGAGTGCTGAGAAAGAGTGCAGGCAAGACGAACCGAGGCGAAAACTGTACTCAGTACTGTGAGCCGAGGTTCGTTTTGAACGAAAAAACAAATATAATGCAGAAAATTCAGGGAAATTTTCCCTGAATTTTCTACTTTAGAATGAGTATATTTTATTCTTTTTCGTGCTCTGTGCCTTTGTCAGCGGTCTGAGGGACGGTTTGTCCCTACATTTTAACTCGTCCCGTTTCATCATAATTTGCGGTGCCGTCTGTTTTATAACGCCTTGCGCACCGTGCTTCAAAAATAAAAAATTGTATTTTTTGGAAAGTATATTTCTCCTCCTGCTACACAAATTAATGCTGATGTAAAAAAACGAAAGCAGGTTTGAAATGGCTAAAAAAATACGCATAACTGCCCTTACCTCGGTGTTGGCTTTGGCTCTTTTGCTTGGCGGTGCCAATCTGCTACTGCCCGACACTCTCAGCGTGGTAGGGACGTACAACGTGGCGGCGGCGGTGGACGAAAGTCTTAGCCTCCCTGCCTGTACCGCCACGGTAGGAAAAGATACCGCCACCGTCAAGCTCCTTGGCGTGCTGCCTGTAAAGACGGTTTCCCTTGACGTACTGGAGCTGGGTAAGGTGTACCCCGGCGGTATGGCGTTTGGGGTAAAGTTTTTCACCGAGGGCGTGCTGGTGGTTGGACTTAACGATATTATAGGCTACAGCGGCACCTTTTGCCCTGCAAGGGAGGCAGGCATCCGCAAGGGCGACACCGTCCTTTCCATAAACGGCTCTGCCGTGACGGGTGCCAACGACCTTCGTGACAGGGTAGCGGCATCGGGAGGCAATCCCTTGCTGATGGAGATAAAGCGTGAGGGCAAGACCTTCACCACCACCCTCTATCCCGCCCTTTGCGAGGAGACCAACAGCTATCTGGCAGGTCTGTGGGTCAGAGACTCTACTGCAGGCATCGGTACCGTAACCTACGTCAACGCCGATGACCTCAGCTTCGGCGGTCTGGGTCACGGCATCTGCGACAGCGACACAGGCGCTCTTATGCCTTTGGGCAAGGCGGTGGTTGTGGACGTTGATATAAACGGAGTAAGACGGGGCGAAAAGGGTGCCCCCGGTGAGCTTAAGGGTAGCTTTGGCAAGGTAAAACGGGGGAGCATAGATCTTAATACGGAAACGGGCGTATACGGCAGTCTTTCCGAGTTGCCCGAAAGCCTTAAAGCTCCTATGCCCGTAGGGCTTAGCCACGAGCTGAAGGAGGGCAAAGCCTTTATCTACACCACCCTGGATGGCAACCGCCCCGAAAAGTACGAGATAGAGATAGAAAAGATATACAAAAACAGCGGCAGTACCAAAAATATGATGATAAGGGTCACCGACCCCAAGCTGCTGAGAGCAACGGGCGGAATAGTGCAGGGTATGAGCGGAAGCCCCATAATCCAGAACGGCAAGCTGGTTGCCGCCGTTACCCACGTGCTTATTGACGACCCCACCAGAGGCTACGGTATATTTATAGAAAATATGCTTAAAACCGCCTACGGCTCCGACAGTGCCGCCGCATAGACCCCGGTACCAAAAACCGCCTTGTCCGCATATAATGGGGCGAGGTGGTTTTTTATGCTTATACATACAGTAAAATCGGGTGAAAGCGTTATGAGCGTGGGCGCTCTCTACGGCGTGGCGCCTCGGGTCGTGGCGGCTCTAAACGGTATAGGGCTTTACACCGTCCTTGCCGTAGGGCAGTCCCTGGTGATACGCTTTCCAAAGCAAAGCTACACCGTAAAGGCGGGGGACACCCTGGGTGCAGTCGCCTCCGCCTTTGGCGTAAGCCTTAACGACCTGTACCGTGCCAACCCCAACCTGCAGGGAAGGGACGCTATCCGCATTGGGCAGACCCTTGTTATAAGCTACGAGGACAGCCCTCCCTGGGACTTCCCCGTAGGCGGCTATCTGTACCCCTACGTGGAGCAAAGCACCCTGGGCACCGTGGCACCCTTTATGGACGTGCTTATCCCCTTTACCTACGGCATAAGGGAGGACGGCAGCCTGTACCTGCTTAACGATACGCGTATCCTTGAGGCGGCGGCAAGCTACGGCGAAGACGCCTGGATGCACCTGTCCACCTACACCGAGGGCGAGCGTTTTGATACCGCCCTTGCTACCTCGGTACTGGCAAGCACCGCCGTGCAGGATAGGCTTATTACCAATATTCTGGCAAAAATGGAGGAAAAGGGCTACGTGGGTCTGGACGTGGACTTTGAGTTTTTGGGCAAGTCCAACGCCTTGCCCTATGCGGGCTTTCTTCGCCGTGTAACGGAGCGGCTTAACGCCCGGGGCTATACCGTTACAGCCGCCCTTGCTCCCAAGGTGCGGGATGACCAGGCAGGTCTGCTTTACGAGGGGCACGATTACGCCGCAGTGGCGGCGGCGGTAAACAGCGTGCTGCTTATGACCTACGAATGGGGCTACACCTACGGACCCCCTCAGGCAATATCGCCCTTGCCTCAGGTAAGACGGGTGGTGGAGTACGCTCTTACCAAAATGCCTGCGGACAAAATATATCTGGGCATATCCAACTACGGCTACAAATGGACCCTGCCCTATAACCCCGAGGCTCCCGTGCCTGCCCCCTCTCTTTCCACGGCGGAGGCAACGGAGCTGGCAGTAACGGTAGGGGCAGAGATACAGTACGACCCGGTGGCACAGGCTCCCCATTTCAGCTACCGACAGAACGGCAAGGACGTGGAGGTGTGGTTTGAGGATGCAAGGAGCATAAACGCACGCCTTGCTCTCGTGCCCGAATACGGCCTTAAGGGCGCCCTGTACTGGAACCTTGACCGCCCCAACGTAGGCAACCTTAGCCTGCTGGCGGCAAAAAACAGAGGGGTAGACGAATAGGGAAGAAACCGCCTCGGATTGCGGTGTAATATATGGGCGAGGGCTTGCAGGGCCTTTGCCCTGCCGTCCCCACGCCGCAAATTGTGATGAGGCGTGACGAATATATCGTAGGGCGGGCGGCTTGCTCCCGCCGATATAACGGTAAAAAACGGCACCGCAAATTGTGATTAAACGAGACGGTTTACCACGGACGGCACCGCAAATTGTGATGAGGCGTGGCGGTTAAAATGTAGGGACCGGCGTCCTCGACGGTCCTAAACGTTGCATACATAAAAAACACAACTCAAAGCAATAATACATATCATCAAATTTGTTGTGAAAATATTTCGTAAGGGTTTTTAGATAAATGCGGGGGTATGCTTTGACCGTTACACTTAGGACCGTCGAGAGACGGTTTGTCCCTACACGGTGCTACCCGCAACGCCCCGTCAAAACCGTAATGCCGAGAAAACCAACGGAGACATCACTGCAAATCATAATGGAACGCAAGGGTTTATATGTAGGGTGGGCGGCTTGCTCCCGCCGATATAACGGTAAAAAACGGCACCGCAAATTGTGATTAAACGAGACGGTTTGTCCCTACACGGTGCTACCCCTTACGCCCCGTAAAAACCGCAACGCCGTCCTTAATTGTTACGACGGCGGGAGATAAACCCCCGCCCTACGGTGCTGCCTCTTACGCTCCGTCAAAACCCAAGGCAGTCCGTTTCTTACAAATTCCGCAGACATAATCCCCGTATATTAAAGTAAATAAGTGTTGATTTTACTGAAAATTTGGTGTATAATAGCACTTGGAAGAACTTTGTTCGGAGGTAGAAAAACAATGGAAACAGCAATAAAGGCATTTACGGAAAAGAAAAAAATGCTTTTTGATAAGCTGTACAGTAAGCTTAACGGCAAACAGCGAGAGGCGGTGTATACCGTAAACGGCCCTTTGCTTGTGCTTGCAGGTGCGGGCAGCGGTAAAACCACCGTGCTGGTGAACCGTATTGCTCATATTATCTCTTTTGGCAACCTGTATTTTTCTGAGGAGGTTCCCGCTGACGGAGAGGCTTTGCTTCCTGTGATGGATATGTTGCTTGCTGGCGGCAGCGATAAAGATATAAAAAGCGTCCTTGGCACTATGGTAAAGGAGCGTGTTGCACCCTGGGAGGTGCTGTGCATCACCTTTACCAACAAGGCGGCATCGGAGTTTAAGGCAAGGCTTGACAAGCTTTTGGGTGAGGCGGCGGCTGACCTGTGGGCAGGCACCTTCCACTCGGTTTGCGTAAGACTTTTGAGACAGCATATAGATCTGCTTGGCTACAGCAAATCCTTTACCATCTACGATGCAGACGACAGCAAGCGTGTTATCACCGATATAATGAAGGCTCTTAAGATAGAGGAGGACGTTCTCACTCCCAGAACGGTGCAAAACCACATAAGCCGTGCCAAGGAACGCTGTGTGGAATGGAAGGAGTACGAGGGCGAGGCGATGGGGGATACCAAGCTGGAGACCATTGCCAAGGTGTACGAGCGTTACTCGAAACAGCTTGCCGAGGCAAACGCCCTTGACTTTGACGATATTATACTGCTTACGATAAAGCTGTTTGAGAAGGAGCCGGAGGTGCTTGCCAAGTATCAACAGCGATTCAAATACATATTGGTAGACGAGTATCAGGATACAAACCTGTCCCAAAGCCGTCTTATAAATATGCTGGGCGCCAAGCACCGTAACGTGTGCGTGGTGGGTGACGACGACCAAAGCATATATTCCTTCCGTGGCGCAACGGTGGAAAACATTCTTGGCTTTGACAAGGTTTATACCGACTGTACCACCATCCGTCTGGAGCAAAACTACCGCTCTACCCAGACCATACTCTCTGCGGCAAACGCTCTTATAGCCAACAACGGCAACCGTATGGGCAAAAACCTCTGGACCGACCGTGGGGACGGGGAGCGTATACTGCTTAAAAAGCAGTTTACCCAAAGCGGTGAGGCAGGCTATATAGTAAACTACATAAAGGAGCAGGTTGCGGAGGGCAAGGCAAGCTACAGCGATTTTGCGGTGCTGTACAGGCTTAACGCCCAGGCAAACGCTCTTGAAATAATATTCAGTAAAAGCCACGTGCCCTACCGTGTATTCGGCGGCGTGCGTTTTTACGAGCGTAAGGAGATAAAGGACGTGCTGTCCTATCTGGCGGTTATAGCAAACCCCAGCGACGACGTGCGTCTTAAGCGGATACTTAACGTGCCCAAGCGGGGCATAGGCGCCACCACCACCCAGACCTTGTTTGAGCTGGCAGAGGAGGGCGGCGGCGTTTACGAGGTGCTTCGCAATATGGACGGCTATCCCGAGCTTGGTAAGGGCGTGCAAAAGCTTACCCCCTTCTATACCCTGATGGAGGGGCTGAGGAAATACGCCGAGGATGCGTCACCCTCTGAGGTGATAAGAGAGATAATCCGCCGTACAGGCTATAAGGAAATGCTGGAGGCAGGGGAGGACGCCGATAAGGCGGAGCTGCTGGATGAGCTTGTTTCCTCAGCGATGGCGTTTGAGGAGGATGCAGAGGAGCCTACCGTAGACGCCTTCCTTGCAGAGATTGCCTTGATAACCGACATAGACAACTACGATACGGACGCTAACGCCGTTACTCTTATGACCATACACAGCGCTAAGGGGCTGGAGTTTCCCGTGGTGTTCTTACCCGGCTTTGAGGAGGGTGTGTTCCCCGGCGACCAAAGCTCCACCAGCGACAAGGCCTTGGAGGAGGAACGCAGGCTGGCTTACGTTGCCATAACCAGGGCAAAGAAGCAGCTTATAATAACCCATACTAACACAAGGCTTCTTTACGGACAGACCAGGCAAAACCCCCTGTCCCGCTTCGCAATGGAGATACCGAAAAACCTGGTAACCATAGAGCAGCCTGTTAAAACGGTGTACAACAACGTGTCCGAGTCCAAACGCAGATACGCCTCCTCTCAGGAGTCCTTCGTTAAGCAGACGAGGAGTGTACCTGCCGCTCCTGCCGTAAAGCCTGCTCCCGTGGCAGCCTTTGCCGTAGGTGACACCGTGGAGCATATGATGTTCGGCAAGGGCACCGTAAAGGATGCCAAAAATATGGGCGGCGATATGCTTTATGAAATAGAATTTGAAAAGCTTGGCACAAAGAAGCTTATGGCAAGCTTTGCCAAGCTGAAGAAAGTATAAGTATAAAGGAGAAAAGATATGGCTGAAATAAAACCGATCAGAGCGCTCAGATATACAGACAAAGCGGGCTCCATTTCCCTTAACGTGTGCCCTCCCTACGATATAATCAGCGACGGGGAGAGGGAGGCTCTTATAAAGGGCAGTCCTTTCAATCTTGTAAGACTGGAAAAGCCTGAGGGTGAGGACAGATACAACGCCGCTTCCGAGCTGTTGGAGTCCTGGCTTGAGAAGGGGATAATTGCCCGTGACGAGGAAGAATGTATTTTTGTATACGGTGAGGATTTTGAGGTTAAGGGCGAGAGGTTTTCCCTTAAGGGTATCATCTGCCTGTGCAAGCTCTATCCCTTCTCCGAGGGGGTTGTGCTCCCTCACGAAAACACTCTGTCCGGGGCTAAGGCAGACCGCTTTGAGCTTATGAAGTCCACCCTTTGTAACTTCTCCTCCATCTACGGCTTGTACGTGGACGAGGAGGCAGAGATAACCGCCGTGGTTAAGGAGGCTGCATCCAAGGCACCTGAGCAGTGCTTTACCGACGACGAGGGCGTTACCCACACCCTTTGGCGTATAGAAGGCTCCTCCGATATCTCCAAAATCCTTCGCGCTATGGCTTCCAAGCAGATATTTATTGCCGACGGTCACCACAGATACGAAACCGCCGTTAAGTTTAAGGAATATCTGGAGGAAAGAGGCGAGTGCGAGGGTCTGCGTGACTACGTGCTTATGACTCTGGTGGATATGGATAACGACGGCCTTGTTATTTTCCCCACCCACAGACTTATACACAGCATGGAGGTAGACAAGGAAGAGCTGCTTTCCAAGCTGGAGATGGACTTTGTTATAGAGGAATACGACGACGTAAGCACGGTGGAAAGCGTGCTTAGCCGTTATTCCAACGATAAGGCTTACGCTTTGTATACCGGCGGCGAGGGCTTTACGTTGCTTATACTCAAGGACGCTCCTGCCGATAAGGACGATGGCGGACTGTCTGCCCTTGACGTTTCCGTTCTTCACGATATGGTGCTGGAAAACTGCCTTGGCATCGACAAGGAGAATATGGCGGCACAGCGTAACCTGCGTTACACCAGAGATATAGACGAGGCTGTTGAAAGCGTAAGAAAGGGCGAAAGCAGTGCGGCGTTTATCCTTAACCCCACCAAGGTTGGCGAGATAAAGAGCGTGTCGCTCAGCGGCGGCAAAATGCCCCAGAAGTCTACCTACTTCTATCCCAAGCTTAAGACCGGTCTTGTAATGAACACTATCAAGGACAGAGACTAAACCGAAAGGATAATATAAAGGCTATGCTTAAACAACTTGAAAAAAAGTACGACCCCAAGGCGGTAGAGGACAGGCTGTACGCTTTCTGGACGGATAAGGGTTACTTTACCCCTTCCGATAAAAACAAGGGCAAGGAAAGCTATACCATAGTTATACCCCCGCCAAACATCACGGGTCAGCTTCATATGGGTCACGCCCTTGACAACACCCTGCAGGATATCCTTATAAGATACAAGCGTATGTGCGGCTTTGATACCCTTTGGCTTCCCGGTACCGACCACGCATCTATCGCAACCGAGGCTAAAATCGTTGAGGCTATGCGTAAGGAAGGCATCAGCAAGGACGATATCGGCAGAGACGGCTTTCTTGAAAGAGCCTGGGCGTGGAACGATAAGTACGGCAACCGTATTATAGAACAGCTTAAGAGAATGGGCACCTCCTGCGACTGGACAAGACAGCGCTTTACTATGGACGAGGGCTGCTCTAAGGCTGTTAAGGAAGTGTTTGTTCACCTTTACAACAAGGGTCTTATATACCGTGGTAAGCGTATAATAAACTGGTGCCCTCACTGTCTTACCTCCATCTCCGATGCAGAGGTTGAGTATGAGGAGCAGGCAGGCCACTTCTGGCATCTCCGCTATCCTCTTAAGGACGGCAGCGGCTACGTGGAGCTGGCAACCACCAGACCCGAAACTATGCTGGGCGATACCGCCGTTGCGGTAAACCCCAACGACGAGCGTTACAAGGACATTATAGGCAAAACCCTTGTTCTGCCCCTGGTAGGCAGGGAAATACCCGTTGTTGCCGACGATTACGTTGAGATGGACTTTGGTACGGGCGTCGTTAAGATTACCCCTGCCCACGACCCTAACGACTTTGAGGTTGGCAAGCGTCACGATTTGCCCATCATCAACGTTATGACCGACGACGCTAAGATTACCGAGGACTATCCCGCTTACGCAGGAATGGACCGTTTTGAGGCTCGTAAGGCTATAGTTAAGGACCTGGAGGCAGGCGGCTTCCTCGTTCGTGTAGAAAACCACGCTCACAACGTTGGCACCTGCTACCGTTGCGGCACCACTATCGAGCCCAGAGCTTCTCTCCAGTGGTTCGTTGCTATGGAGGAGCTGGCAAAGCCCGCTATTAAGGCAGTGCGTGAGGGCGACATTAAGTTTGTGCCCGAGCGTTTTGAAAAGAACTATTTCCACTGGATGGAAAACATCCGCGACTGGTGTATCTCCCGTCAGCTTTGGTGGGGTCACAGGATCCCTGCCTTCTATTGCGACGACTGTGACGAGCTTGTTGTTACCAAGGAGGACGGTGCCCTTTGTCCTAAGTGCGGTAAGGCAATGCGTCAGGACCCCGACACGCTGGACACCTGGTTCAGCTCTGCCCTCTGGCCCTTCTCTACCCTGGGTTGGCCTGAGGATACCGAGGACCTCCGTCGCTTCTATCCCACCTCTACTCTCGTAACAGGCTACGATATTATCACCTTCTGGGTATCCCGTATGATATTCAGCGGTCTGGAATATACGGGCAAGGCTCCCTTTAACACCGTGCTTATCCACGGCCTGGTAAGGGACGAGCTGGGCAGAAAAATGAGTAAATCTCTGGGCAACGGTATCGACCCGCTGGAGATTATCGACAAATACGGTGCGGACGCCCTCCGCTTTACCCTGGCTTCCGGCAACAGCCCCGGCAACGATATGCGCTTTACCGATAAGAAGGTAGAGGCAAGCCGTAACTTTGCCAACAAGCTGTGGAACGCCGCAAGGTTTGTGCTTATGAACCTGGACGAGGAGTTTGATGCTGACAGCATCGACACCGCCGCGCTGGCTACCGAGGACAAGTGGATTATCAGCAAGTACAACAGCCTCGTTAAGGACGTAAGAGACAACCTGGATAAGTTTGAGTTAGGCGTTGCAGTAGCCAAGCTTTACGACTTTGCCTGGGACTTCTTCTGCGACTGGTATATCGAGCTGGTTAAGCCCCGTCTTAACGACAAGGGCAGTGACAGCTGCCGTGTGGCTCAGCATACCCTGGTTTACGTGCTTTCCGGCATTATGAAGCTGCTTCATCCCTTTATGCCCTTTATCACCGAGGAGATATGGCAGACCCTGCCCCACAACGGTGACAGCGTAATGGTATCAGACTTCCCCGAATATAAGGCAGAGCTGGTGTTTACCGCTGACGAGGAGGCTATGAGTGCAGTTATCGAGGCTATAAAGGCGCTCCGTAACCGCAGGGCAGAGCTGAACGTTCCCCCTTCCCGCAAGGCGCATCTCTATATCAAGACCGATAAGAAGGAGCTGTTTGCCGCCGCCGCTATGTTCTTCGAGAAGCTGGCTTCTGCCTCCGCAGTAGAGCTGGCAGGGGAGGACTTTGACGGTGCCGATATGGTACAGGCAGTAACCTTTGATGCCGTTTTGTACCTGCCTATGGACGAGCTGGTTGATAAGGACGCAGAGCGTGAGCGTCTTAACAAGGAGCTTGCCGCTACCGAGGCGGAAATAGCAAGAGCCAAGGGTAAGCTTGCAAACTCCTCCTTTGTAGACCGTGCTCCTGCCCATCTGGTTGAGGCGGAGAAGGAAAAGCTGGGGAAGTTTACCGAAAAAGCCGCCCAGCTTAAGCAGGCTATTGCAAAATTAGGTTAATGACAAATGGGGCTGTCCCGAAAAAGACAGCCCCTCAGACCGCTGACAAAGGCACAGAGCACGAAAAAGAATAAAATATACTCATTCTAAAGTAGAAAATTCAGTGAAAATTTTCCTGAATTTTCTACATTTTATTTGTTTTTTCGTTCAAAACGAACCTCGGCTCACAGTACTTAGTACAGTTATCGCCTCGGTTCGTCTTGCCTGCACTCTTTCTCAGCACTCTGCCAGCTTGATGACAAGGTTTGTCATCAA
>JAZSQJ010000064.1:0-1755 GCA_045537905.1 Eubacteriales bacterium
TACTGTGAGCCGAGGTTCGTTTTGAACGAAAAAACAAATAAAATGTAGAAAATTCAGGAAAATTTTCCCTGAATTTTCTACTTTAGAATGAGTATATTTTATTCTTTTTCGTGCTCTGTGCCTTTGTCAGCGGTCTGAGGCGTGCGGTTCTTCCGCACGCCCTTGTTATCGGGTTCCCCAAACGACCCCTTGGGGTGATTAAATTACTATCTTTTGTTAAAATATGCCAAAACCGCAGTAAGTATAATACCTACGGCAACACCTGCAAGGCAGTAAAGCCACATATGGGCAAACCACAATGCAAGCACAGCGGCAAGGACGGCGTAAAGCACTGCTTTAACAGCAACAACGCCTGCCGCCCCCTTGTTTTCCTTCTTGTAGCGCAGGGCGGTTTTGGTAAGCCCATACTGCAAAAAGCCAACGATAACACCGACAATTATAAAAACGTAATTCATTCCAAGCACCTCTTGTTTAATTTATATCCGAATTATAGCACAATTGCGGATAAAGGTCAAGCCAAAAAAAGGAGACAGCCCGTATGATAAAACGCACAGCATCTTTGTTATTACTGATACTTATATTAACAGCAACTGCTCTTCCGGTTGTTGCCGCGCCTGTGTGTCCCCGTGTGTACAGACCCGATATGTATGCCTCCGTTGGGTACCACGGCGGTGAAAAGTATATTGCCCTTGACGTTATCATCAACGGGATAACCGAGCCTACAGGTCTTTTATCCGTTGGCTTTTATATTGACTTTGACGGTGACGCTCTTGAGCCTCTTTGGAAAACCGATAAGGAGCTTAACGGTGACGGCACAATGACGGGCAAATACAACCCTCCGCAAATGATAACAAGCTGGCCTACCTTTGAGTTCAGCTTTGCGGGTCAAACCCATATTATTCCTGCCGCCGAGGGGCTTTGCAAGCCCTACGCTGTAACAGGCAAGGGCCGCCTTAACGTAAACCTTGTTGCAAATATCGACTATATAACCGATGGTATAAAAGAAGACGGAGCAATGGCAATCCGCCTGTACTTCAAGCCAACCGCAGGCTTTAAGGAGGGCGACACCTATACCTTCACCATCGACGGTCAGTATGATGAAAGCATTCCTCAAAAGGTACAGGTTGAGGGCTCAAACGGTGCAAGTCCTATGGTACAGCGTGTTTTAGGCTACGGCACAAAGACCTCCATAACCCTTACCTATGCCGACTGCGGTAGCTTTGACTTAAGCGATAAGGGCGTGGAGCTTGGTATTACCCCCGACGGTGCCAAGGACATCCTCTGGGTAAAGGAGGGCACGGCTGCAGCCTCTCTTGCAGACGCCTTTGCGGACAAAAAAACCGTAAGCACGGCAGGCGCTAACGTAACGGTATCAAACGGTGACAAAACCCTTACGGTGGCAGTAAAGGGCGACGTTAATACCGACGGCACCCTCAGCTCAGCAGACTTTATAGCTCTCCGTTCTGCCCTTAAAGGCGGCTCTCTGGGCGAGCTTCAGATGAAAATTGCCGACGTTAACGGTAACGGCACCCTAAGCACGAGCGACGCTTTGGCGTACCGCCGCCTTTTTGATAACTAAGCAGTATATTAAATTAAAGGCATCCCATCGGGGTGCCTCAGCTTGATGACAAACCTTGTCATCAAGCTGGCAGAGTGCTGAGAAAGAGTGCAGGCAAGACGAACCGAGGCGAAAACTGTACTAAGTACTGTGAGCCGAGGTTCGTTTTGAACGGAAAAACAAATAAAATGCAGAAA
>JAZSQJ010000039.1:0-23441 GCA_045537905.1 Eubacteriales bacterium
TACTGTGAGCCGAGGTTCGTTTTGAACGAAAAAACAAATAAAATGTAGAAAATTCAGGAAAATTTTCCCTGAATTTTCTACTTTAGAATGAGTATATTTTATTCTTTTTCGTGCTCTGTGCCTTTGTCAGCGGTCTGAGGCAATAAACTGTAACGGTTTATTGCCTTCAGCACCTATTAACTTTTCTAACTTAAAATTATTCTCTGCCTGCGGCGATGTACTTACGCACGATACGGTAAACGAACAGGGCAAACACTATAAGCAGGTACAGACCCAGCAGATACAGCGCCCATTTGTACACGTTAAGCATAAACTTGCTTGTCAGAGCGTTTTGCAGCTTATCCACCAGGGAAAGGGCGGCGCTTTCCGCAACGCCGTCGTTGGTAACCAGGCTGGTTCTGCCAACCTCCTCACCCTTAAGGTAAACGTACACCTTGCCTACCTCCTGTCCCTCGGCAACGGGTGCGCTCAGGGTCAGTCCCGATATATCGGTGTACACAACGGAAATATCCTTTTCCGGATCAATATCCTTGGTTACAAGCAGCTCTATCTGCTCCTTCGCCACGATGGTAACGCTGTCCTGACCCTTGCCTGCCTTTACGGGCACGGTGGCAACGGCGTTAAAGGGAGACACTACCGTAAGATACTTAAAGGACTTAAGCGCCCAAGGTAAAAATTCGTGTATCGTTTTATAGGCACTTATCTCTGCGGCATAGCTCTTTTCACCCTCGGGAGTGGGTGTGGCAGCAGCCGAGGTGTTGACACACACGAAAACGTAGGCAAGTCCGCCGCTTTCCGCCGTGGTAACAACGCAATAGCTGTCAGGTCCCTGCAGATAGCCTACGGTCATACCCTTAACACCCTCCAGCACGTAGCCTTTGAGGTTATAACTGCTTTTAAGAGCGTTTTTGGTGTATATCTGGTTGGAGCCTGTGGAAAGATAGTAGCTGGGCTTGTCGGAAATGGCGTACAGCTCCGAATGCTCACACACTGCCGCCGCAATGAGGGCAATATCCTCTGCGGTGGTCTTGCTCTTGGGGTCGGAAACCCCCGTGCAGTTGGTAAACAGGGTGCCGGTACAGCCAAGCTCGGCGGCACGCTTGTTCATCAGCGCAACAAAGTCGTTGAGATAGCCCCTCTCCTTGGTGGAGGCGCTTGCCGCCGCCCCATAATCGTGGGAGTAGTCCACCCTCTCCCCCGCCTTGTGACGCATAGCGCCAACGGCAAGGGACAGACAGGCGTCTGTCGCAGAGGAAACCAGGGCGGCAGACAGCAAATCCTCTACCGTCAAGGCGTCGTTTGCCTCGGAATACTTAAAGCCGATATAGCTGCCCGAGCCACGGAGACTTTCGTCGCTGGCACAGAAGGGCACGCTTAGCTGGGTGCTTTTACTGCCAAAGCATTCGTAAGCAACGAGGGCGGTCATCAGTCTGGCGGCAACCCCTGCCTGAAAGCTGCGGCCGGTGGCAGACTTAATGCTTAGGTTGTTGCCCGAGTTAAGGTTTTTTATAACGAGTATATTGTCGGTTTCGGGCTCTTCCTCTGCCTGGTCCGTGCTTTCCTCGGCAAAGGCGGTAACGCCCATAGCCAAAAGCACTAAAAGAGCCAAAAGCCACGCCGTTAATCTCTTAAGCATCGTTTTCTCCTTTCGGCGGTCTGGCGGAGGCAAGAACACCCCCTGCAAAGGCGGCGTCTCTTGCAATCTGCTCCGACAAGGAGCTCATACTGGAAAAGCGTTCCTCCCCACGGAGCCTTCTGTACAGGTGGATCCTTACGTATTTGCCGTAAAGGTCACCGTCAAAGTCAAGTATATGGGTCTCGCTGACGGGCACGTTGGCACCGCCGTTAACGGTGGGTCTTACCCCTATGTTTGCCGCACCCTTGTACATCTGCCCGTCGATCTCGCAGAAAACGGCGTAAACGCCAAAGGCGGGCAAGGCTCTGTCCTGGGGGAACAGCTGATTGATGGTAGGCGCCCCCAGAGTACGCCCAACGCATCTGCCCCTTATTACGGGCAGGTTAAAGCTGTAGTACCTGCCAAGGAGACGGGATGCGGTAGCCACGTCACCCTTTGCGATAAGCGCCCTTATTCTGGTAGAGCTTACTCTGTCGCCGCCGTACACCACCTCAGGCAGTACGGTCACCTCTGCACCGTAGGGCGCCAGCAGCTTCTTAAGCAGCTCGGGCGTGCCCTTGCCACCCTTACCGAAGGAAAAGTCAAAGCCGCACAGCAAATGCTTTACCCCAAACTGCTCCACGAGTACGTTCTTTACGAAATCCTCGGCGCTCATTTCCTTATAGCTTAAAAAGTCAGCCCCAAAATAGTAGTCGGGATTAAGCTTGCTAAGCTGTCTTATCTTCTCCTCGGCGCTGAGGACGTATTTGAAGGAGCCATCCCCCATTATACTGGCAGGATGCTGCTTAAAGGACCACACCACAGAGGGTAACCCCAGCTCTGCCGCCTTATTCACCGTAGCCTTAATCAAAGCCTGATGTCCTATATGCACGCCGTCAAAGTTGCCTATCGTCAGTACCGAGCCGCCCTTTGGGGCGGGTGTAGTTTCGTCTATTATTTTCATACAAAGCCCTTTCATACACACAAGGCAGATGGCAAAAAGAATAAAATACCTCATTATGTAATACCACTATATTATTTTTTGTCGGATTTGTCAATAGTCTGTATATTTTTTTTGATTTTTGCCAAAAATAAGGGAACAAAATCAAAAAAGGTGGCGGTTTTTATGAAAGGCAAGGCGATAGTGCTGGCAGGAGGCTTTGGGAAACGCTTGCTCCCCTTAACCGAGGACCTGCCAAAGCCTCTGTTGCCTATGGGCGGCTCCACGGTTTACGGACTGATGCTTGGGCGGCTTACAGCCCTTGGCTTTACGGATATCTCCGTAACTACTATGTACAAGGCAGAGCAAATTGAGTCATACCCCGTAGAGGGTGCCAAGCTCCGTTACTTCAGGGAAAGCTGTCCCCTGGGCACCGCAGGCTGTGTTAAAAATGCGGCGTACGATATAAACGAAAGCTTTTTGGTGGTAAGCGGTGATACGGTATGCGACTTTGACTTCAGGCAGATTATGGAAAAGCACCGCAAAAGCGGTAGGGGCATAAGCCTTGTCTGCACCAGAGTAAGCGCTCCTACAGAGTACGGCACCGTCCTTGCGGAGGAGGGTACCGTTAGGGGCTTTGTGGAAAAGCCCTCCTGGCGGCGTACTCTTACCGACCTGGTAAACACGGGCATCTACGTGATGGAGCCTTATATAAGGGATATGATAGGCGAGGGCGAGCAGGACTTTGCCCACGACCTGTTCCCGAAGCTACTGCAGCTGGGGATACCCATAGGCTGTATCGAGGAAAAGGGCTACTGGTGCGACGTAGGGGATATAGAAAGCTACTACCGCTGTGCCTTCCGTATGGCAGGCAATCCTAAAAACGTCTTTTTCGGGCAAAACGTGGTGGCAGAGGACGCCCACCTTGAGGGCAGTATCGTCTTTGACGGTGCGGTAATAGAAAAGGGCGCCGCCGTGTACGATAGCATTATATGCGGCAAAGCCCTTGTTGGCGAGGGAGCCTTCATAGGCGAGGGCAGCGTTATCGGCGGCAGCACCGTTGTAGGCGAGGGAGCCTATATCGCAGGGGGAACCCGGCTTAAGGGCGGACTGAGAGTAGAAAAAGGAGCAAGAATTATGAAAAGCATAGTCTTTGGCGAGATAAGAAAACGCCACGTAGAGGGTGGCAGAATAAGGGGTCGCTACGGCAGCTATATAAACGGCCAGTTTTGCCTGTCCTTAGGCAGCGCCCTTGCCTACACCGCAGGCGCAGGGGCGGCAGTAGGGGTTATGCACGGCGAGGGCGAGGAGTGCAAGGCGCTGGCAGACAGCATTCTCTGCGGAATAAGGCTTTACGGCGGCAGAGCCTACGACCTGGAGGACGGCTTTTGCTCCTTATGCGCCTTTGCGGCGCCACAGTACGGTCTTGCCTTTTCGGTAATGGTGGAGCTTAAGGGCAACACGGTAACCCTTAGCATCTTCGACGGGGACGGTCTTGCCCCCACCCACAGGGAGGAGCGTGCCATAGAGGACGCCCTGGCACGTCCCGTGCCTCCCTCGGTCAGTGCAGGGGAGCTTATACGGCTGGAGCACGACGACAGGGTAAAGTTCCGCTATGCAAGCAAGCTGGTGGACTCTGTAGGAGACCTTTCGGGCATCAGCTTCTATATAGCAGAAAAGAACGCCGCCTCAGAGTTCCTCTATTCGGTGGCGGAAAAGTACGGCGGGGCAGTGGACTACGGCAAGGGAGAGGACAGAGACTGCTTTTACGTGTCCGAGGACGGCTTTTATGCAGAGCTTAAGCTGAAGGACGGCAAGGACTGCGGCTTTTGGAGCCTCCTTTGCCTGGGTGCCGTTATGGGGGGCGAGGTAGCTCTGCCTGCTCTGGCGCCCCGATTTGTGGAAAACGCCGTAATCACCGCAGGAGGCAGACCCGTTTTCTACGGAGAGACGGGGGGCAGGGAAAGAGAAGCGGTGCAACGCAGTATGTGGAGCTACGACGCCAACGCCCTGGCACTGCGGGTGCTTTTCGCCTCCAAGGTAACAAAAAAGCCCCTTTCGGAGCTGTATTCTGCTATCCCCAGACAAAGCCTTGAGGCAAAAACCCTCCCCTGTGACGAGGACAGCAAGGCAAAAACAATGGAGCAGCTTTCAAAAATAGGCAAGCGCGGCAGATGCGGCGAGGGCGTGGTATTAAGCTACGCCAAGGGCACGGTGGTGGTAGTGCCCATGGGCGGAAACGCCTTCCGTTTGTATGCAGAAGCCGTAAGCACCGAAGCCGCCGAGGAATTGTTTACCCGCACGGAGAAGGAAATAAAAAGCATTACGGAAAATTAACACTGCCGTTTTGCTTGCAAATCAATAAGGAAAAGATATATAAAGGAGGCTGTAAAAAACTGCGTTTTTTTACAGCCTCCTGCTTGATGACAAACCTTGTCATCAAGCTGAAAATTCGGGGAAATTTTCCCTGAATTTTCTACTTTAGAATGAATATATTTTATTCTTCTTCGCACTCTGTGCCTTTGTCAGCGGTCTGGAGTTGCCTCAAATGAAAGCTTGAGACAACCCCTTTTCACATCATATTAAACCAACGTTACGGTTAAAAACGGCACCGCAAATTATGATGATACGAGACGAGTTAAAATGTAGGGACCGGCGTCCTCGACGGTCCTAAGCGTTGCATATATGTGAGGCGCAACCCAAAACAATAATACGCATCGTAAAAATTTGTTACGAAAACATTCCGTAAGGTGTTTTCGTTAATCGTGGTAGGTGATATTTACCCGTTTTGTTTAGGACCGTCGAGGACGCCGGTCCCTACACGGTTCTACGCCTCACGCCCAATCAAAACCGTAACGCCGTCGTAAACCGTCATAATGGTGCTAACTGTTACGCCCAATCAAACCCCCTACGGTGTGCCATTCGTTACGAAACAGGTGCGGATGGTTTCCCCTGCAGTATACCCTTATTCAAAGAGAGCCGCGCTTTCCTTAAGCAGCTCCACGATAGGCAGCTTCTGGGGGCAGACCTGCTCACAGGTGCCGCAACCTATGCAGGCAGAGGCGGGAGCACGGTTGCCTATAAATTCCTTATACCTTGCCTTGGCTACGGGCAGGTTTGCAAAGGTTTTGTAATGGTTGTAGGCACTGCGCAGGATGGTAGGTATCGCCACGTTCATAGGGCAGTTTTCCATACAGTACTTACAGGCGGTACAGCCCACGGTGGGAATACTCTTCAGCACCTCCACCACTGCGGAAAGGGCGTCTGCCTCCATCTCGTTTATAGGGGTAAAGCCTTGCATGGTCTTTATGTTATCAGCCGCCTGCTCGGTATTGGACATACCGCTGAGCACGGTGATGATGCCGTCCAGGGACGCCACGAAACGGAGGGCAAAGGACGCAGGGCTTGCTTTACTGTCAACGGCAGACAAAAGGCTCCTTGCCTCCTCGGGCAGCACTGCCAGGGCACCGCCCTTAACGGGCTCCATAACCAAAACGCCCTTGCCGTGCTTTCTGGCAGTCTCGTAGCACAAACGGCTTTGTATACCCTCGTCCTCCCAGTCCAGATAGTTAAGCTGCAGCTGAACAAAGTCTACCTCGGGGTGCTCTGTCAGCAGCTTGTCAAGCAGGTCTGCCTTGCCGTGGAAGGAAAAACCAAAGTTTTTTATAAGGCCTGCCTTCTTCTTTTCGGCGCAAAACGCCCAGGCACCGAGAGCGTCGTACTTTTCGGCGTTGCTCTCGTCCATAGCGTGGAGCAGATAGAAGTCAAAGTAGCCTGCCCCCGTGTTTTCAAGCTGGCTCCGGAAAAAACCCTCGCTGTCGCCGTTCTGTACGCACCACCAGGAGTATTTGTTTGCCAGCAAAAAGGACTCTCTGGGGTAGCGGTCGGTAAGCACGGGTTTGACCGCCTTTTCGGACAGACCGCCGATATAGCCTCTGGCGGTGTCAAAATAGTTAAAGCCTGCGGCAATAAAATCGTCCGCCATCTTTTTGCTTTGCTCAATGTCAACGGCGTCGCCGCACATAGGAAGCCGCATAAGTCCAAAGCCTAATTTTGGTATGTTTGTGTAGTCCATAGTGTTTCTCCTTTATGGTGTTATAAAAGCATATTGTTGAAGTTCGTTCATAGCAAGAAAATATATTATAAACAGTTAATCGTGGCTTTTGCCACGATTAACTACGATATTTTCTATATAAATTTTCTTGCGGTCCAGCCTTTTTTACATCACCTTGAGTTTAATTAGTCGTGATAAAGTCCCTTAAGCACAGGCTCAAAGTTTGCTCTTTCTGCGGTGAGGTTTGCGTAGTAGGAGCCTGTAGAGGGGTTATAATAGTTCTTGAGGCTGAACAGCATTACGCCGCCGAAGTTGGTGCAGGAGCTGGAAAGCACTATCTGACGCTTGATAACGTCCTTGTGGGTGGTCCACTCGTCGCCGTCGTAGCTGTCGGTGGTGCCGTACGCCTTAGCCATAGTGATAGCAGGTATAAGCTGAACGGGGCCGTTCTTTACAAGCGCTTCCCACTCGGCAAGCACTTCGTCAAAGGGGCTGTTTGCGTGCTCAAAGCCCCAGTAAATCTGAGGAGCAATGTAGTCCACGTAGCCTGCGGTCTTACACCAGGTCTTAACGTCTGCGTACAGATAGTTCTGGTTATTGTTGATGTTACCTGCGGGGGAGATACCAAAGAGGATTTCCTCGTCGATAGCCTTAACAGCCGCATAGGTGTTCATAACGAAGTTGCTTACGCAAAGTCTTCTCCAATTGCCAAGGCTTGCCTGACCGCTTGCCTTAAATGCGTCAGAGTCAAAGGAAGAGGTAACTCCTTCAGGATAGAAGTAGTCGTCAAAGTGGATACCGTCAACGTTGTAGTTCTGGCATATCTCCTTAACGCCGTCCACGATAAGCTGACGGGTCTCTGCATAACCGGGGTTGAGATAGTAGTTACCGTTAACGGCAACGATGTACTTACCGCGCTTGCTGGTGTCGTTATACCACTGCTTGAGTATATAGTTGGAGCTGAGTGCGGTAATCTCGGTGGTGGACATAAGACGCATAGGGTTAACCCAGGCGTGTACGGAAAGAGCAAGGGCGTGCGCCTCTCTCTCGATTATAGCAAAGGGGTCGTAGTTAGCAATCCTGCCGTAGCTGCCCACAACGTACTTGGACCAGGGGAACAGGCTGGAGTTATAGAAAGCGTCGCCGTTGGGACGAACCTGTACCATAATAGTGTTGTAGCCGCTGCTCTTAACTGCGGAAAGGGTGGTCTTTATCTTGCTGGTAAAGGTGCTTTCCGCCATCTGGCTTGCACCGGAAACGTATACGTTAGCCAGGTCGAACTGGGACAGCCATACGGCCTTGGTGGTATGGTAGTTAAGCTTGCCTGCGGTGTTTTCAACGGGGTTGATCCAGAAGCCTGCGGTAGCACCCGTAGGGTCGGTAGAAACGTTGTAAACACCACCCAGACCATTGGGGTAACCCTTGTAAATATAGTATGTACCTGCGGCGGCGGTGCCCGTGATGTTGGTCTGTCTGCCTGCGTCTACGGAGGAGGAATACTTGTTTACGGGTCTAACGATGGTAATTGTGCCCGCAGAGGGGTCAATACCGCCCTGAGCCTCCTCGGGGTTAATCCAGAAGCCTGCGGTGTTACCCGTAGAGTCTGTGGTAAGGTTGTACATACCGCTGAGACCGTTGGGGTAAGCCTTGTAAATATAGTAGGTGCCTGCGGTAGCGGTGCCTATGGAGTTGGTCTTTGCTGCTGCATCGGCAGCGCTTGAGTACTTGGGTATATCAACGGAAAGCACGTAGGTGGGTGCAGTATCAGGCTTGTTTTCGTTGGGGTTGATCCAGAAGCCTGCAGAGTCACCGGTGGGGTCTGTAGAAAGGTTAAGCATACCGTTATAGCCGTCGGGATACTTATTATATATATAGTAGGTGCCTGCGGCAACGGTGCCCGTAGAGTTGGTCTTATTAAGAGCGTCGGTAGCGGAGGAATACTTGGGTATATCCTTTTCCACCACGTAAGCGGTGCCCGTTGCTATCCTGTTTTCATCAGGGTTGATCCAGAAGCCTATGGACGCACCCGTAGGGTCGGTAGAAATATTGTACATACCGTTGTAGCCTGTGGGATAGCCATTATAGATATAGTAGGTGCCTGCGGTAACGGTGCCCGTAGAGTTTACCTTGTTCATAGCGTCTGCAGAGTTTGCATACTTGGGTATATCCTTAACCACCACGTAGGGGGTGCCCGTTGCTACCTTGTTTTCGTCAGGGTTGATCCAGAAGCCTATGGACGCACCCGTGGGGTCGGTAGTAAGGTTATACATACCGTTATAGCCGTTGGGATAGCCATTATAGATATAGTAGGTCCCTGCGGTAACGGTGCCCGTAGAGTTCACCTTGTTCATAGCGTCTGCAGAGTTTGCATACTTGGGTATATCCTTAACCACCTGGTAGGGGGTGCCCACCACAGGCTCGGGCGTAACTACGGTTTCCTTATTGTCGGCAGGGTCTATCCAGAAGCCTGTGCCCGTAGCGGCAGAGGATGCGGTAAGGTAGTACATACCGTTAAGACCTGCAGGATAGTTTTTATGTACGTAATAGGTGCCCTTGACAGCGGTACCCGTAGAGCTTGTACCGTTTACAGCGTCGGTAACGGAAGCGTACTTAGGCACGTCGTAGGACAGCACAAACTTCTTACCCTTAAGGGAGGAGAATATGTCAGCGCCGCCAAGATAGCTCTTTTCCGTAAGGTTATCGGAGGCGGTTCTGCCGCCGTCCATATTAACGTCTGCCGCATAAACAGCCGCGCCGCTAAGCTGGGAAAGCCCCTTTATAAAGGTGGTAATGGCAAGCAGGTCAGCGGTGGTGATAGCACCGTCGCCGGTGGTGTCGCCGTAAACCACTATGTCAAGGCTGTCCTTAAGAGTGCTGCCGTCATAAAGGCGTACGGTAAAGCCCGTACCAACCACGGTAGCGTCAGCCACCTTGGTGCCTGCGGCGTTGTAAACGTAAGCCTCACCCTCAAAGTTGCCTGCAACCGTAGCCGCAGTCATACCGGGAAGAACGTTAAACACTGCCTTCTTGGCACTGTCCACGCTGAGGGTACTGCCTGCAACCAGGGTAAGAGTGTCAGCCGCAAAGCCTGTAAAGCCACCGAAGGAAAGGGTACCAAGCACGGTAACTACTGCAAGCAGCATACATAAAAATCTTTTTAAGCGTATCATGGCGTTTTTCTCCTATAATAATATTGTCGCATTCAGTTCATTATACATTAAGATACGGCTTTAAGTCAAGGAATTTATTCAAAACGACCATAAAGTTGACAATTTATTAATATTTAATAAGCGTTTTTTGCGGTAGGCACGGCTCTTGCCGCCGATGCTCTGCTGACCAAGGGGACGAAATTTAGCGTTTTAAGGGCTAAGGCAGTGATAGCACGCAGCTTTATTTACAATTTGGTAAAACAACGTTTACCGTATGTTATTATATATGTGTTAGCCTATAAGGCGTCATTTGCTTTGGCAATTTTAGATTTTGTTTAAGGAGACGATTATGATAAGTATGTTAAAAAAGATAGCTTCCATCACCTTGGTGCTTTGTGCCGTTCTTTCCCTCACGGGCTGCTTTGGCGGCGGCAACGCAAAGCTTGACGACGTTTCTAAGGAACAGCTCGTTCGTATAGAGGACTATCTGGATGAGGCAGGCAGCTATTTCCAGCTTGCAGACTCTTCTTTGGTTATAAGCGACACCAAGGATAAGGCGGCAGTGCTTGACGCTTATATCGACGCCGCTACCGAGGCTAAGGCTCTGCCTGAGGAGCTGGTAAACAGCTACGTAAACAGCTTTAAGGCAGGTATTGAGGAAAGCGTTGACGAAAAGGAGCTTAAGTCTGTTGCTACCTCCCTTATTAAGGAGGAGCTTGTAATCCATCTGGCTTACTCTGCCCTTAAGTGCGACAAGATAACCGACGAGATGCGTACGGAAAAGGCTAAGGAAATCGCCGCAGAGCTTGACTGTGACATCGCCGCAATCTTCACCCCCGGCAACAGCACCTATACCGTTGATACCGCCGTTAAGGAGTCCTTGGTTAAAGCAAAGCTGGAAACGGCTTGGGATAAGGCTAACGCATAAGCTACGGTTATAAAAAGTTAAGGAGCCGCCCGATTGGGCGGCTCCTTTTTTATGTAAGTTTCGTAACGTTTTGCACACCGTATGGGGGTTGATGGGGCGTAAGAGGTAGCACCGTGTAGAGACAAACCGTCACGTATCATCATAATTTGCGGTGCCGTCCGTTTTTGTTGCCTCGACACCAGGGTTTTGATTGTGCGTGAGGGGTAGTGCCATGTAGGGACAAACCGTCTCTCGACGGTCCTTGACGTTACATATACGGGAAGCATAACCCAAAACGGTAATACGTGCCGTATAAATTTGTTATGAAACATTCCGTAAGGTGTTTTTGTTAAATGCGGTGGGTATAATTTGAACGTTACGTTTAGGACCGTCGAGGACGCCGGTCCCTACGATTAAACCCATTCGTATCATCATAATTTGCAGTGCCGTCCGAAATCCCCGTCTCGTATCATCAACAACCATTATGTCGGTTTAACGTGTTATGCGGCGGAGGATAAAAACCGCACACTGAAAACGAACACAACGAAAACCAAATACAAAAAAGGAAGGGGTTGTCTCATTAATGCAAAGCTTTAATGAGAGGCCGCAAAACAACACTCACCCCCCGAGTAGGCTGTGAACACGCTATTCGGGGGGGTGTTTCTGAAAAAATGTTTTTAGTGAAGTTTTCGCCGAAGCGAAAGTGAAGTTGTTACCTACGGTAACAGTGAAGTTTGGTCTTACAGACCAAGTGAAGTAAAGTTTGCCCTCACTTTGCCGTAAGCAAAACTTCACTGCCCGCAGGGCAACTTCACTTACGAAGTAAACTTCACTTGCCCCATCGGGGCAAACTTAGCCCAGGTTGTCTCAAATGCAAGAATTGAGCATTTGAGACAACCCCTTCCTTACTTATTAACTGTTACTTATATCCTTAAACGCCGGTTATACTCGCTGTGAAAACCTTTCCACGCTGTCTTTTTTGAACTGCTCCCAGGTGCCGTTTGCAAGGGCTTCTCTTATCTGTTCCATAAGGCGGTTATAGAAATACAGGTTATGGTAAACGCAAAGACGCATTGCCAGCAGCTCTCTTGCCTTGAACAGGTGGCGGATATAGGCACGGCTATAGGTACGGCACACGGCGCAGTCGCAGTGGGGGTCGATGGGTAGAGGGTCCTTCATAAACTTGTTATTGTTAAGGTTAAGCAGACCGTCGTGGGTAAACACGTTGCCGTGACGGGCGTTTCTTGAGGGCATTACGCAGTCAAAGAAGTCCACGCCCCTGTCAACCGCCTCCAGAATATTGATAGGGGTACCAACGCCCATAAGGTAACGGGGACGGTCGGAGGGCATATGAGGCTCTACCGCCTCGATAATGCGGTACATCTCCTCCGCACTTTCGCCCACGGCAAGACCGCCTATGGCGTAGCCGGGCAAATCCAGCTCCCTTATGGCGTGCATATGCTCGATACGCAGATCCTCGTAGATGCCGCCCTGGTTGATACCAAAGAGAAGCTGGTCACGGTTGATGGTTTCCTCCAGGGAGTTAAGACGCTCCATCTCGGCTTTGCAACGGTGAAGCCAACGGGTGGTTCTTTTTATAGACTTACCTATATAGCTCTTTTCCGCAGTGGACACACAGCACTCGTCAAAGGCCATAGCGATAGTAGACGCTATTTTGGACTGAATCTGCATACTCTCCTCGGGACCCATAAAGATACGCTTGCCATCGAAGTGGGAAGCGAAGGTAACGCCCTCCTCCTTGATGTTACGCAGTCCCGACAGAGAAAACACCTGAAACCCGCCGCTGTCCGTAAGAACGGGCTTGTCCCAGTTGAAAAACTTGTGGATACCGCCCAGCTCGTATATAACGTCCTCACTGGGTCTTACGTGCAGGTGGTAGGTATTGGAAAGCTCTACCTGACAGCGTATTTCCTTAAGGTCGGTGGTGGAGATACCGCCCTTAACGGCGGCGCTGGTGCCCACGTTCATAAACACGGGGGTCTGGATGTCGCCGTGGACGGTGGAGAAGGTACCAAGCCTTGCCTTGCCACAGGTTTTGTGTAATGTAAATTTAGCCATAAACGCTCCTTATCTGTCAAACCACTTGTTTGCTTCCTTGCGGGTAAAGACCTTAGCCACGGGTCTGCCGTGGGGGCAATACTTGATACTGCCCTCCTCAAACAAGCGGTCTATTATCCATTTGTTGTCCTCTTCCGTGTTCCGTCTGCCTGCCTTGACTGCCGCCTTGCAGGCTACGGTAAACAACGCCCTGTCAACACGCTCGCTAAAGGGCAGCGCTCCGCCCTCGCTGAGGCTTGCCGCCAGCTGCTCCAGCACCGCAGACAAATCGGCAGTATCCCTCAGCGCCGCCGGTATGGCTCGCAGAGCTATGCTTCTGTCACCGAAGCTGTCCACCTCAAAGCCCAGCCCGTAAAGGTAGTCCTTGCTGTCAAGAAGCACCTGTGCCTCCGCCTCGCTAAGCTCCGCTATATGAGGGGAAAGGAGAGCCTGGCTCTCCGCTCTGGTGCTCTTCCGCAGGCTTTCGTACAGAATACGCTCGTGGGCGGCGTGCTTATCTATAATATAAAAGGCGTCCTCGGTCTCTGCCATAATATAGGCGTTCCATACCTCGCCCACGTACTTGTAGGGCTTGTCCTTTACTATCTGCTCCTGCCTGTCCGTAAGGCTAAGGCTTTGAGCGGAAGAAAGGCTAAGGGCGCTTCCTTCCCGTTCTGTCTTTTCTTCTGCCCTTTTTTCGGGGATATTAAAAGCAGGCTGTGCCTCCTCCTCAGTCCTTGCGCTGAAGTCCCCTGCGGAGAAGATTGCCGTGCTTTGCTTCATCCTGTCGGGGTCGGTAAAATTGTAGCCCTGAGTATAAGCAGGGGCCTTTTTCTCCTCAGCGGGTTTTGTAACGGCTATGTCGCCCCCCGTAAGGAGGATATCGTCAGCGTCACCCGTAAAGGCGTCCGCCCTCTCCAGGGCGGTGCGGATACCGTAGTAAACCGCCTCGTACACGGCACGCTCGTTTTGAAACTTAACCTCTATCTTGGCCGGGTGAACGTTTACGTCCACCGCCTTAGGAGACATCTCTAAAAACAGCACCGCCGCAGGGTATCTGTCGTGGGGTATGTAGCTCTTAAAGGCTTCCTTTATAGCGGCGGAAACGGTCTTGGAGACCACGTAGCGCTTGTTTATAAACACACAAACGGCAGTGTTTCTGCCCCTTGCCGTCTCGGGCGTGCTTACGTAGCCGTGAAGGGCAACGCCCTCTGCCTCCCCCTCTACCTCTATAAGTCCCTTGGCAAAGGAGCTGCCAAGGGCGTCGGCAATGGCGTTTTTAAGAGAGCCGTCGCCGCTTGTCATAAGCTTCTGCTCACCGTCGGAGGTAAAGCGGAAGGATATGTGGGGGTGGCTTATTGCCGCCTTTTCCACTACCGCGCGGCAAGCCGCCCCCTCGGTAGCGTCCTTTTTCATAAACTTACGGCGGGCAGGGGTGTTGTAAAACAAATCCTCTACCAAAACGGTGGTGCCCGTCTGACAGCCTACCTCCTCTATACGTACCTCCTCGCCCTCTGCGCTAAGCAGGTTGCCAAAAACGTCCCCCTCCCTGCGGGAGATGATGGACAGCCTTGATACGGCGGAGATTGCCGCCAGCGCCTCACCTCTGAAGCCGAGGGTAGTAACCCCGTCCAGGTCGGCGCCGCTTTTTATTTTACTTGTGGCGTGGCGAAGGAGCGCCCTTGGCAGGTCCTCCCTTGATATGCCGCAGCCGTTATCGCTTACACGGATAAGGCTGTTGCCGCCGCCCTTTATCTCTACGCTCACGGTGCTTGCCCCGGAATCTATGGCGTTTTCCACCAGCTCCTTAACGGCGGCGGCAGGTCTTTCCACCACCTCGCCTGCGGCTATCATATTGGCGCTTTGAGCGTCCAGTATATTAATTACGTTCATTTATATCTCTGCCTTCTTCTTAAGCTGATAAAGCAGTCCCATAGCCTCTATGGGCGTAAGGGTGTCCAGATTGGTGCTGCGGAGGGTATCGGCTATCTCCGCCTCTGCCATAGAGCTGAAGCTGATAAGTCCGCTGTCCTCTGCGGGGGCGGTCTTTTTGGAAAGGGGCATATCCTTTTCCAGACTGCCAAGAATGCGTTTTGCCCTTCTTACCACCTCGTCGGGTACACCTGCCAGCTTGGCTACCTCTATACCGTAGCTTTCGTCCGCACTGCCTCTTACTATCTTCCTTAAAAATACTACCGTGTCCCCACGCTTTTTGGCGGCAACGTTGTAGTTTACTACCCCCTCCAGCTCACCCTCAAGCTCTGTAAGCTCGTGATAATGGGTGGCAAAGAGAGTCTTTGCACCTATTTTGCTAAGGGTGTACTCCAAAGCGGCACGGGCTATGCTCATACCGTCGTAGGTGGAGGTACCCCTGCCTATCTCGTCGTATATAATAAGACTGTTTGCCGTGGCGTTTTTAAGTATCGCCGCCAGCTCGGTCATCTCCAGCATAAAGGTGCTGTTGCCCGTAGCAAGGTCGTCGGAGGCACCCACACGGGTAAATACCCTGTCCACTACCCCTATCCTGGCGCTTTTTGCAGGCACGAAGGAGCCTATCTGCGCCATTACGGTAATAAGGGCAACCTGCCTCATATAGGTGGACTTACCTGCCATATTGGGGCCCGTTATAAGGGCAAGGCGGTTTTTCGCCTTGTCAAGGAGGCAGTCGTTAGGTACGAAGTAGGCGTCGCCCATAAACCTTTCCACAACGGGGTGTCTGCCGTCCTTAATATCAATTATTCCGCTGGCGTCCACCTCGGGTCTGGTGTAGCCGCCTACTGCCGCCAGCTCCGCCATAGACTGGTAAACGTCCAGCTCAGCAAGGACGGCGGCGCTTGCCTGTATCCTGGAAATGCGTGCGATAACGTAGGCACGGAGAGCCTGAAACAGCTCGTACTCCAGGGCACACAGCTTGTCCTTGGCGCCGATAACACGGCTTTCCATATCCTTAAGCTCGGGGGTAACGAAACGCTCGCAATTGGCAAGGGTCTGACGGCGGATATAGGTCTCGGGCACGTCCTTAACGAAGGATTTCGATACCTCTATGTAATAGCCAAACACCTTGTTATAGCCTACCTTAAGAGTGCGTATACCCGTACGCTCCTTTTCCCCTGCCTCTATGCGTGATATCCACGCCTTGCCGTCGGTCATCATAGTGCGAAGCTCGTCCACGGAGGCGTTTGCCCCCGTCTTGATTATGCCACCCTCCTTAAGAGTGATGGGCGGGTCCTCCGTAATAGTGGAGGCAATGCTTTGCTCCACGTCGGAAAGAGGGTCAAGGGCCTTGTACAAGCCTACGAGAGCCTCGCTGTTACAGCCTGCAATAAGGCTCTTTATGGCAGGCAGGCGGCCCGCGCTGTTTTCCAGCGCCCTTAGGTCTCTGGCGTTGGCACTGCCGTAAACCAGACGGGTAGTGATACGCTCCATATCCACTACGGACTTAAGCAGCTCCCTCAGCTCCTTGCGGAGAGGGCCGTTGTTCTTAAGCTCCTCCACTGCGGAAAGACGCCTGTTTATAGCCTTGGGTGAAAGCAGGGGACGGTCTATCCACTGCCTGAGCAGTCTTGCCCCCGGACCCGTTCGGGTTTTATCCATCGCCCACAGCAAACTGCCCTTTTTGTCCCCCGTGCGGAGCGCCTCGGTAAGCTCCAGATTCCGTCTTGTAAAGGCGTCTGCCCGAAGGAACGCCTCAGAGCGGTAGTATTTTACGGGCTTTATATAAGTAAGGTCTGTTTTTTGGGTCTTTTTTATGTAGCCGAGAAGCAGTGCCGCCGCCTTTTCGGAAAGGTCGGTAACAAAGCCCTCTCCCCCCGTGCCGCCCTTTTGGCGGAGAAGCTCCTCCTCACTGTCCTCGGAAAAGCTGATAAGGGCGCCAAGGCGGTGACCGAACAAAGCCAACACGCTCTCGGGCGTGTCCTCTCTCAGCACTACCTCGCTGGGAGACGCTGCCGCCGCCTCTGCCACGAGGATAGCTTCCTTTTCGTCCCCTACCGCCTCGGTAGCAATAAGCTCACCCGTGGAAACGTCGGCAAAGGCTATGCCAATGCCCGTGTCCCCCACGGTAACTGCGGCAATATAGTTGTTGCTTTCGTCCCTCAGGTAGCCTCCGTCGGTAACGGTGCCGGGGCTGACGATACGCACGACCCCACGCTTAACTATACCCTTGGTGGAGGCAGGGTCCTCAAGCTGCTCGCAAATGGCAACACGGTAGCCCTTGGCTATAAGCTTGGTAAGATAAGTATCTACTGCGTGGTAGGGGACGCCGCACATAGGCGCACGCTTGCCGTCGCCGCTGTCACGGGCTGTCAGCACCAGCTGAAGCTCCTCCGACACGGTTTTCGCATCATCAAAAAACAGCTCGTAAAAGTCCCCCAGACGGAACATCAAAAGGCAGTCCTTGTGCTCCTCCTTTATCTGCAGGTATTGCTGCATCATAGGTGACATCGCCATAGCTCGGTCCCCCTCCTTTCCGTAGAATATGGGTTAATTAGTGACAGCCGTGGCAGTCGTGGCAGTTGCCGCTGCAATCGCTGGGAGGCATAATATAGCTCATTATAGTCTGGTTAACCTCGTTAAGCAGCTCGTTAAGCTTGTTTTCTGCCACTGCAAGGGCCTTCATGCTTTCGCTTGCCATAATCTTTTCGTAAAGAGCGTTTACCCTTGTCTCCATACTCTTTATAAGGTTTTCGTCCTGCTCGGGCTGGGTTTTCTGCTCCTCGAGCAGCATACGCTGTACGTTGTACTCGCTTACTGCGCCCGTCATCTCCGTATCGTTAACGTAAGCCTCTCTGGCTACAAGGTACTCCTGTACTACTACGTCGTTCTTAAGCGCCTCGCCAAAGTTGTCAAGCAATGCCTTCAAATAGTTATCCATTTTTTATATTTCCTTTCAAATTTTATTCTACCAAAACGCCGCTTAAGGTGTATGCCTTAACGGCAGTTACCTTTACGTTTATAAACCTGCCGGCGCATGCCTTTTCCCTGTCGGCGCCCTCGGGCAGGTCAAAGCTTATAATTTTATTATGCCCCGTTCTGCCCACAAACTTACCCTCACACTCACCGTCGGAAAGAACACGAAGCACTCTTCCTAAAAGGCGGTTGTTTAGTTCCTCAGCCCTCTTGTTCTCCACCTCGCAAAGACGGGCAAAACGCTTTGTTTTTACCTGGTGGGGGACCTGCTCCATATCAGCGGCAGGAGTGCCCGGACGGGGTGAGTACACGAAGGTAAACAAGGCGTCAAAGCCTACCTTGTCCACCGCCCTTACGGTGTCCTCTGCCTCCTCCTCGGTCTCCGTAGGGTAGCCGCAGATAATGTCGCTTGTTAGCGACACGTCGGGGATAAGGCTGCGGATATACGCCGCCTTTTCCATATACTGCTCTATGGTGTAGCGTCGGTTCATCAAGCCAAGGATGCGGTTGTTGCCCGACTGCATAGGCAGGTGAAACTGGGGTGCGATTTTGGGGTTTGCCGCCATAACCTGCACCAGCTCCGGGGAGGCGTCCTTGGGATGGGAGGTCATAAACCTTATCCAGTATTCCCCCTCAAAGCTTGCCGCCTTTGCCAGCAGTTCGGGGAAGCTCATATCCCCCCTGTAGGAGTTTACGTTCTGACCTAACAGAGTTATATCCTTGTAGCCTGCCTTAACAAGCTCCTCTATCTCCTTTAGTATATCCTCGCTCCTACGGCTACGCTCCCTGCCACGAACGTAGGGCACCACGCAATAGGTGCAAAAGTTGTTACAGCCGTACATTATCGATACCCACGCCTTGTAGCTGTGCTCCCTTACGCTGGGCAGTCCTTCTGCTATAACGCCAAACTCGTCGTGCCTTTTGCCGCTTATATAAACGGCGCTCTTTTTGTCCCCAAGCAGACGGTTATACACCATCTCGGGAAGAAGGTGCTGCTTGTCGGTACCGAAGATTATATCAATATAGGGGTAGCTTTTTTGCATCTGCTCTCTGCGGTGGCTTTGCTCCGCCATACAGCCGCAGAGGGCGGTAACTATGTCTTTGTCCTTTTCCTTCAGCTTACGGAGGGCACCCGCCTTGGACAGCGCCTTAAGCTCGGCGTGCTCACGGATAGCGCAGGTGTTAAAGATGATAAGGCTTGCCTCCTCCATTACCTCGGTTTTGGTGTAGCCCATAAGACAGGCAAGACCCATAAGGCGTTCACTGTCTGCCTCGTTCTGCTGACAGCCGAAGGTGGATATATACACCTTTTTGTCCTTACCGCCGTT
Organism: Eubacteriales bacterium; assembly: GCA_045537905.1. Taxonomy (GTDB): domain Bacteria; phylum Bacillota; class Clostridia; order Oscillospirales; family CAG-382; genus SIG636. Next base: position 18,960 of record JAZSQJ010000039.1, read on the forward strand.
AAAGTCCTTTACCCTCTCCGCAAAGGAAAGCTGTTTCTTTATCTCACTATGGGGAACAAAAATGTTGTTTTCCATAAAACGTCCTTTTATAAACTGCTAAAATATGCTTGCCACCTGGGTAAGGTTTTCCTTAAGATAGGCGTTAAACAGAGGGCTGTCCTCCCTGAAGGAGTTAAAGCCAACGCCGCCTAAAGAGGTGGTGGAGTGGATGTACAGACCGCTGCCGATATAGATTGCCACGTGACCGGGGAAGAAAAGCAGGTCACCCTCCTTAGCCTGGTCCAGAGTTATCTCCTTAAGGATAGGAGACCTTTCAAAATGAGCGTCCCTGTAAAGGTGCAGTCCGTTCATATAATAAGACATAAAGGCAAGTCCGCTACAGTCGATACCGGAGGCGGTCTTACCGCCCCAGCGGTAGGAGGTGCCCACGTACAGACGGGCGGTGTTGACGATGTCACGGCGAAGCTCTGCCTCCGTGCGTTTTCTGTCCATTTCGGCAATAGGCATTATGTTTGCCTTATGGATAAAGCCGTGTCTGCCGTCAGCCAGCTCTATCTCCGCATATCTTTCCGTTCCGCCGCTGACAAGCTTTATAAAACTGCCTCTGGGCACGGAGATAAGAGCGCCCTTGCCGTTCTTAGGCTCGGGAAGTAAATCACCGTAGGCGGAGGTAACCACGTGGGTAACCTTGTACACTTCATCGCTGATAGCACTTTTTGCCACGTAGCCTATATAGTCGTACTCGGTGTGTATCTTATAAAAGTCGCCGTTTTCCTCCAGTATCTCCGCCTTCTGACCGTAAAACGCCTCGTCGGTGTATTCACTGTCGGCAGTAGGCTCCTTGTAAAGAGGAAGAAGGGGTACTATAACGGAATGCTTCATAAATATATACCTCGCTTTAATTAATTTACATAAATTGCTTCGTTTGCTTTTACTCTTTTCGGACAGGATATCTGTAAAGGAGTGATTATTATGAAAACAAAGCTTTTTTGTCTTTTGTTCAGTTTTATTATGGCACTGCCCGTGTCTGCGGATACCGCCTATAACTGGTATTTTAAGTCAGCAGGTGACGGCAGTCAGCCTACTGTTATGGACGGCAACACCATGCCCGACAAATACGGCGCCATCTACCTTGGGGACAAGGACGACAAGGTAATATACCTTACCTTTGACGCAGGCTACGGCTGTGAGAGCTTAGATAGCATCCTCGCCACCCTTAAAGAGGAGGAGGTAAAGGCTACCTTTTTTATACTGCCTGCCCTTATCAAGTACGCCCGTCCTACGGTGATGCAGATGATAGAGGACGGACACCTGGTAGGCAACCACACGAAAAGCCACGCCAATATGGCACGCCTTGGCAGTAAGGAAGCCGTGGAAAAGGAGCTTACTGCCCTGGAGGACTACTACAGGGAGGAAACGGGAGCAGAGATGAGCCCCTATTACCGTCCCCCCGAAGGAGCCTTTTCCGAGCAGAGCCTACGCTTTGCCCACGAGCTGGGCTATACCGCCGTTTTCTGGTCCTTTGCCTATGCGGATTGGGATAACGCCAAGCAGCCCGACCCCAACGCCGCCCTGGAGCGTATACTGAAGCACGCCCACAACGGAGAGGTTATGCTGCTGCACCCTAACTCCGCTACCAACGCCGCCCTGATGGGGGATATGATAAGGGAGCTTAAGGCAAGAGGCTACCGCTTTGACACGGTGGATAATATAGCTTGACGGGTGTTTATACCACGGGTCTTTCCGCACCCAATGCGGCAAGACCTGCCCCACCCATAAGACGCTTTATCTTGGCAGAGTCGTACTTGTAGCTGAACACGCCAACAAACATATACTCCCCGCCCTCCTTACGGAGTACGGCGATATCGTTATACACGTCGGGAATACTGCCGCCCTTGCCGTAGTATTCCACGCTCATATCGTAAACGTAGCGTACTATACGCTCCACGCCCTTATGACGGCTCATTATATCCCTGCCGAGGGGCTTGTTTATAACGTAACGCATTACCTTAAGGCAGTCGTTAAGACAGCTAAGGTTGTCCTCGCCACGCTCTACTGCGGCGTAGTCCAGCATCTTTCTGCCGATAACCGTATGCTCGGTGCCTATTACTTCCCTGCAAAAGCGGTTTATATTGTCCATACCTGCATCAAGGAAAAGAGCGTTGGTGGCAGAGTTATCGGAAAAGCTCATCATCCACACCAGGAGCTCCTTAACGGTAGCGCTTGTAATACGAAGCTCCGTCATAATGCTGGTGCCGATAAGCATTTTACGGGGAATTTCTATAACACGGTCAAAGTCCTTTTCATATTCCAGGTAGTACGCCAGTACGAAGGTCTTTATTATGCTGGCGGTTTTGAACACACGGTCTGCGTTGTGGCTGTAGAGCGCATCGCCCTCTCCGTAAAGGGGACAGATAAGAACGCTGTTTGCCTCCTTATCGAAGTATTTTTGTAATTCCAAGACCGATTCCCTCCTTAGGTATGTTTATTTTACTGCCCACGTAAGAGGTATGAGCCTCTATGGGATATTCCTTGCAAAGATAGGGTGCGTCAAGGTCGTAGCACTTGATCCCCACGGCGGCGCCGAAGTGTGCCGCCGCAGTGATGCTTACGGGACCCTCCATCATACAGCCAAGCATACAGGGCACGCCGTACTCGGAAGCGATTTTATGAATCCTCTGCGCCTCGTAGATACCGCCGCACTTCATCAGCTTGATGTTTACCATATTACAGCCGCCCATAGCCAAAATACGCTTTGCCTCCTCGGGACCAAACACGCACTCGTCCGCAAGAATAGGATAGGGCACCGCCTTGGTTACCGCCACCATAGCGTCCAGGTCGGCGTAGTGAACGGGCTGCTCTATCAGCTCGATATTCATACCCATCTTCACACAGGCGTCGCATACGTAAACGGCATCCTCCACAGACCAAGCCTGGTTGGCGTCCAGCCTTACCTTAACGTCCTTGCCAAAGAGAGGAAGCAGCGCCTTAAGACGCTCCACGTCCGTCTCCTTAGGGCCGCCCAGCTTTACCTTGATGGCGGTAAAGCCCTCTGCCAGATGCTTCTTAGCCTCCTCAGCCATCACCTCGGGGGTGCCAAGGCTGACGGTAGCGTCAGTCTCAAGGCTCAGGGGTGCCTTGTCTCCGCCCAGATAGCCGTACAGAGAAACGCCCTTTTCCTTGGCAAGAAGGTCGTACAAAGCAATGTCTACAGCCGCCTTGGGGCTGGAGTTGTGGAAAAGAGCCTTTTGTACCAAGGGAAGCAGCTCCTCGGAAACAGTCTGACCCTTAAGCAAGGGTGCATACACCTCGTTAACAGCGTAAAGGATACTGCCAACGGTGTCGCCCGTTATAACAGGGGTAGGCGCACAGGCACCGTAGCCGCTGATACCTGCATCGGTGTCGATACGCAAAACGTAGTCACGAATAACGGAAATAGACCTCTTTGAGGTCACAAAGGGTTGTTTAAGCGGAATATCCTCCGCAAATATTTCAATACCTGTTATTTTCAAAAGGCATACGCCCCCTTATAGATTATTACATAATATTATACACCCCCGCACCCAAAATTGCAATATAGGGGAGGGAAAAAAAGGCCGGAGCGCAAAAATTTAATTTTATTTTTTCAAGAAGTAGTTTAGGGCAACACAGTTTGTGTTTCCCTAAACTTTTTTAATTATATAATTTTTGCTATGAACGAACCGTCATATGCCGTTTGCTCAGATATTACCTGTTTTACTTTTGGCTCGGCTTTATAAATTTCTTTGCCGTTTTTATCGGTTATTTTTGTTACGGTGTAAGGCTTTGTGTACTTACCGCCGTTTGCAAAAATTGAGTAATAACCCGCCATATCCACAGGCGATATACCTTCTATTAAGTAACCCATAGCAAGATTACCGTAAATTTCTTCTTCATTTTCTTTTTTTAACTTTTCTCTTTCGGCTTTAAGCTCAAGACCAAAAGATTTATTTAAAAAGTCTAACGATTTTTTAGCTCCAAGTTTATCTAAAGTATGCACCGAAACGGTATTTACCGAATCGCGCACAGCATCACCAACCGAAATGTTTTTATTGGTATATCTTCCGTTTGCATTGGTTGGCCAATCGGTTAAATTACCGCTTTCATCTTTTACCTTTTTAAAGGGAGCATCTAAGGTAGGCGTTGCCCAGTTAATAAGCCCCTCTTCCAGTGCGGGAGTGTAAACGCTAAGCGGCTTTAGCGCCGAATAAGGCTGACTTTTGGCTAAAGCAAAATTGCTTATACCGCTATATTCGCCACTACTGTAAACCGCAGTAACACCGCCCGAAAGATTTAAAGCGGCACCGCCAAAAAGGGCGTCTTCGCTAAGTGCGCTTTCTTCTCTTGATTTTATGAGCGCCTGCATAGTTTCATTTTCAAAAAGGGTTGAAACTGTGTAACCTTCGCTCAAAAGAAGCTTTACCGCATCTTCTTTTGATACATCCAAGTCGGATCGTAGCCATG
>JAZSQJ010000060.1:0-7991 GCA_045537905.1 Eubacteriales bacterium
ATTTTCTACATTTTATTTGTTTTTTCGTTCAAAACGAACCTCGGCTCACAGTACTTAGTACAGTTATCGCCTCGGTTCGTCTTGCCTGCACTCTTTCTCAGCACTCTGCCAGCTTGATGACAAGGTTTGTCATCAAGCTGAAAGGAGGCACCGTAATGTGCCTCCTTTTCCAAGTTGATTAATAATCGCAAATAGATATTCGCAAAATGCACAAAATACAGGTGCAATATTTATGTAATAGCTAGAAGAAATCTTTTTCTCTTGACTTGTTGGTGAAAGTGTAGTAAAATTACAGACGAGAGGAAAATATTGGGTTCGTGCTTATAACGGGTTCATCCTCTCTTTGTTGTGTGCATTTTTGCACAAAAGGTCAATTCTATAAAATTATTTTGGGAGGTTGTTCAAAATGAAAAAGCTATTGACCGTTCTCGCATTCATTCTTATGCTCGCTCTTTCCGTATCCGCTTTTGCGGCTTGCGGCGGTGATGCTGATAACAGCAACTCCGCAGACGATGCATCCGTTGATGGAAACAAGATCACCGTATCTTGGTATCAGGGTTCCAAGCTTCTCAAGGAAGAGACCATCGATAAGGGTGGCAAGGCTACTTCCTGGACTCCCGAATCTGAAGAGAACAAGACTTTTGACGGCTGGTATGCTGAAGCAAGTCTTACTACTCCCTTCGATTTTGAAACAGTTCTCGAAGCTGACACCGACATTTTCGCTAAGTTCAAGAGCGATGAGTACGTAGCAGACGAAAACTCCTACTATCTCATAGGCGCAGGCGCAGGCGATATGGGCAAGGCAAATTGGGATCACACTAATGCAGCAGCTAACCTTACTATGACCAAGGAAGAAGTTGCTAACGCTAACGTTTATTCTATCACCATTACTATGTATGCAGGCGATATGTTCCAGATCTGCTACGGCGGCTCTTGGGATGGCCAGGTTGGTATCGGCTTTGTTGACGGCGCAGAATACTGTGACGGTGTTAACTTCTACGATAACAACGAGTACAAGGCTGACGATAAGAAGGTTGCTCAGGTTAAGAACGCTGAGGGCAATGTAGTATTCATCGGTAGCGACGAGTACAACAAGGGTTACGAAACCTGGAACGTTAAGCTCGCAGAGGGTATGGACGGTAAGTATAAGATCACTTATACCACCTATCCCGCAGCTAAGGATTATAATAAGATCACCTTCGAGCTTGTTGAAAAGCTTGATGCTATGACCGTTACTCACGATATGCACTTCATCGGCACTATGAACGAGTGGGGCACCACCTATGAAGAAGGTCAGCTTGCTCTTACTCCTTCCGATGACAAGTCCACCTGGAGCGGTATCATAGAGATCACCGAGGATATGTACGCAGATTGGACAGCAGATGACGCAGCTAACACTCTCGGTGTTAAATGTGCAGCTCTTAAGCTTTACAACGTTATAGGCGGCGGCTACTACAGCCCCGATGGCAACAACATCTTCCTCACCGCAGGCACCTACGCATTCAAGTACACCGTTGACGGTGACAAGGTTGAGTATCAGGCACTTGATTACTACCTTGTTGGTACTTTCGTAGATGCAGAGGGCAAGGCTGTTAACTACGCAGTTAAGGAAGGCGTTACCCCAAAGATGACCGTTGCTGACGGCGTTGCTACCGGCACACTCGTTGCTACTGACGTTACCGCTATGGGCGACTATAGCTGGATAGCTGATCAGGGCAAGCCCGGCGTATTCGCTATCAAGCCCGTATATGGCTGTGAGCTTGGCATCCAGACCTGGTATTCTGATGACGCTAATAACGGCGACAACTTCTACGTTGCAGCAGGCACCTACACTGTAACCGTTGATATTGAAAGCGGTGCTGTTACTATCACTCCTGCTGAATAATTAAAGGCTAAATACCAGTAAACTCCGTTGCGGGGCGGTTCTCCGCCCCGCAACTTTTATAATACCGCCAAAAAATCCGTAAAGCTTATTATGGCGTTATAGGTTTCGATTCAAAAAAACGAACTGAAAGGACTTTCTTACTATGAAGAGATTTATAAAAGCGCTTTATCTTGCATTAGCGCTGATTATCTGTCTTTCCGCCTTTGTTGCTTGCGGCGGCAAAGATACCTCTGATACAAACTCTGCAGGCGCAGGCGAGGGGCAGAAGTATACTCTTACCGTTTGGGGCGCACAGGAAGATCAGGCTATGCTTAAGGAAATGTGCGAAGCATACGCTGCAGCTAACCCCCAAAATCAGTACAAGTTCCTTTTCGGCGTTCAGGGCGAGAACGACTCTGCTGATAAGGTGCTTAACGACGTTACCTCCGGTCCCGACGTGTACAGCTTCGCAAGCGACCAAATCAATAAGCTCTTCGCAGGCGGCGCACTTGCACGTGTTGGCGGCGATATAGAGAAGAACATTAAGGAGATCAACTCTGCAGGTTCTATCGACGCTGCTACCATCACTCTCGGCGGTGAGGATCAACTTTACGCTTATCCTATGACCGGCGACAACTGCTATTTCGTATACTATGACAAGCGTGTTTACGGCGATCTTGGCAACCTTGAAACTCTTGACAAGATGCTTGACACCGCTAAGGCAGCAGGCAAAAAGGTTCACTTCAAGCTTAACGATGACGGTTGGTATCTCTCCAGCTTCTTCTTTGCTAACCCCGACCTTAAGTATGAGGTAACCTACAACGAAAATATGGTTGAAACAGCTGTTGATATTAACTATAACAACGCTGCAGGTCTTGAGGTTATGAAGTCGCTCCGCACCTACGTTGCACACGAGGCACTTGTTGCTCAGACCGACGATAGTAAGATCATTGCTGCTTTCACCTCCGGTGAGGCTGCTGCCGCTATCAGCGGTACCTGGAACGCTGCAGTTATCAAGGATCTCCTTGGTGACAATATGGGCGTTTGCAAGCTTCCCACCGCTAACATCGGCGGCACACAGGTTCAGCTCAGCGGCTATATGGGCTACAAGCTCATCGGCGTAAATGGCTACAGCCAGAACAAGGGCGAAGCTCACAAGCTCGCACAGTGGCTTACCAACGAGCAGAACCAGCTTAAGAGATTCGAAACCAGAGGCTTTGGCCCCACCAACACCACCGTTGCTGCTACTGACGCTGTAAAGAACGACGTTATTATGTCTGCTGTTCTCGCTCAGGCTCAGTTTAACCGTGCTCAGAAGAGCGTTCCCGGCAACTATTGGACTCCTATGGGCAGCCTTATTACTCCTCTCGTTACTGCAGAGGATTGCACCCTCATCACCGACGAGGAGCTTCAGGGTTATCTCGACAGCCTTGTAAGTCAGATAGCTAAGAAGGCAGAGTAGTTTGCCATTACGAGGCGGGCAGGGAGCTTTTCCTGCCCACCTCTTTACATTTTACCGCCGTTTTCCTTACGGCGGCAGAAAAGGAGGTTCCTTTAGTTGGATCTTAATTATTATACGCTGACACCGTGGGGCAAGTTCCTCTATAAGCTAAAAAAGCTATTCGGCGGTATAGGCCGTGGCTTTGTAGGCTTTTGGGTAAGGCTTGGTAAGGCTATCGCCGCCTTCTTTACAGGAATAGTAAAAGGCATAGGCGACTATTTTTCAGGCTTTGCTGCAGGGGGAGCCCTTACAAAGACCTCATATCTGATAATGGGCAGCGGTCACGTGTTCAGAGGTCAGATAACAAAGGGCATAATCTATTTCGTCCTTGAGGTGCTTTTTGTTCTGTATATGCTGCTGTTCGGCGGCAGATACCTTGCAATGTTTTTCGAAAACTTTTTCGGCGGCGGCAACGTCGGCAGAGTGGAAACCCACATTTCCAATGTCTGGAGCGACGAGTTGGGCGAATACGTAAAGGTTGCAGGTGATAATTCCTTCCACATTATCCTTTACGGGATACTTTCTCTGTTTGTTATTATCTTTTTCTTTATGTGCTATATCTCCTCTGTTAAGGAAAGCCGCCTTCTTGAGGAAATATGCATTATCGGCAAAAAGCCTGAGGGTATCAAAAGCGATGTAAAGCGCCTTGCGGATAAGAATTTCCATCTGCCCTTGCTTTCTCTTCCTATGGTTGGGCTGTTTATGTTTACGGTAATACCTCTTGTTACTATGATACTTATAGCCTTCACCAATTACGACGCCAACCACGAGGTGCCGGAGCATCTTTTCCAGTGGGTGGGCTTCCAGAACTTTGGCGAGCTTCTGGACACTACATCCTCTCTGGGTGTTACCTTCTGGAGAGTATTCGGCTGGACTATAGTGTGGGCAATATGCGCCACCTTCTCCAACTATTTTATCGGTATGGGGCTTGCCATACTCATCAACAAAAAGGGAATAAAGCTGAAAAAGCTTTACAGAACCCTTTTCGTTGCAACTATCGCCGTGCCTCAGTTTGTATCCCTGCTTATTATGTCAAAAATGCTTGATACGGGCGGTGGCGGCCTCGGTAGCGGCGGCGGTATCATAACACAGCTTATCGAAAAGCTTTTCGGCTATCATCTCCAGTTCGGACTTGATATCACAACCACCCGTATCTGCATAATCCTTGTAAATATGTGGATAGGCGTGCCTTACAGTATGCTTATGTGTAGCGGTATCCTTATGAACATCCCCGATGATCTGTACGAATCTGCCCGCATCGATGGTGCACGTCCGTTCCGTCAGTTCCGCAAGATAACCTTGCCTTATATGCTTTTCGTAACAGGCCCCTATCTTATAACTCAGTTCATCGGCAACATCAACAACTTCAACGTAATATACCTGCTAAGCGGCGGCGGCCCCGGCGACCTGATGAAATATACCGACGGCGCAAAGGGCACAGACCTGTTGATAACCTGGTTGTATAAGCTTTCACTCGGCATCGACCGTAACTATAAGCTGGCATCCGTTATAGGTATATTGGTATTTGTAATTTCTGCCGTATTCTCACTTGTAATTTATAACAAGTCCTCGGCGGTGAAAGGGGAGGACAATTTCCAATGAATGAAAAGAATAAAAGCTCTCAAACCCAAAATGCGGCTCCCCTTACCGATTGGGCTGCCATAGATAAGCTTGAGGCGGAGGTTACCACCCTGCCAAAGCGAAAAAAGACAGGCGGTATGCGGCTCAGACGTATTCTGGGCAATACTATTGGTCAAACTGTATTGACTATGCTCAGCATTATCTGGATCATTCCCTTGTTTTATCTGCTTATCCAGTCCTTCCGTAAAGAGCCCGGTGCCTGGAGCCCTACGTTCTTCCCTCAGGAGTGGACACTGGATAACTACAAAAGACTGTTTCTTGAAACAGAGTTTCCACGTTGGTATGGTAACACCTTGCTTATTTCCATAATAAGCTGTGCCATTACCACCGCATTTGTGCTGATGGTATCCTACGCCTTCAGCCGTATGAAGTTCAGGGCTCGCAAGCCTATGATGAATATAATGCTCATCCTCGGTATGTTTCCCGGCTTTATGAGTATGTCGGCAGTATATTTTCTGCTTAAGATACTTCTGCCCAACAACTACCAATCTCACCTTAGTCTTATCATCGTATACTCTGCAGGTGCGGCGCTGAGCTATTATATCGCCAAGGGCTTCTTCGATACCGTGCCCCGCGCACTTGACGATGCGGCACGCATTGATGGCGCAAACCGTTTCAGAACCTTTTATAAAATAATTCTTCCCTTAAGTAAGCCTATTATTATCTACACTATACTGGTAAGCATAGTCGCTCCGTGGTGTGACTACATTTTTGTGTCATATATTATGTCGGGTGTACCCGATACGGGTATGTATACCGTATCACTCGGTATGTATAAGTGGCTTGAAAGGGAAATGATACAGCAATACTTTACCACCTTCTGCGCTGCTGCCGTTGTGGTTGCAACCCCCATTACTGCGCTGTTTATGTGGCTGCAAAAGTACTACGTACAGGGCGTAACGGGCGGTGCTGTCAAGGGATAACAGGGGAGGGACACGGTTTTGAAAATCAAAGTTCTTCCTCTGCTGTTGGTGTTGTGCCTGCTTCTTAGTATTTCCGCCTGCGGCGGTGATGGCAAGGATAATGACAACAATACCCCTGAGCTTAACATCATAGACGACAATTATAGAAACTGGTACGAGATATTTGTCTACAGCTATTATGACAGCAATAATGACGGTATAGGCGACCTTAACGGCGTCACTGCAAAACTTGATTATATCAAGGATATGGGGTTTAACGGTATATGGCTTATGCCCATACATCCGTCACCCACCTATCACAAATATGACGTTAAGGATTACTATGCCATAGATCCCGTATACGGCACCATAGAGGATTTTGACCGGCTTATGACCGAGGCGCACGCACGAGGCATAAAGGTCATAGTGGATCTGGTGCTTAACCACAGCTCCAGCGACCATCCTTGGTTCAAGGCTGCCTGCGACTACATCCGTGAAAACGGTACCGTTGGCGGCGACTACGGCGATTACTACAATTTCAGCACCGAAAGCCTCGGTGGTTACTCAAGCATTTCCGGTACGAGCTATTATTACGAGTCCCGTTTTTGGAGCGGTATGCCGGACCTTAACCTTGACAGCGAAAAGGTCAGGGCGGAGATAGTGGATATTATGGAATTCTGGCTTGTTGACCGCAACGTGGATGGCTTCCGTCTTGATGCGGTTACCAGCTACTACACGGGTAACGTGGACGGCAATATCGATTTTCTCGCTTGGGTAAATACTGAGTCAGAAAAGCTGAAAAAGGACTGCTATATAGTTGGCGAGGCGTGGGAAGGTAGCGACTATCTTATCGACCGCTATTATGAAAGCGGTATAGACAGCTTCTTCCTGTTTACAGGTGCTCAGGCAACAGGTACTATCGCAAGCCTTGTAAAGCAAAGCAGCGGAAAACAGCTTGGTGAGCTTATGCTAAGGCTGGAGGAAACATACGGTAACAGCATACTCGCTCCGTTCCTTGGCAACCACGATACTATGCGTCCGGGCAGTTTTATGCCGGGCGAGGAAAACGTGAAGATGGCGGCAGGGGTTATGTCTATGCTGGGCGGCGGTCTTTTCGCCTACTACGGCGAGGAGATAGGTATGATAAGCAAGGGCGGCAACAATTCAGATCCCGCAAAGCGTATCGCTATGAAGTGGGAGCCTAAGAGTATTTATGAGGGCTGCTGCTACCTGCCTCCCGAAAATACCACCGTTGACGAAACCTATTATTACTATCCCTCCGTGTCCGAACAGCAGGCAGACAAAAACAGTATACTTAACTACTATAAGCAGGCTATGACACTTCGGAATATGTTCCCCTCGATTGCAAGAGGGAAGACAGAGTATTTCCCCGAAGGACAAAACAGCTACATTTGCGTAGTAAGAAAGACCTACGGTGAGGAGAGCGTTGTTATCGTATTAAACCTTGACACCTTTGAGCAGACCGTAAACCTTGATAAGGCAACCCTTGGTGACATAAGCCCGGCGGGCGAGCTGCTTACCGATACCGAAGCACAGGTCAAATGGGACGGGGAAAAGCTTACAATGCCCCCTCAGTCCATAGTAATTTTCAAATAGTTAAAGGAGAAGCAATATGGCAAGCTTGTCATTAAAGCACATCTATAAAGTATATGACGGCGGCGTAAAGGCGGTAAACGACTTCTGTATGGAAATAGAGGACAAGGAGTTTATTGTCTTTGTCGGCCCCAGCGGATGCGGTAAATCCACCACCCTCCGTATGATAGCAGGTCTTGAGGACATCACCGCAGGCGAGCTTCGTATAGACAACGAGATAGTTAACGATTTCGAGCCTAAGGACAGGAATATTGCGATGGTGTTCCAGAACTACGCTCTTTATCCTCATATGACAGTGTATGAGAATTTGGCGTTTTCCCTTAAGACGGCCCATATGCCCAACGACGTTATCCACGCTAAGGTAACTGAGGTGGCGGAGATACTGGGCATAACCGAATATCTGGGTAGAAAGCCCAAGGCGCTTTCCGGCGGTCAGCGTCAGCGTGTAGCACTTGGCCGTGCCATAGTA
>JAZSQJ010000010.1:0-12539 GCA_045537905.1 Eubacteriales bacterium
TAAAGACCACCCTCGTAAACGAATAGGGTATATAAAAAGGTTGGACCGCAAAAATCAGACTAAACTATTTATAGAATTATAGAAGCAGGGGCTGTAAAAAACGAGGTTTTTTACAGCCCTTTTTCGTTGTGATAACGCCGACCTTACGGCTGATCCACGGGTACTGTGATATGGTGCTCCCCACCGTCAAGTATAATGGGGAAGGAAACAGGACTGCCGTCCATAGTGAGGGCGGTGTCTTTTTTTGCTTCGATAGTCAGCTTTCCAAAAAACTCCGTCACCACGCTGTACTCCATAATAGGCTTTACGGTGAGACAGCGGAAGCCCTTGGTAAAGCGTATGCCCAAAACCATCTCCAGCATCACCTTGCAGTACCAGGCGGCGGCGCCTGTATAAAAGCTCCAGCCTGCCCGTCCCTGTCTGCCTCTGGCGGTGTAAATATCCGCCGCAATGGCGTAGGGCTCTCCCTTGTAACGCTCAGCCAGCTCTCTGTCCGTAGCTCGCTCCAGGGGGTTAATGGCGTTGATAAGAGTAATAGCCTCCTCTTTCATTCCGCACGTAACCAGGGCGGCGGCAAACCAAACGGCGGCGTGGGTGTACTGCCCTCCGTTTTCTCTTACCCCCTTGGCGTAGGCGTTGATATACCCGGCGTATTCCGTATCCCCGCCAAAGGGAGGCGAAAACAGCCGAAGAAGCTTGTTTTCTTTGTCGTAAAGCCTGTCAAAGGCGGTTTCCATAGCAAGGCGGCATTTGTCCTTATCTGCCCCTGCAAACACGGCAAAGGCCTGACAAAGTATATCTATCCTACAGGCCGCCCTGCCCTCTACGCCCAGGGGACTGCCGTCACCGCTGTAGGCTCTTATAAACCTGTCCTTATCAAAGCAAGCCTGGCACCGTTCAAGCAGGTCTCCGGCCTCCCTTTTACACCGCTTTGCAAAGTCAGCGTCCCCACGGCTTTCTGCAATATGGGCAAAGCGTTTAAGAGCAATAACGTACAAAAACCCACTGAACACACTCTCCGCCCCCTCTCCAAGGTCAGAAAAAGCATCGTTCCAGTCACAGCTTCCCATCAGGGGAAGTCCGTGCCTGCCGTAGCTTTTGCCATGCTCCAAGGCGCGTACACAGTGCATATACAGGCTTTCTCTTTCCTCGGTCTGCTCTGCCGCCTCGTATCTTTCGCCGGCATTTCCCAACTCCTCCGAGTGCAGGTAGGAGACCTCCTCCATCAAAATCCCCTCGTCCCCTGTTATATCAATATACTCAGCGGTACAAAGAGGCAGCCACAAAAAGTCGTCACTGCATTTGGAGCGTACACCGTATATCTTGCCCCGGTGGGGGTCTGGGTGCCACCAGTGCTGTACACCTCCGTCGGTGTACTGCCTTGATGCGGCACGGAGTATATGGGCGCGTACCTCCTCAGGCATAGCGTACACCAGGTACATACAGTCCTGCAGCTGGTCACGGAAGCCGTAGGCACCGCTGCTTTGATAAAAAGCGCCTCGGGCGAAGAATCGGCAAGCCGCCACCTGGTAGGGTGCAAAGCTGCAAAGCATTTCTGCCATAGCCGAGGATACCCCTCCCAGGCTTATCGGCGGCAGCATCGAGGAAGCAAAGCGGCGGGCACTCTCCTCCTCCTTATCGGCTCCGCTTTTAACAAACTGCCTTATAAGCTCTGCCGCATCCTCCGCCGTGGCTGCGGCACCTATCAGATACACCGCCTCTTTTCCTCTGTGGCGTACAGAAAACGCCGCCTCGTCATAAAAGGCAGTACCGCCGATGCAGGCTATAAACCCGATTTCGTCCTCAAAAAACTGCCCCTTACCGTTGGTGAAGCCAATGGCTGCCGTCTCTTTAGACTTAATCTCTACAGGGCAAACGTTTCTTGAGGGGAAGGTACCGCTACCCATCAACGGCTTTATGCGGAGGGCACTGTCCACCTCGCCCCCCTCAAACTGCAGTTTTATCACCTTAAGGGCAAGTCTTTCGCATACAAAAACCTTTACGGTGTAGCCCATGGAGCCAAGGAAGCCTTTGTATACGGCTATTCCCTTACCGTAGTCTACGGCGGCAGAGCAAGCCGCAAGGTCGTATACCTTACCGTCTACATAGGCGTAAATCACCTCTCCGTCATCTGTGCCCCCATAGGGGTCAGCCAAAAAAGCGCCTATCCGTTTAAGGGAGCTGTTACCGAAAAAGCTGTAGCCAAGACTGCCGTGAGTTACCACGCTACCCAGCTTTCTGCCTGCTAAAACGTAGGAAAAGGGCAGGGGAATCCCCTCGCTTTTATCCACGGTAAACACGCCCTTAGCGTAGGTACCGCCCCAAACCTTGTTGCCGCTGACTGCTACGGTGCCGTCACCTTTCCTTATTACGTCGGTACAAGGGGCAAGGGGGTTCACGGCTACGCTCTCTCCAAAGGGGTTGTGGTAGCTTTCAGTAAAATAATCGGCGGCGTTTTTGAAAAGGCTAAGGCTGTCTCCGTCCATCCCGTCGGCAAAGAAGATACCGCCCCTCTTTCCCAAAAAGCCCTCGCACTTTTCACTACGCATAAGTCTTTTGATGGCGTTCGCTACGGGGCTGGAATACTTTTCCTCCTCACACACCAAAAACACAAGCTCCGTCCGTATCCCAAGGGTGGCAAGCCTCTTAAAAACGCTTAGATAAAAGAGTATATCCCGCTGGTAAAGCTCCCTTACCAGCACGGCAATAACAGGGTAGTCACCACTTATCCCACGGCCCCACAGCTCACCGCTTTTAACGTTTCGTGTCTGACGCTTGTCCTTGCCGTAGAATATCCCTTTAAGCAAAGGGTTTTCCCTCTCGCCGTAAACGGATATACCGCCCGTCCTGCCGCTACCCCTGCGGGACGCCCTAAGCCGCCCCAAGCATTCCTCCCTGCTATGGGCAACGGAAACTATAAGCCGTGCTTCACCGCCCTTTACAGGCGGTGTTTTTATCAGGCAGAAGGGACTGACGCAAACGCCCGTGGTGCTGCTGTAGCTTTCCTTAAGCACGTCCTCGGGACGGTACAGGGAAAAAGCCTCATAGCTTTCCTTGTTGGTCTCAAACTCAAAGCTCAAGGCAGGGTCAGAAAGACCTACCGCCATATACAGGGCGTCCTTGCCGTTCCTTTGGTTTTTGCAGTACAAAAGCGCCTTGTTTTCCTTATCGTAAGCCGCGGTTATAAACAGGCGTGAAAAAGCAGGATGGGCGTAAAACTCTCTGTCCTTGCCAAGCTGTACGTCAAAAGCAAAAACCAGGCTGTAGCTTCCACGGCTGTCGCTTTTGGTCTCGGTAACAAAACAGCCTGCCGCATCGGTGTAGTATTTAACCCTACCCGAAAAGCTTGCCGAGGAGCATATATGGGCACTGTAGCCACCGCCGCCCTCAAAGGCGTATTTTGCTTCTTTTATTCCATAGGGGGCGGCACTGTAAACCTTGTCCTCCTTGCAGAACATAACGTTCAGCGAGCGTGCGGCAGAGCAGGGAGTAAAATGCACCTCATTTACCGATACGTCCCCCATACTGAAGCGTACGTGTCCCGTGCTGTCTGCCACGATGGTGTTAGCCCCTCTGCCCGAGACGTGAAATACGGGACGGGTGCAGTCGTATTCCGTAAGCATTTCCGTAAGGACGGCACCCTTAATGGGCACAGACTTTTCCCTGTAGGAGTCTTGTATACGGGCGCCTACGGGTATCTTCTCCTGAAACAGCTCGTAGTAAGCGGCGGTGTTAGGATGAGACATAAAATGCTTTACAAACACTTCGTCAAAGCAGGCGTTGGCACAGGCAATAAGGCTCATACCCATATGGTGAGCCATATAGCTTTGTATCACCGCACCCCCTGTACAGTCCACCGCCTCATACAGACCGTAGGGACCGCAAGCGCCCTCCTCGTCGTAGGCGTCAAGGGTGCGGAGGGCAGTGTACGGTGCAATACAAAGGCTAAGGTATACGGAGTAGGGCGACAGCACCTTCTCCTTATCTCCGTAACGGCAAAGGGCAAGACTGGGTACGCCGTGAGCTTTGTACTGGTAGTTCATCTCGCCGTCAAAGCAAAGGTAAGCACTTTCCGAGCAACCCCAAAGCTTGCCGTGCTTAAACTCCATTTGCTCAGCAAGGGCAAAACGCAGGCTTTCGTAAATAAAGCTGTCCTTGTAAAGGGGCAGAAATAGCTGGGGCATAAAATACTCAAAGGCGGTTCCCGACCAGCTTGCCATACCTATATGCCCTCTGTTCCCTATAACGGGTCTGCCCAGACTACGCCAGTGCTTAAGCCCTGCCTGGCCAAAGGCTATGGCAAAATAAGAGGTGCTTCGTGCCTCGCTCATATACAGGTCGTAGCAAATATCGGAGAGGGTATGGGCTCTACCGTCAAAGCCAAGAGAAAACAGGTGCCGTTCGGCGTTGTACAGCACCCCGAAGTCAGCCGCTTTGAACAGTGCCTCTGCACGCCTTGCGCTGCTTGCTCTGCCCTTGGAGTACAAATAACGGGACAGGGCAACAAGGCACACGCAAAGGTTGCCGCTGTCTACGGTGGAAACGTAGCTGCCGCCTAAGACCTCAAGGCTTTCTAAGGAGTACCAGTTATAAAAATGCCCCTGCCATTTTTCCATTCGCTCCATAGTGGAAAGAGCCTTTTCTATCCGCAGTGCCGACTCCTTGGGTGAGATAAATCCAAAGACCTCGGCGGAGGCAACGGACAAAAGATAAAGACCGATGTTGGTGGGGGAGGTGCGCATAGCCACCGCCTCCACGGGGGCGGTTTGTATATTGTCGGGGGGCAGGTGCATTGTTTTTTCTCCCACGCTGTCTGCAAAAAACAGCCATATTGGCAGTGCCCTCGTCCTTATGCGTTCCTTCAGGGCAGGGGATATCCTTCGTCCTTTTGCCGTGGGCAAGGACAAAAACTGGGCAAAAACGGGGAACAAAAACCAAAAAAGACCTAAAAGCCTTGTAACCCAAAGCTCTGACAAAGCAAAGAATATACAGCCTGTCAACGCACTGGGAAACATACGGTATATAAAGTTAACGATACTGTCCTCGGCGTTTTTTTCTACCCTGGCGGCTGTAACCCAAAGCAGCAGCTTTTTTCCCGTAAACAGCCGAAACAGTGCACGGACGGTAGCGTCTGCGGTAATAAAAGCTTTGTAGCATAGAGCACTAAGCTCGTAAAAGGTGATACAAAGGCTTTGTACTAAGCCGCTTTGTACCGAGGAGAAAAACCGTCTGGAGCGGAAACGCAGTGCTTTCGGTCTGGAAACAAAAGTAAACACTACGGGGAACAAAAGGTTAACCAGTGCAAAGAAGCATACCCACAGTCCGCCGCCGTAAAAGCCTGCCACGGTAAGGGCGGCAAAGGACAAAACAGGGCATAGGTGCCGCAGTACGTTCTGCACTATACGAATACCGCCCCTTGCCCCTTGCCTGTAGCCAAACAGCAAGGAAAGGTTTTGGGTGTCTCCCCTTATCCAACGGTGCATCCTGTCATAGTAGGCAAGGACGTTGGCGGGGGCTCTGTCGGTAAAGCACAGGTCAGATACGTAGCGGGTCCGTAGAATATTCCCCTCGGGCATATCGTGGCTGAGCACCCTGCCCTCGGGTAATACTCCTTCCAAGGCATCGCAGTATGCACCTATGTGTATAAGCCCCTTGCCGCAGAATATCCCCTCTCCAAACACGCTTTGCTGACGGTTGAAGGCGGCACTTTCGTATACCTCAATCCCTCCTGCGCCTGTCAAAAGGGCGGCAAAATGGCTGGTGCCGCTGCTGTCCAGGGAGGTAGTGACCGAGGGCTGTAATATTCCGTAGCCTTCTCTTACTCTGCCCTCACGTATAATGGGGCGGTTGAGTGGATGCATAGCCATAGCGCAAAGGTTTATTACTCCCTCCGGGGGCAGGTTGGTGTCTCCGTCAAGGCTAAGCAGGTAGTCAACGCCCCTTGCATCTGCCCCTGCCAGCACCAAAAAGTCTCCCTCTCCACGGTGCAGGTACCGCACCAGCTCCTCTATGGCGCCTCTTTTCCTTTCCTTGCCGCACCATTTTCCGTCCTCTGTAAGGCTTCGCTTTCTGACAAACAGACAAAACCTGTTGCCGTACTCGGCGTTAAGGCCTTCTATCTTCTGTATAGCCTTATCCAACAGGGGCTTGTCCTCGGCACGTTCTGCCCTGTCTGCCTCGGGCAGGTCGGCAAGGATACCAAAATACAGCCCCTTTTTATCGTTGGTTATTGCAAAGCTCCGCAACGCCTCAAAGCCCTTGTCGTTATCCTCGAGGAGGGTAGTGATAACCGTCAGAGCAAGCCTCTCTTTTTCTATCCCTTCGGGCTTAAGGGAGGGGCAGGGCTTGGTAAGGGCACCTATGGCAAAGCAAAAATCTGCTACCCCAAGGGAGGCGGCGGCAAGGGGCAAGGCAAGAAGCAGCACCGCCCATAGGGGACAAAGCAGTGCGCAGCTTAAAAGGCCAAGGGCAAAGACCAAAAGGCTTGTCATGGTATAGACGTAAGGATTTATTCCCCTGTCAACCCCCAGTATCTTCCCTATGGGGCAGTTGCTTTCTGCCGCCTTGTCCCCTGCTATTTTAAGGGCGTCCTTTTCAGAAAGCCCCTTTTTCCTTGCATAGCCTCGCAGTGCCTTGCGATACGTTGCCTTCGTAGCCTCCGTCATCCTAGGATAACAGGACTCCTTTTCCCAAAGAAAGGCTTCTGCCGAGGATAGCTCCTTATATATATCGGTAAAATCCGTGTTTTCCGCTTTTTTCAAGGCGGTATAGGCGTTTTGCAATCTTCTTATGCCGTGGCTTTTGTTTTGGACAGCGTCCTCACATACCAAGCCTATCTCGATAAGGGCGGCGGCATCAATCAAAAGACCAAGCATATCCAGCTCGTAGCTGTTGCAGTCGTAGTCCTTAAGGGCTGTACGTATCAGTGCCTTGTCAAAACAAAAGCTTTCCTGTTTAAGGGTGTTCCAAACCGCCGTAAATACATAGGGCATCCCCTTGCTTTGGGGCAAGTCCTTTAATCGGCTTGCGTTAGCCTTAAGATGCTCCGTTTTCCGTTTATAGTAATGAGCGTTGCCGTACACGGTGGCACAAACAGGGTCAGCACCCTCATATCCCCCAAGCCTTACGGCGTTTTTTATGCTTGACAGCGCTTTTTTGATAGCTACGGTAATGTTCATAAAACAAAAGTCTCCCTTAGTAAAAAACAGCTTTTAAGCTATTTTTTACCAAAGGAGCCTTGCTTATACATTTACGGTATCTTTATTTGAACGCTTTCTTAAGCTCAGCCATAACAGCCTTTGCCATATACATAAATCCAAGGTCGTTGGGGTGGGCACCGTCTACCGTGCAAAAATCACGCTCGTCAGCAGGGAACACAGTCTCTCCGTCGATAAAGTAAACGTTTTTGTCGCCCTTGGCAAGAGCATCAAGGTAGGTTGCCCTTATAACCTCACGGCGTTTGTTGCTCTCCTCACGGGTGGAGGTCTCAGGACGCACGCGGGACATAAATATTACGGGTATGTCCGGATGGGCGGCACGCACTATCTCAAAGAAAGGCTTGTGGGTAGCCTCAAGATGCTCGGGATTAGGAGCGTTATGGTCGTAGTCCATAACAAACGCCGCCAAGTCAAGGCCGGCAATATAGTGGGCAACCTCGGGCTCGCCCTTGCCGCTACCGGAGAAGCCAAGGTTATGTACGTCGCAGTCCATCATACGGCTTACGATAAGGTCAAAGGAGTTGCTGGAACGGGTAGCACAACCGCCCTGTGTAACGGAGGAACCGTAAAAGCAAACCTTGCCGTAGGTGTAAGGCTCGGGAGGCAGTATGGTGCTGTTTTCATCAATGCCGATATAAAACTCGGAAAGACCGCCGTAAAGGGGCAGGGAAACGGTAATCTCACGCATTTCCTTAACGTATTCCACACCCTTAGGCATAACAGACTCCCCATCCTCAAACCATTCGTCATCAACACGGATAGGAGCACACATCTTGATGGTGTACATATCCTTACCTCTGCCTACCATAATGTCACAGCCTGTAGAGCCCGACAGGGGCATATGACGCATATAAAACTTGTTAAGACGCTTAGCCTTGATAGCCACAAAGGGAGAGTCGGTTCTGAACCTGATACGGCCGCCTGCGGTATGCCTTGCCAGGGTGGAGATAGAAGGGTTTATAGAGTCGGCAAGCTCCACGGGCATACGGGCAAAAATACCGTTCTCGCCTGTGTGATGCAGACCGTAAACCTTAGCAGGGCTTGCGGTAAGCTCGTGCAGCTTAATCGTAGGAAATCTTTTTGTAAGTGCCTCCGAAGCGGCAAACCTTTTGTCAATTTGTTCAATTTTAAGTCCCATTATTTACTAGCCTCTCTCATATATATATTGTATTTTCTTTCCATATCCAAGCTTGTTTCCTCCAGGTGACCCGGCAGAACCCTGCAGTCCCCCTCAAGTCTGCCCAGCAAACGGAGGGAGTCCTTCATTTTGTTTTCGTCGCCCCCTGCAAAGTCCGTCCTGCCAATACAGCGGCAAAACAGGGTGTCGCCCGTAAACAGAATATCACCAAAGCGGTAGCACACGCTGCCCTCGGTATGCCCGGGTGTATAAATAACTTCAAAGTCATAGCCGCCTATGCTGTAACGGGTCTGTACCCCGTCAAGCAACAGCTCGGGCGTCTTAAAAGGCCACAACTCCGAGGGAGCACGCCAGAAAGCGATGCTTTCTATAGCTTCCAGCCTATACAGCTCGTCCTTATGCAGGCAAACCGTAGTATTTTCGGTCCTTATTTTGTCAAGGGCAAGAATGTGGTCGTAGTGACCGTGGGTAAGGAGTATGACCGTAGGCTCGGCATCCATCTCCTTAAGGACGGCAAGTATCTTCTCCGCATCGTCTCCCGGGTCAACAACAACCGCCTCTCTCACACCTTCCTTTTTTAGTATATAACAGTTGGTGGCACTGCCCTCAAAGCCAACCTTTATCTGTTTAACAGTGTAGCCGTTCAAAAAATCACCTCTTAAAAAATTGTATCACAAAGAAAAAACAAAGTAAATAGTTTTTTTCGCAAAAACAAGGAATAAAGTGGTAAAATCATGGGAATGCTTAACACAGAACAAAAAAACGAAAGGTGGTAAAACCAATGACCGACAAGGAGCTTATGTACGTGGACGACGCACTTTCCCACGTAAAGTTTTTGCAAAACCAGTGCACTGACTGTGCATCAAAGCTGATGGACACGGAATTGAAAAGCTTTGTAAACAAGCTAAACGAAAAAAACCAGCAGATATTCGGTAGCTTTTACGGACTTTTAGGCTAAGGAGGGAAAACGATGGACGACAAGACGATAATGGAAAATATGCTGTATGCAGTAAAGAGCACCTGCGATTTGTATCTGCACGGTGCTATAGAGTCCTCTACGGGCAACGTACACGGCGCATTCAGCAACGCCCTTAGCGAGGCTTTACAGATGCAAAACGAGATATACGCAAAGATGAGCCAAAAGGGTTGGTACCAGAACAAGCAGGCATCCGGTCAGCAGATACAGCAAACTGCATCTAAGTTTGCGGGTCAGTAACAAATGGGGTTGTCTCAAATGAAAATTTGAGACAACCCCATTTTGGGTTTTATTCTGATTGCTCTGTCTCGGTGCTCGGCTCGGTGTTTATCAGCAAGTCCTTAGGCGGAGTTCCGGGTACCTCCTCAAGCTCTAAGGTCTCCTTACGCTGCCTTTCCTTCCGTAGGGCAAGGTACAGGAACAAAGCCACCAGGGGAAGAATGCCAAAGGACAGCTTCAAAAGCCGGCGTCTTTCTGCGGAGGCAATAGCCTCGTAGTCCTCGTCTGCAAAGCAAACGTATTCCATCTCAAAGCTTGCCCATTCGGTGTTTTCAAAGCCTGCCTCGTTTTGGTGCTCTGCCTTGCTTCCCGTACAAGCCTTCCTTGCATCAGCGCCCAGCTTTTTGGCCTTGACGTAAACCGAGGTGTGGAAGGTACTTCCCCTATCGCCCGTGGCGTTTTCCGCTCTATCGTGGGCGGCAACGGTATCAAACAGCTCCCCATCATCATGGCATACGGAAAGGACAAACAAAAACATTTTGCCGTTACTTTGCTCCTTTACAGCCAGCGTGTGGTAAGCGTAAACGTATTCCTTGTCTATAAAAAGTCCCTTTCCGTTCTGTCTGGGTACGCCCTTGTCCTCGGAAAGACCTGCATACATAAACACGCCCGAGCAGGATAAGTCCTCTATTACGTATACCTGCTCTTCCTTTATATCCTCTGCGGACTTAAGAGTGTCGAAATCCAAGGGCTTTGCAGGGGACTGCAGAGCAAAAACCGCAATGGTTGTGCTGATAACGGCAAGCAAAACGGCAACGGCACCCATAATAAGGCGTTTATAAGTCAATCTGCTCTCAAAGCCGGTAATTTCTACGTTCATAGCACGCTCCTGTATTTTGATATGCTTAATTTACCATATATGACAAAGCCTGTCAAGGGGAGGAAAAATTAAAGAGACTGTTACAGAACAAAAACCGTAACAGTCTCCTGCTTTTGTAAACAAATATTACTTGAACTTGCGCTTTCTTGCAGCTTCAGACTTCTTCTTGCGTCTTACGCTGGGCTTCTCGTAATGCTCTCTCTTGCGAAGCTCTGCCTGAACGCCGCTTCTGAGATAGCTTCTCTTAAATCTACGGAGTGCGCTGTCAATAGATTCGTTTTCCTTAACTTTAATCTCTGCCATAATATGTTTCCCTCCCTTCGACCGTTGCAAAGGGTTTTAATCCCTCAAAAATTACTTTAACAGTATAACAGACCAATCGACATTTGTCAACTGTTTTTTACTATTTACCTAAAGCTTTTTTTGCAGTAGCAACAAGGGAAGCAAAAGCGTCCTTGTCGGAAACAGCAAGCTCAGCAAGCATTTTTCTGTTAAGCTCGATATTTGCCTTCTTAAGACCGTTGATAAACTGAGAATAGTTGATACCCTCGATCTTAGCCTGAGCAGAAATTCTGGTTATCCAAAGTCTTCTAAAGTCTCTCTTCTTCTGCTTTCTGCCTGCAAATGCATAGTTACCGCTCTTCATTACGGCCTGTTTAGCCATCTTGAAGTGCTTACTCTTACTGCCCCAATAGCCTTTTGCCAGTTTAAGAATCTTATTTCTGCGCTTTCTGGTCATCATTGCGCCTTTTACTCTAGCCATCTATGTTTACCTCCCAATCAATCCTATTTTTTTAGTCGTAAGGCATCATCTTCTTGAGATGTGCTGCATTGCCGGAAGCTACGTAGCCGGCTTTTCTGAGTATTCTCTTGCGCTTGGGAGTCTTCAAACCAAGCTTGTGACGACGGCCGCTGTGGTTCATCTTAACCTTACCGGTAGCCGTGAACGAAAAACGCTTTTTAGATGCGCTGTGTGTCTTAATCTTGCCCATTTTGTTATGTTCCTTTCACTATTAAATTTACAGTTTTTACACTCTTACTTTTTTGCAACCTTTTTAGGCGGTGCAAGTATAGTTATCATATTTCTGCCATCAAGCAAAGGCTGTTTTTCAACAACGCATTTGTCACCGCAACCCTCTATAAAGGTAGCAAGCAACTCAGCGCCTCTTTCAGGTCTTACAATCTCGCGGCCCATAAACTTTATCATAACCTTAACCTTGCGGCCTTCATCCAAAAAGGTCCTGGCGCGGTTAAGCTTAGTGTTAAAGTCACCGCTGGCGATGTTACACCTTAGCTGGATTTCCTTTGTATCAACGACAGGCGTTTTCTTCCTGTTTTCCTTATCACGCTTTTCTTTGTCAAAGCGATATTTGCCAAAGTCAAGAATTTTGCAAACAACAGGCTCTGCCTCGGGAGCAATCTCCACCAGGTCAAGCCCTGCGTCGGCCGCTATTCGTAAAGCTACGTCAAGCTTTACGATACCAAGCTGACTACCGTCCGCCCCTATAAGACGAACCTCACTTGCCTTAATCTGATCATTGATAAGCTGCTTCTTGCTGATAACGGACACCTCCAAAATATAAAAAAGGCTGCGAACAGCCAACTGCCACAACCAACACACAAAAAGACACAAAGGCACAAATATACCTTTTTTGCCACTTCAGTATTGACCTTACGCCCATAGCGTCGGGTGAGCAGAAAGCTCTTCTTTGTTAGAACAAGGGAAGTATATCACAAAATACTCCCCTTGTCAATACCTTTTGCAAATTTTCATTTGCCATGTAAAAAGAATGAGGATTGTGCAAAACGGTAATCAGCGGGGCACAATGTAGGGACCGGCGTCCTCGACGGTCCTTGACAAAACGGTTAAAACCAAACCGTTGCTATAAGCGCAAAGCAAAAAAATATAATGAACATAAAAAAGGAGCAACCGCTCCTTCAGACCGCTGACAAAGGCACAGAGCACGAAAAAAATAAAATATACTCATTCTAAAGTAGAAAATTCAGGGAAGGCATCCCTGAATTTTCTGCATTTTATTTGTTTTTTCGTTCAAGACGAACCTCGGCTCGCAGTACTAAGTACAGTTTTCGCCTCGGTTCGTCTTGTCT
>JAZSQJ010000020.1:0-2230 GCA_045537905.1 Eubacteriales bacterium
GGCGGTCTTCACGGCGTTGGTGCATCCGTTGTTAACGCGCTTTCCAAGCGTCTTGTTATGCGTGACTGCTTTGACGGCTTTGAGTACAGCGAGGAGTTTGAGTACGGCAAGGTGACCTCTCCCTTTAAAAAGGTGGGGGCAACGGACAAGCACGGTCTGTATGTACGCTTTTATCCCGATGATACCATTTTTGAAGAGGTGGTATTTGACTTTGAGACCGTAAAGACCAGACTCCGTGAGCAGGCGTTCCTTAACGCAGGTCTTTCCATAACACTGCGTGACGTACGCGGTGAGGAGCCTGTGGAGGTCAGTCTGTGCTACGAGGGCGGTATACGCAGCTTTGTAGAGCATATAAACAGCAAGAAGCACGAGGAGCTGCTGCACAGCGATATTATATATGTTAACGGCGGCAAGGGCACCTCTATTGCAGAGGTGGCAATGCAGTACAACGCCTCCTACACCAACACCATTTTGTCATTTGCCAACGACATACGCACCGTCGAGGGCGGTATGCACGAGACAGGCTTTAAGGCGGCGCTTACCCGTGTGCTTAACAACTACGGTAAGAACCACGGCATACTTAAGGGTGAGGAAAAGCTTACCGGTGATGACGTGCTGGAGGGTCTTACCGCAATAATCAGCGTTAAGCTGGAGAACGCACAGTTTGAGGGTCAGACCAAGTCCAAGCTGGGCAACAGTGAGATGCGTACCATTGTTGACGGTATGATAAGCGAGAAGCTTAACGAGTATCTTGAGGAGAACCCCAAGACCGGTAAGGCTATAATAGAAAAGGCTATAAGTGCCGCACGTGCCCGTGAGGCGGCGAGAAAAGCAAGGGATATGACCCGCCGTAAGGGGCTTTTGGAAAGCAGCAGTATGCCCGACAAGCTGGCTGACTGTAACGAAAGACGGGTTGAGTTTACCGAGCTGTTCCTGGTAGAGGGCGACTCTGCAGGCGGTAGTGCAAAAGAGGGCAGAGACAGTAAGTTCCAGGCAGTATTGCCCATGAGAGGTAAGATACTTAACGTAGAAAAGGCAAGACTTGACAGAATATACACCTCGGTACAGATAGTGCCCATTATAATGGCGCTGGGTACGGGTATAGGTGACGAGTTTGATATAAGCAAGCTTCGTTACGGTAAGATAATTATGATGGCGGATGCCGACGTAGACGGTGCCCACATCAAGACTCTGCTTCTTACCTTCTTCTTCCGTCATATGCGTCCCCTTATAGAGCAGGGCCATATATATGCGGCAATGCCTCCTCTTTACAAGGTATCCAAGGGCAAGCAGAAGAGATACGCCTTCTCCGACGAGGAAAGGGACAAGATAATAGAGGAGTTTGGCGAGGGCGGACCTAAAATAAAGGTTCAGCGCTACAAGGGTCTTGGTGAGATGAACGCCGCTGAGCTTGAGGAGACCACTATGGACCCCGCTACCAGGACGCTTTGCAAGGTTACCATTGAGGACGCTATTGAGGCGGACGAGATATTCTCCATACTTATGGGCGACAACGTAGAGCCCAGGCGTGAGTTTATTGAGCAAAACGCAAAATATGTTTCCAACCTTGACATTTAAGGGAGGGCTTTGACAGATGGATAACGAAAACAACAAGAACATAGAAAAAGAATACGAGCATCATTATACCCAGCGGATACAAGAGGTTGATATTAAGCAAGAGGTAAAGACAGCTTATATAGACTATTCCATGTCCGTTATAGTGGGCAGAGCCTTGCCCGACGTAAGAGACGGTCTTAAGCCTGTTCACCGCCGTATTCTGTACGCCATGAACGAGGATAAGCTTACCTACGATAATGACTACCGTAAGAGCGCTACCACCGTTGGTATCGTGCTTGGTAGATACCATCCCCACGGTGACGCCGCTGTTTACGACACCATGGTTCGTATGGCGCAGACCTTCTCTCTCAGATACCCCCTTATAGACGGTCAGGGTAACTTCGGTACCATTGACGGCGATAAGGCGGCGGCTTACCGTTATACGGAGAGCCGTATGACCCGTATATCTAACCTGATGCTTCAGGATATAGATAAGAACGTGGTGGATTTTGTACCCAACTTTGATAATTCACTTAAGGAGCCGGAGGTGCTTCCCTGCCGTTTCCCCAATTTGCTGGTAAACGGTACGGTGGGTATAGCAGTTGGTATGGCTACCAATATTCCGCCCCACAATATGAACGAGGTTATTGATGCGCTTTATCACCTTATAGAT
>JAZSQJ010000089.1:0-1677 GCA_045537905.1 Eubacteriales bacterium
TAGCTTTGTTTGGATTTCTATGCTCGTGCAGCGGCATG
Organism: Eubacteriales bacterium; assembly: GCA_045537905.1. Lineage (GTDB taxonomy): Bacteria > Bacillota > Clostridia > Oscillospirales > CAG-382 > SIG636. The sequence continues at coordinate 39 of JAZSQJ010000089.1, forward strand.
ATATGCTATGTTGCATCAGAGGGGAGGGAAATTGCTGGAAATTCGCGTAGGTGAAAACGAGTCCCTGGAAAGTGCTCTTAAGCGGTTTAAGCGCAAGACTGCCCGCAGCGGTATCTTGGCAGAAGTACGTCGTCGTGAACACTATGAAAAGCCCAGCGTAAAGCGCAAGAAGAAGGCGGAAGCCGCCAGAAAGCGTAAGTATTAATTTCAAAACTAATTTGCTCGGGAGCTATACCTTCCCGGCATTCCGATAGGCAATCGTGCTGAGGGCAAAGATATCAAACACAACAAGCGACATAAAGGCCGGATAACATCTGGCCTTTTAGTTTTTTTATAAAAGATTAAAGACGTTGAGCCAATATAAAAGGCCGGAAACCCCGGCCTTTTGGTTTGCATTTTTATTCTGTTCAGGATTTGAGCTCGTTCCACAGGGTAAAGCCCAGTATCATCAGGCCGCCCAGTATCTGTATGGGCAGTATCTGTTCACCAAGGACGAATACCGATACCAGCAGGGCCACGAGGGGGTCTATATAGCTGAGTATGGCGGCTTCCTGCCCCGGCAGCTCCTTAAGGGAGGAGAAATACAGACAATAGCATACGCCGGTGTGGAAAAGACCGACTACCAGCAGGCATACCCAGCCGGTGCTGTTCATGGAGGCGAGGGTTATTCCGCCGGTGAGGAGCACGTAAGGAATCAGAACGGCTATTGCAGAGATAAACTGGAGCATGGTGCGCTGAATGCCTGCAACGCCTTTGATAAACTTATTGAACAGTATTACCATGGCGTAGAACAACGCTGCGCCAAGGCCGAATGCGATACCTTTAAGGCTGGTGCTGCCGCCGTCAAGGTCGGTGATGCCGATGAGCAGTACAAGGCCCACTGTGGACATTACAAAGCAGATTATCTGCCGGGCTGTCAGCTTTTCCTTAAACAGCAGGGGGCATACCGCAGTAACTATTACAGGGGCAAAGTAATAGCTGAGGGTAGCCACGGATACGGTGGTGTATTTATATGCTTCAAACAACAGTATCCAGTTTATGCCCATGGCAACGCCGGACAGCAGCAGAACAGGCGCCTCCTTGCGGATGGCCTTAAAGTCTATTCGCTGCTTTGTAATAAGAAAATATACGGATATAAGAAGAGCGGCCAGAATTGCCCTGTACAGAGCAAGCTCGCTGGAGGATACGGAGATATTCCTGACAAAGGGGCCCAGTGTGCCAAATACGGCCATGGACACTATCATCATGATACGGGGGTCTTTTAAACGGTTAAGCATGGGGATCTCTCTTCTGCTGTGTTTTATTAAACAGCTAAAATTAATTTTTATAAATAATATATTATCACTGTGCTTATGCTGCGTCAATATACCCACGAATATGATATCAATACTATACATTTCGCTTGATTTTGCCCTTATGGATGTTATAATTATTAAAGAGAAATCTCGGGTGAGCACCTACCGCATAAGGCTGAACGTCTGTGCGGTTTTTTATTAAGGGAAAGGACAGGATAATGAAGGAAAGCAAGGGCAGCTCCATAGCGGCGGAATTGTTCAGGTTCAGCCTTCCGCTGATACTCAGCGGCATACTGCAGCAGCTGTACAGCTGGGCGGATGCCTTTATAGTGGGTCATGCCGAG
>JAZSQJ010000080.1:0-11403 GCA_045537905.1 Eubacteriales bacterium
AGTTATTCATGAAGCGGTCTACTACTTTAATTACATAAAACCCTTGCGTAAATTAAAAAGAAAACCGCCTGTTCAATTCAGACTTGAACAGACGGCTTAAAAATATTATTTTTTGTGTCTACTAACTATTGACTAGTTCAGTTTCGACCTGTCGATTTTTTATCCATTGCGAAAGCAATGGTATATCATCACGCTTTAGCGTGTATCTCATCACCGAAGGTGTATATCATCAGCCGTAGGCTGTATTGTGCTTTCGCAATGATGATATACAATGCTCCGCATTGATGATATGCAATTCCTGCGGAATTGATGATATACACGGCTTCGCCGTGATTTATGCGAGAGTTCGAAGTCATACGCAAAACTGCCGAAAATATCTTTTTTATAGTCCTTACACAAAAAAGAAGTAACTTTTGTCTACCAAAAGTTACTTCTTTTTTTATCCAAGCCGCAGGCTTGGTATATCATCGCCGCACAACGTGCGGTGTATATCATCAAGGGCGGCGAGCCGCCCTTGCATATCATCACGCGCCGGCGTGCATCTACCTGCGGCTTGATGATATCCATCCCTACGGGCTGATGATATACCGCAACGGGTTGCGGATTCCATACAACGGCTGTGCCGTTGATTTATATAATGCAAAAAGCAGACCGTTTGGTCTGCTTTTTGCATTATATAAAACCACCGCTCATATAATTTACAAAAACAAAAGGGGAAGTGTGGCTTTGAAGAAAACCTTGTCGGCTACCGCAGTTGCGGCAGGTGTGCTTACCGTAATATCCTTTGCTCTCCGTGGGCTGGGTATGCTTTTCCGCGTGTACCTTTCGGGGCGGATGGGTAGCGCAGGCTTGGGGCTTTACCAGCTTGTAATGTCGGTATACTCCCTTTTTGCCACCTTTGCTACCTCCGGCTTTACCGTGGCGGTATCCAGGCTGGTTGCAGAAAAGCTGGAGCAGGCTGATACCCAAAAAGCAAAGGGCGGTGCCTTCCGTGTTCTGTGTATGTCCTCGGCAATGTCACTGCTTCTGGCAAGCCTTGCCTCGGCTCTTCTGTATCTGGGTGCCGACTATATGGCAAACAGCTTTATCCTCGACGGGCGTACCGCCGCGCCACTCCGCATCCTTGCGCTGAGTATGCCCTTTATGGCGTTGTCTGCCTGTCTTAAGGGCTACTTTACCGCCGTGGGGCAGATATACAAGCCTTCCCTGGCGTCCCTTTTCGAGCAGTGTGCTAAAATTGCCATCATCGTTTACAGCATAGAGGTATACTATCAGGGAGTAAGAAGCCCCTCCTCCCTGTGCGTGGCAGTGGTGGCAGGTCTTACCGCGGGCGAGGCGCTGTCCTACGTTTTTCTGTTCGTGCTTTACCTGTTCTTTTCCGGCAGAGGCAAAAACAGTATCTCTCCTGCCGAGCCGCCCCTTAAAACCGCAAAAAGCATAGCGGCTGTGTGCTTGCCTATCGCCGCCTCCTCCTACGTTACCAACATCCTTCACAGTATAGAAAGCGTTCTTATCCCTATCCAGTTCGTTCGTTACGGCGGTGACAGGGACGCCGCTCTGTCTGCCTTCGGCACCATAAGGGGTATGACTATCCCTATGCTGTTTTTCCCCTTTGCCTTCTTAGGTGCCTTGTACTCCATACAGGTGCCTGCCATATCAAGGCTAAACACCGTGGAGGACAAGGGTGAGCGTAACCGTCTTATCGGCAGGATTATGAGGATATGCTTTGCCTTTTCCATAGTCAGCGGCGGCGTGTTTTTTATGTTCCCCGGGGTGACAAGCCTTGCCCTCTACGGCAGTACGGAATGCGTGGCATCCACCCGTATCCTTGCCCTGGTTACTCCCTTTATGTACATAGAGACCGTATCCGACGGCATACTTAAAAGCATAGGCGAGCAGAACAAAACCCTGCTCTACAGCATAATAAACTCCGTTTTCCGTATAGCCTCGGTCCTCGTGCTTATCCCCCTTAGCGGTGTAAAGGGCTACCTGTGGCTATTGATAGCCTCCAACCTTTTGTCCTTCGTGCTGTGCTACCGCCGGCTTAAAAGGGTAACGGGCTACAGGGCAAGCCTCATTGACGACGTGGCACTGCCCTTGCTGTTTACCTTGGCAGGGGGTGTGTCGGCTATGCCTCTTGCAGGCTTGGAGCTACACCGCACTTTTAAGGCGGTGCTGGTTTGTTCGGTGTGCGTGTCGGTGTATCTGCTGCTGCATAAGCTGACGGGGAGGAAAAGACGATGGAAAGCCTTCTAGCCTACCTGCCTCTGCCCATTGCAAGGGCGTTGCTTTCCGTCCCCGAGGAGATAACGCGGGGACTTACGGAAATAAGACTGCGGCTGGAGGGTCCTTTGTCCCTTAGCGTAGGGGGCAAAAACTGCTGTATCAATGGGGAGGGCAAGCCTTGCCTGCCCCAAAGGGCGTTTATCTGCACCGAGGAGCATATAGCCACCACCCTGACCCTGCTGACAAAAGGCTCTCTCTACAGCTATGGGGAGGCTATGTGTAACGGCTACATCCCCTTTGGTAAGGGAGGCAGGGCAGGCATCTGCGGAGAGGCAAGGGTAAAGGACGGCGTTCTGACAGGCTTCGGCACCGTGTACGGCATCAATTTGAGGCTGTGCCGCTTCTTTCCCGATTACGGTGCCGAGGCGGCGGCACGGATAGCAAGGGGTGCTCTTAAGAGTGCCCTTGTTTACTCGCCGCCAAACCGAGGGAAAACCACCCTGCTCCGCAGTATAGCGGCAAGGCTGGGGGAACGGTACCGTGTGGCGCTGGCAGACGAGCGTGGAGAGCTGTACGTGCCCCAGCTTAGTACCGGGCTTATAGACCGTCTCACGGGGCTCAAAAAGAGCTATGCCCTTACTATGCTTTGCCGCAGTATGTCGCCCCAGATAATAGTCTGTGACGAGCTGGCACCGGAGGACGAAACCGCCCTGCATAACGCCATAGGCTCGGGGGTATGTATAGTGGCGTCTGCCCATGGGGACAGTGCAGACTCGCTTAAAAAACGCCCCTTTATAGACAGGCTGTTAGGCTCGGGTGCCTTCCCCTTGCTGATAGGCATAGGGGAGGATTACGGCTACACCGTGGAGGAGTATGGGGTATGACGGCAATTTTAGGCAGTGTTTTAGTATTAACGGCATCCACCGCCTTAGGCTTTGGAGTAGCGGCAGACAAACGCCGCCGCACTCTTATGGCAGAGGGCTTTTTGGAGCTGGTACGGCACGTAGAGGACAGCCTTCCCGGGCTTGCCCCCTTGGAGGATATAGTATCCCTTTTCCGTAACGAGGCGCTGGAGCGATACGGCGTACTGGAAAGGGTCAAGGAAAAAAGCAGCGTGCTGCCCTGTAATAAACGGCTGGAGACCGCCATAGAATTAACAAGAGACGATACGGGTCTGTACGGAATATTGCAAGGCTTTGTAAAGGAGCTTGGCAGTACGGACTACGACAGACAGCTTAAGGGTCTGCAAACGGCAAGGGCGGCACTGACAAGCCTTAGCAGGCAGAGACGGCAGGAGCTGGAAAAAGGAGAAAGGTGCTACAAGTATCTGGGCATACTTGGCGGAGCACTGGCGGTAATACTGCTTATATGAAAGGGAAAGGGATAAATGAACGTATCGTTGGTGCTTAAAATAGCAGGACTTGGACTGATAGTAAGCGTTGCCCATCAGATACTGTCCAAAAGCGGCAGGGATGAGCAGGCAATGCTGGTGACGGTGGCAGGGGTGATAATAGCCATGCTTATGCTTACGGGGGAGATTGCGGGACTGCTGCAAAGCATAAGGAGCGCCTTTGGAATATGAAAGGACTTTACAGTTTTTTAGGTGTGGCGGTGTGTATGGCTTCCTTGGGTGCGGTGATAAAACAGCTTAAGTCAAGCCTTCTTCCCGTCTACTCCGTGGCAGTGGTAGTGGTGTGTACAGCCTACGGAGCCGGCCTTATGACCCCGGTCATCAGCTACGTAAAGGGGCTGACGGAGGCTACGGGGGTGCCTGCCTTCTTCGGACTGCTGTTCAAGGCGGTGGGGGTGTCCTTCTTGTGCTCTGTGGCGGCAGAGCTGTGCCGTGCCTGCGGTGAGACGGGTCTTGCAGGTACGGTGGAGAGCGTGGGCAGGCTGGTTATACTGCTGCTGTCCTTGCCTGTGCTTAAGTTTTTGCTGGATGCGGCAACAAGCCTTGTGCCGTAAAGGAAAGGATTATATATGAAGCGTTTTTTTATAGTTTTGCTGGTCTTTCTGCTGTTGGTGTCCTTAAAGGGCGTAAGAGCCTATGGAGTGGACGAGGAGGATATCTACAAGGCAAGCGGCGCTGCAGAGCCTGAAGCAGGTGGGGAGGACAAGCTGTGGGACAGTCTGTGGAGCAGTCTTACGGGTGCCCTGAAGGGGGCGTTGCCAAAGGCGTTCAAATACGGTGCTTTGATTATAGCGTGCCTGCTTCTTATCTCGGTGTTAAACGGTATAAGAGGTATACAAAACGCCGATATAAGCGGCAGTGCCATGCAGTTTGTAAGTGCCGCCGCCCTTGCTTCCGCTGCTTATCCTGCCATATACAGCGCCTTCAGCTACACCAAGGCGGCGGTGGAAAGTATGCACGTCTTCTGCGTGGGACTTCTGCCCGTAACGGTGTCCCTGTACTCCCTGGGCGGCGAGACCGCAACGGCACTGTCCGCAGGCAGCGGTATGAGCCTGTTTTTAACCGTTACCCAAACGGTTAGCTCCCGTTTGCTTATGCCCCTTTTGTCCGTAGCTTTTGCCTTTGCCCTTTTGGGACTGTTGCCCGAGTCGGAGAGCATAGCTCCCCTTGGCGGCTTCGTTAAAAACTGCGCGGCTACTCTCCTTGCCTTCGTGTTTGCGCTGGTAGGCTTTGTGTTCTATTTTCAAACCGCCGTCGCCTCTACCGCCGATAACCTTACTTACCGCAGTATACGCTTTGCCTCCGGTAGCTTTATACCCCTTATAGGCGGCACGGTGGGGGAAAGCGCCCGTGTGGTTTTCGGTGCCGTGTCTGCGGTAAAGGCGTCGGTAGGCACCGCAGGGCTGTGCGTGGTTATGGCGTACCTCTTGCCGCCCTTGGTTTGTGCCTTGTGCTACAAGGGAGTTTTTTCCTTTTGTGCTATGTTTGCCAAGCTTTGCGCTTTGGATAAGCAGGCAAGGTTTATAGGGGAGCTGGGGTCCCTGCTGGGGGTTGCCCTCGCCTTGCTGGTAGGGTCGGGCGTAGTTTTTACCGTTATATCGGCAGTGTTCCTTAAAAGCGGGGTGGGGGTATGACCGGCTTTTTTACTTCTCTTTTATATGCCGCCGTGCTTGGCGGAGTGTCCGTTGTCATAGGAGGCAAGGCCTACGAAAAGCATATAAAATACCTTACCGCCCTTATATGCACCGCTATCATAGTGTCGCCCCTTTTGTCCTTTGCGGTAAACACGGATTTCACTGCACCCGATATGGGGGACGGCATCTCGGTAGACAGCAGCGGAGCTATGGAAATGCTATGCACTCAGGCAGAGGAGGATATGGCAAAAAGGCTGGGGGACTATATTTTTGCAAAGAAGGGAATAAAGGCGGCAGACATAAGCATACAAATAGAGAGCAAGGACAAAGAGCTTTCCGTATGCGCCGTCACCGTAAGGCTCCCCTCGGGGGAGGACGGGGAAAGCGTAAGGAGCCTCATTGCAGAGCTTTTCGGTAACAGGGTGCCCTTGGAGGTGTATGCAGATGAATAGCCTTATACAAAGGCTGCTTAAGATAAAGGGAATAGGCTACATAGCTATGGCGTTAGTGGCAGGGATCGCCCTGCTATTAATCAACACGGGAGACAGCGCTCCCACGGTGACCCAGGACAAAAACCAAGCCTTTGTCAGGGCGAGGGAGGCAGAGCTGTGTGAGCTGGCAGGGCAGCTGTGCGGAGTGAAATGCAAGGCAGCCGTAAGCATAAGGGGCGGCTATCAGTACACCTACGCCTCAGACCAAAGCGTCCGCAGCGTATATAACTCCGACGGCACAGTGGCGGAAAAGGAAACGGCTATAACGGGCAGAACCGTTAACGTAAGCGGCGGCACCGCCATGGTACCCGTAAAGGAAACGCCGCCCGATATAAAGGGCGTTGCCATAGTTTGTCCCAAGGCAAGTGCCGCTGACCTAAGCGCTCTTAAGGCTATGGTAATGGCGCTTTACGGACTGGACGAGAAGGCAGTATTCGTTACAAATTAAATTCACATAAAAGGAGCAGTATTATGAACATCAAAGCAGGTCTTAAAAAGCTGAAAGAGATTGACTACGGAGCGTTTTTCGGTAGCAAGGCGTTTCTTGTGGGCGGGTGCGCGCTGATAATAGTGGCGGCGATAGTGGTAAACGCCCTTATCCCCGTAAACAGCCCCACCCCCGATAAGAACACGGGCGGCGCTCAGATTCTGGGGAACAGCGTGCTGGCAGGAGCAAAGCCCGAGGGAGAGACGGCGGAGACCGAAAGCTATTTTACAAAGGCGGTTATCGAAAGAGAAAACACCCGTAACGAGGCAATGGAGGTGCTTAAAGCCATTGCCGACAACCCCGACGCCCTTGCCGACGCCAAGGAGCAGGCGATGCTGGGTATAGCCGCCATAGCCGACGAGATGAGTGCCGAGGTAAGCATAGAACAGCTTGTAAAAGCCAAGGGCTTCAGCCAGTGCGTATGCATAGTGTCCGACGGTAAGGCAAGCGTGGTAGTAGGTGCCGAGGGAGAGCTGACCGCATCCCAGGTGGCACAGATATTGGAGATAGTGTATCTGGAGACGGGGATATTGCCTGCAAATACCAAGGTAATGGCTAACGGAGGAATGTAAATTCACCCCACGAAAATACATTTTCGTGGGGACCCCGAAAAATACAAATCACCATTTCCGTTCACTCGCGTCTGCGCGCCAACAAGTTGGCACTTGCGGAAACTAAGGTATATTATTTGCGGCGCATGTCCGCAAATAATATGGGATGTAAAAAAAGCGTAGACCGCAAAAAACAGAATTATTAATTGATGGAACAAAAGCTCGGTTGCCTTAACCGAGCTTTTGGATTTTATTTGATTGTATGTTTTTTGCTATGCACCAACTTCACCTCGCAGTACTAAGTACAGCTTCGGTTCAGTTGTGGCATTCTACATCTTTTTTTCCTATCCCGTGGCGTGGGTGCTAATCGGGGCGCAGAAACGGTATGTTTTTGATGTTGGCGTAAGGGGAAGCGCCGTAGGGCGGGGGTTTTGGGGTCCCCGCCACGAACGAAGAGAGTGGTGGGGTAACTTCTCCCGCCGTGTTGAGGGTTAAGGACGGCGTTGTGGTTTTATGGGGAGTAAAGTGTATAACCGTAGGGCGTTACCCTTTGTCTTCGCCGTGCTTTATGCAAGGCATATCCCCCAACCCCGTTGCAGTAAAAATGATATAAAAACAGGTATAAAATTTTTATTTTCCATTGCAATTTACTGCGAAATGTTTTATAATTCCTTTGTTTTATCAGACACAAACATATTTTTTGAAAGGAAAAAACGAATGAAAAAGACAGTTTTTGCATTGATTCTTGTTTTGGTAATGCTTGTAAGTGCCTCCTGTGGCGGCGACGGCATTAAGGACAATCTTAAGCCCGTTATAAGCGGCGACAGCTCTTCGTCCTCCTCCCAGGCTGAAAACAGCGTAGGCGACGGAGCTATAACTGACAGCACCTCTATGCCCGACAGCTCTGTTACCCAGTCCTCTGAGCCTGAGATAGAGCCTATCTACTTTGATATCAGAGGCTGGCAGGACGGTATGTACTTCGGCTATGCAAACAACAACGGCGAGGGTACCTACGGTGTTCTGGACGGCAAGGGTAAGGTAATATTCACCCTTGAGGACGAGCAGTATTTTGCCGCCGACCTTGACGGCGAGGACACCAAGGTGTTCTACGGCGACTACGCTTTGCTTAAAGACAACAGCGTTATCGACCGCACAGGCAAGGTTGTGTTCAAGCTTGCTGACACCGATTTTGACGAGATTTACTACAGCGAGTGTATGGACGTAGGCTACCTCCTCTGCGCAAAGAACGTAAACACCTTTGAGGAAACGGGCAAGCATTACTATGCGGTAAAGATTGCCGACGGCAGCTCCTTTAAGTTTGAGGGCGAAATGAAGCCTATGTCTACAGGCCACCAGTATTATTTCGGCAATGGCATTTTCCTCCACTCTCCTGCAAACAGCGGCTTTGGCACAAAGCATACCTTCTACAACCTGCTTACCAAGGAGGAGTACAAGGGCTATAAGCTGGACGAAGAGGGTAACGAGGTTTACGAGTATCTGCCCGACCTGTATTTCTACGACGGCTTCATGGGCAACACCGCAACCAAGACCGGCGTTAACGGTCACTACGTTGCAAAGAGCAGGGAAACCATCGTAGACTGTGACCTTTCCACAGGCTACTGGAAGATTACCGACATAAAGAACCTTCTTGAGGTTGACACCGTTATATCCGACAAGCCTTGCACTGCTCCCTACATCCACCAGATGAAGTACAGCGGTGAAAGCTACGGCAGCGAAAGGTTTATGATAGACATCAGAACGGGTAAATTCCTGCTGATGAACGACTACAAGAGCTACGACATCCTTTCCTACGTAAAGGGCACCGGCTATCTTGCTACCGTAACCAATGACGGCGGCGGCAAGTTTGTTACCGTTATCAAGGAAGACGGTAGCAGAGCTTTTGACCCCGTTGCAACCACCCTTGTTCAGAGCTATAATAACAGCCTTTTCGTTATCAAGGGCGATAACGGCAATATGATGCTTTATAACTGGAAGGGCGAAAAGCTTAAGGAATGGGAAACCAAGCTTAACAAGGTAGTTGCAGGTGACAGCAGCGTTATGATAGTAACCATGCTTGACGGCAATCTTAACAGCCTCCTTTACACCAAGGACGGCAAGGAGATTAATATTACCGCAATGGAAAGCCTTGCGGATATTAAGACTACTGTTATCGAAGGCTTTGGCGGCTGCTACGTATACGAAAACCTTCTTGTAAGCGAGGACGGCGCTGCTTCCGTTACCCGCTTTAACTAAGGTGACGGAGTATGAAATTTAAGCTTCTTGTCCTTTTGGCAAAAAAGCTGCTGGGTGTTAAGCTGAGTGACGAGCCAAGGGCGGATATGTATCTGCCTCTCTGGCTTTTGGCAATGGGCTTGGTGCTTTGCACAGGCGCCCTGGGCGTTATAATCTTTTCGGTAATAAGCTTCAGGTGGCTGTGGTGCGGTCTTGGGGCGCTGGCTATGCTTATAGGTATCCTTGCCATCCTGTGCTGGAAAAACCAAACCGTTGTTGTGATCTCCGAGGAGGAGTTTGTATACACCACCTTCCTTGGCAACAAAAAGACCTACCGCTTTGACCGGATTAAAAGGCTGGTAAAGCACAACGATTCTATGACCCTTTACGTGGGTGACGGCAAGGTGCATATGGAGTCCTCGGCGCTTGTTACAAAAAGATTTTCCGCAAAGATAAACGAAGCCTTGCAGAATATAAGATAAAACGAAGGGGCTGTCTCAAGTGAAAATTTGAGACAGCCTCAGCTTGATGACAAACCTTGTCATCAAGCTGGCAGAGTGCTGAGAAAGAGTGCAGACAAGACGAACCGAGGCGAGAACTGTACTTAGTACTGCGAGCCGAGGTTCGTCTTGAACGAAAAAACAAATATAATGCAGAAAATTCAGGGATGTCCTCCCTGAATTTTCTCCTTTAGAATGAGTATATTTTATTCTTTTTCGTGCTCTGTGCCTTTGTCAGCGGTCTGGGGCTGTCTCAAGTGAAAATTTGAGACAGCCTGGGCTAAGTTTGCCCTAAAGGGCAAGTGAAGTTCACTGCGTGAGTGAAGTTTACTTCGTAAGTGAAGTTTTGCCTACGGCAAAGTGAGGGCAAACTTTACTTCACTTAGTCTGAAAGACTAAACTTCACTGTTACCGCAGGTAACAACTTCACTTTTGTCGGGGCAAAAACTTCACTAAAAGTATTTTAACAACAAACACCTCCGAACAGCGCACTCCCGGCCTGCTCGGAGGTGCTTGCTTTTTGTTCTCAACGTTTAAGGCTTTGCGTTAATGAAACAGCCCTTTTGAAGTGCGGTTAACGGTGCCGACACCCATCGCGAAGGCCCTGTGCGTCACGAACGGTTTTGTCGGTTATGGCAAGAAAACCCTGTTAATTTGCGGTTTTTCGCTAATTGGCCGGGAGCTTTTACCTAACCAAAGACCAAAAAATCTCCCGTCGGCTATTGACAATTTGGTGGGGAACTATTATAATATAGTTTACCGAATGTTTTCGGATAAAATTAATTTAGGAGGATTCTTATGAACAATAAGACCCGTTTCAGCGCACTTATGCTCGCTGTTGTGATGATGGTTTCCTTGTTGTCTGCATTCCCTATGCTTTCTGCATCTGCGGAAATGTTCTCCAAGGATTTTGAAGCCGACATCAATTACGGCGACGACGACTACGCAACTCTTAACATGAGCGGCCCTACCCAGGTTAACCTTGGTGATGAATTTGAAATCACCGTTACCTGGAAGGACATTATGTATCAGGAAATGAACGGCGACGTTGTTGGTTCCGTAGACGTATACTTAAGTCGGAGGCCAAGCGGTCTTAGGAAGAATCCCCACTACAACTCCTTGGCCCACAGAACGACATGGCTACGATCCGACTTTTCAGATCTTTTACAGACTTAAAATTCGGGGTGCCCGAATACGGGCTCGTCGTTCTCGTCCCAGCCGAAGGGCTGAATGAACACGTTGCGTCCGTCCCAGCCCGAGCCCGAGATCAGGTTGGCGTGGTAGACGATGTAGTCCACCTCCCTGCCGTCCTCGGTGACGGTGGTAAACGAGCAGTGACCGGGACCGAAGATGCTGTCGGTCTTTTCAAACAAAGCGTGGTCGGTCTTGACCCAGCTCGCGGGATCCAGAATGTCCCCACCGCGGCGGAAGGTCAGAAGTCCCAGGCAGTAGTCGTCCACCATGCTGTCGTTGGCGGAATAGACCACGAGGATCTTGCCCTCGCGGTAGAGGACGGCGGGTCCCTCGTTGACGCGTCCCACCTTGGTCTCAAAGGGGAGCTCGGGGCGGGCGATGGTGATGGTCTTGCCCGTCAGGGTCAGGGGATCGGACATTTTGGAGAGGAACATCTCGCTGCACTTGGTCCAGATGAAGTAGAGCTCACCCTCGTAGGTCATGACCGTGCCGTCGATGGTCCACTTCCCCTCCAGCCCTCCGATGGGGCCGGCGTTCACATAGTCGCACATAGGGGTGTCCCCCTCGCCGACGAGTGCGGTCATGGTGTGCATCCCTCCGCCGTAGTCGGGGGCGGCGTAGACGTACCACTTGCCGCCGATGAGGTGCAGCTCGGGTGGGAACCAATCCTTGCGCGC